>JBDUCC010000005.1:0-37619 GCA_040003675.1 bacterium | reverse complement strand
CAAACTTCCAATAAGCACATACCAGGTCCACGCGAGCGGAGTCCAGAAACGGATGTAGAGCATTATTACAATGCTCGCCAACATTCCCAACAAAGCGGGCGGCTCGCTTACCCTACGCAAAAACGTTCCCACTAAAAAAACACCGAGCACCGGGCCATTAATCAAAGAAGCCACTGACAATGCCTGGTCGAGCGCCGAGCGATTCTGGCGCATGGCGAATAGCGCAACCGCAATCTGCACGATTCCCCAGACGAGCGTCAGCCAATGCGAAACTCGCAGATAGTGACGGTCGTCACGACGCGGGCGGAACGGCTTGTAGAGATCGTTAACCGCGGTGGCTGCGATCGAGTTTAATGATGAGGAAAGCGCTGCGGCAAAAATGGCCGCGACTACAAGTCCAGACAAACCGGATGGCATGAATCGTGTAATGAAATCGGGAAATACGCGGTCGCCGCCTACAGTCTGGAACGTGCCGCCAATCGGCAGCGTTGCGACACCGGAAGCCAGCGTAGTATAAGCCGGATCGTTGTGTGGTCCATAAAACGCGAACAACAGCACGCCAATAAACAGAAATCCGATAAACTGCGCGAGCACGATTGCGCCGCTTGAAAGCAGTGCCGCGGCAGCGCGGCGCGGTTTATCAGTGCACAAGTAGCGCTGCACGAGATATTGATCCGTTCCGTGCGTGCTCATCGTCAAAAAGCAGCCGCCGAGGAGTCCGGCCCAAAACGTGTACGTCTTCGTTAAGTCAACCGGCAGTGAAAATTGGAACGTTCTTCCAGTAAAGGGAAATTTGAAAACGTATTCGGTATACCGGAGGCCAAAGTCGATGAAGTTGAATTTGTGATACTGCCCGCCCAGTGCTATGGCATGGCCCCACCCGCCGTTGATGGCCGAAATAAGCACGATTCCCGCCATTGCCGCGCCGGCCAGATAGATCCCCAGTTGTACCACTTCGATCCAGATGACCGCTTCCATACCACCGAAATACGTGAAGACGATCATTACTACGCCTAACAAAACCACCGAGCCGATAACAATTGTATCGGCGTTCGCCTGAGGCTGAAATGCCGTATAAACAGCCGCCAGGACAAAGGCAGTCAGCAGCAGGCGAATGCCATCGGCAATATTGCGCATGATGACAAAAAGCGAGGCAGCCAGCATCTTGGTGCGCACACCAAAGCGACGCTCGAGCAACTGGTAAACCGTCATCAGCTCGCCACGAAAGTACGACGGAATAAACAGCAGTGAAACAACAATTCGACCAAGCATGTAGCCTAAGACGAGTTGCAGAAACTGAAAATTTCCGTTGCGTGCAAAAGCGACTCCAGGCACGGAGATAAACGTTATAGTTGAAGTTTCGGTGGCGACGATCGAGGCGGCAATCGCCCACCAGGGTACGGTGCGATCGCCGAGGAAGTAATCACGCGTAGTTTTCTGCTTGCGCGAAAACCAAACCCCAAAAAGCGTTATTCCGATTAAGTACCCGAAGATGATAACCAGATCGATGGGTTTCATTAAGTGATTGTTATCTGTTAGTGATGTGCTTGACAGCGCGCGTCACAATTCCTCAATCGAGAAGGCGCCTGGGCCAGCACGCTAAACGCACCGAAACAGACGCAAGTCACGACGTTGAGTGCAACCAATGCTATGCAACGATTCGACTTTATTATGTATTAGCATTTTAACGATACCGAATTTATTCAACAGCGTATCCCTGGCAATATGCCGGCGATAACTGATCTCGTTAACTGGCCCAAAAGCGCGGCCACGCATTATCGAGATTAAGATTTAACCGTCTCTGGACAGCTCTTCGATTGCTCGCTGTACTACACCCTTTGAAATAAGCAGGGCATCCCGCGCCGCGCCAAGTTTTCGCCCGGTTTTAGTCATGACCAATGCCGTTTCGAGCTCACCTCCCGCAACCGTCAAAGCTTCGGTGGCCGCATTTTGATCCAGATTCGCCTCAGACATCAATATCCGAACGGCCCGCTCACGAAGCTTTGCATTGCGAGTCTGTAAATTCGTCATGCGATTGCCGGTTACATAACCCAACTTAACCAGAGTTGCGGTCGACAACATGTTAAGGACCAGCTTTTGTGCTGTCCCTGCTTTGAGTCGAGTCGAGCCGGCGATCACTTCCGGTCCGACGAGCGTCACAATGCCAATCTCCGCTGCTTTCGTCAGCGAGGATCCGGGAACACAGGTCAAACCGACGGTGAATGCCCTTAGCTCTCTCGCATAACTTACCGCTCCTACCGTGTACGGAGTTTTCCCGGAAGCAGCGATACCCACCAACGCGTCATCTTTGGTAAAACCGCGCCGGCGCAAATCGTTACTGCCCGCTTCAGCATCATCTTCCGAAGCTTCGACTGCGCGGTAACAAGCGTCGTAGCCACCTGCGATCACTGCCTGGACCAGTTCCGGAGCCACGCCAAACGTCGGCGGACATTCGGCCGCGTCCAGCACGCCCAAGCGGCCCGAAGTACCGGTGCCGATATAAAAAAGCCTGCCGCCTCTACGCAATCTGTCGACGATCCCGTTGATCGCTTTCTCAATTTCGGGCAGAACCAGGCGAACGGCCGGGGCGACGAGACTGTCTTCGTCGTTTATCCGAGACATAATTTCCGACAGCGGTAAGTCGCTCAAGTTAAGCGTATTTGGATTTTCCTGTTCGGTTATTGGCAACTCGACCGAGTTATTTGATTTCATGTGTTCGGTGTCTCACACGGCAAGCGCCAGATTTGTAAGCCGTGCGCGCGCCATTCTGGCGGCGGCAAGCGCGGGTGGATATTTCGGCGGCACCAAATTGGCGCGCGGGGCTGTTTTAAGTATCGCCGCACGCAAGTGTGACAGCACCATCTCGCCGCTCGATGCGAACACACCGCCAACATAACCAACCGGAAAAATTTCCCCCTCGAGTTTCAGGTTGTGAATTACTGCGTTTGCCGCCACGCCGAGTTCTTTGCCTGCCTCAATAAGAATTTCGCGCGCTACTCGATCTTTTGCTTTCGCAGCCTGGATCACAAACTTTCCAAATCCGGCGAGCGACTCGTTAGTAATCGAAGGTGTGTAAATCGCGGTCGAGAGGTCGTTCGGATTGGTCACATGAAAATAAGTGCAAGCCGCCTGGCTGAGCGAAGTAGCAGGCCCTCGACCGTCGGTTGCATGCGCAATCGCGCGTAACCCGCGTCGCGCGATCCAGGCGCCGCCGCCTTCGTCGCCCGCAATCGGTCCCCAACCGCCCGCACAAGCTTGTTTACCGCGCGCGTTGATACCACAGCATATCGAGCCGGTGCCGGCAATTACGATCAATCCCGGCTCGCCTTCGGTGGCGCCATACAGCGCAATGTCAGCGTCGCCAACTACCTCGACCTCGCCGCTGCTGATGTTCTTAAGCGCGTCGTGCATGCGCGCCCGCAACTCGAGACGACGAACGCCCGCCAAACCAACTTCTGCCGCCAGCAGATCTGTCCGTCGCAGTCGCGCAGCGTCACACGCCTTGTCAACCGCCTCGCGAACTGCTGCTGCGGCCTTAACAATTCCAACACGTAAGGGGTTTGAGGGCCCGGCTATGCCCTCTCCAACTACCTGTAAATTCAGATCGAGAATTACTGCCTGGGTCTTTGTTCCGCCGCCATCCACACCTGCCACCGCCCGTCGCGAGCCCGAATAGGGGCCCTTCAGAAACGGTAGTGGGTTCTTGCTTGTCATCTTCAACGCCGGCACGTACTAATTCTAAAAAACGCCCAGCCATAATGGAAACTAAAACATTTTATTATTACAATAACGATGACTGATAGCGGAGGAGACTGATGGAAATACGACAACTGAGGGCTTTTGTGGCGATCGCTGATGCCGGCACGTTCACTGCGGCCGCACAGCGGGTTCATATTACGCAAGCTGCAATCAGCATGCAGATTCGCCAGCTCGAAACCGAGCTGGGCGTCAAACTGTTCGTGCGCGCGCCACGACGTGTCTTGTTGACGGAAGCGGGCGAGCAACTGCTGCAACGCGCGCGGCACATTCTGCGCGATCACGACGCGGCCCTCGACGAAGTTACGGAATTAGCGGGAACACAACGGGGGCGTCTACGTATCGGCAGCGCCTCGGCTGTGGTAACCACCGATGTCCTCCCGAAACTCTTGCAGGAGGTTCGCCGGCAGAATGCGGGTGCGAATGTAACCTTGGTGTCTGGAACCAGTGACGCGTTGGTGCGTCAAGTCCTGGATGGCGAGTTGGATGTGGCGTTTGTGTCCTTACCCGTCGAAGCGCGCGGCATTCACACAGAGCGGCTGAGCCAGGATCAGCTGGTGGCCATCGCGTCGCCGCGTCACCGGCTAGTGAAGCAAAAGACTGTTAGCGCTTACACCCTGGCGGGAGAAAAGCTCATTCTTGGCGAGCGGGGCGGAAACACACGGCGACTAATCGATCAATTCTTCGCGCAAGCCGGTGTGTCGCTTCACGTCTCGATGGAGCTGAGCCGGCAAGCTGCCATACGGCGGATGGTTGAAGAGGACATGGGTGTGGGAATTGTGCCGCTGCAATCGGTCAGCGAGGCGTGCGCAAAAGGGCGACTGGTGCGCTGGTGGATCGAAGGCGCGCAAATAAATTGGGAACTGGGGATTGCAAAACTAATAGGCGGCTACGAATCGCCAATTATGGAAACGTTCATCAAGCTCGCGCGCGAATACTTTCGAAACGAAACAACCGATAAGGTTTCGGGAAAGACACGTAAAGCGAGTGCGAGGAAAACTCGAGCAAAGAAGAAGGCGCGGCGGTAAGACTGCACTGGGGTTTGAATTTTATTTCTGCATTAAATTGACGCTATCCGGCGTTGTCTTCTCTAGACAACGCCTCAATTAATCTATCGATGTCCGCTTCATTGTTAAAGAAATCGGTCGCCACGCGAATGCCCTGGGGCTTTTCAGTTACGATTATTTTTTGGCTTGCAAGTTTTGCCACTAATTGACCCGGATTGTCCGCTGCAACCAGCGTCTGTGCCGAGCGGGTCCGCTCATCGCTAATTGGTGACAACACCTCCCAACCAGAGTCGATCAAGCGATCCGTTAGATAACGATTCAGTTCCAGGGCGCGCGCTTCGACGTTCTGGATACCGATACCTCCAATCAAATCAACTGAAGCGCCCATCGCAAAAATGCCCGCGTAATGGGGACAACCCAGTTCGGCGCGCGCGGCAGCATCATGTCGCAAATGCGCTTCGTCGTTCCGCATCGTGAAAGGATCCTGAAGACTCAGCCAGCCAATCGCATGCGGCTTTGAAGCCGCCATTACTTCACACGATAGATAAACGAAACCACTGCCGTAACCCGACAGCATCCACTTGTGGCCGGTCGAACAGAGGGCATCGATCTTCATGCGCTTCACGTCAATGGCAAAAGCTCCCGCCGACTGCGCAGCATTTATTACCAGCGCATGTCCGCCCTTGGCACTTCCCAATTCTTCCAGATCGCTGCGAAACCCGTTGGAAAACTGCACGTGGCTCAGAGAGATTACGCCGGTGCGCACGTTCATCGCATCCCGAACCTGCTGCGTTTCGACCTTGCCTTCAATCGATTTCACCAGATGAATGGGAATGCGCCGGTTCATCCACGGCAAAGTGGAAACGGGGAACTCCAAATCGCAAGAGATGACTTCGCCGTGATTCTCGAGCGCATCGATGATCACGTTCATCCCGCTTGATGTGTTTGTCGTGAGCGCCACTTCATCCGGTTCAGCATTGATGAGAGCCGCAACCTTGCGTCTCACCTCTTCGCGCTGCGCCAGCCACTCGTCCCAGTGAATGTCGCCGTCGTTCATCATCAGACGGTAATATTCCGACGCGGCGTCGCTGGTTGCGCGCGGCAATGGACCAGCCGCGGCTGTGTTTAAGTAAACGAAGTTCGCCGTTACGGGAAACTGTTTTCGAATTGCGATCCAGTCGATCATTTGCATGGGAAGATACAGCATGAGTCAAACGGGGCGGTAGCGCGCACGCGGGAAAGGGCTTTGTAGAACTGACGCTCTCGGATGCGGGCCGCCAATTTTTTGGAGTGTGGCGGCTCGACGCCGCTTTTGACGCTCGGCAGAAAGCGCTGTCAAGCCAGCGCAATCCAAAGGGTTGAGTGCCGGCATCCGGTCTCTACCCCGCGATTCGGAGTTCTGCACACAAGCAAGAAGTCTTTCATGCAAGTGAAACCGGCCCTTGATGGAGTTCGCTGGCGCTTTGTCGCGGTGTATAGTTTCCTGTAGGAGTCAAAAGGATATGGATGTGGGAAGAATAGTTGCTTCGGTTCGAATTGGTAACGTGACTGATGCGTCAAAGACTCTCCGATGTGATGCATTAGTAGATACCGGCGCGTCCCATATGGTCCTTCCGAAAGCGTGGAAAGAACGGTTGGGTAAATTGGAGTCCACTAGAACTATTCAAATGGAAACGGCTACCCAAGAGATTCTCACTGGCGAAGTTTGCGGGCCTGTTCGGATTCAGATTGAAGGATTCCCAACAGTTCATAGCGAAGTAGCTTTCGTCGACATGAATCCAGCGAATGGCAAGTTTGAGCCCCTAATTGGCTACATCGTTCTCGAGCAGAGCCAAGCCGGCGTTGATATGCTTGGTCACCGTTTAATTCCCATCAAGCACATGGACTTGAAGTGTGCGCATTCCGCAACCTGCGCTATGGCTTAGTTCGCATCACCGGCGCTTCAAACCACAAGCCCGTCAGCGGCGGCAACGTAATTACAGCTGAATATTGCAGTCCATGGCTCGGAATCGCTTCAGCCGCGATTAGTTTTGCTGGACCTTTATAGACGACTCCATAGTTCACCGCATTACTGTTCAGTAAATGTTTGTACTTCCCTGCTCGCGGTAATCCCAAACGATAATTTTCAATCGGCACCGCCGAAAGGTTGTAGACGCAGATAATTTCCGCGCCAGTGGATGGTGAAATGCGGCGAAACGCGATCACGTTCTGCGCCGCGTTATCAACGTCAATCCAGGCAAAGCCCGCAGGTTCACCATCTGCTTCCCACAAACATCCGTGCTTGTGATAAATCCTGTTAAGTTCGCGCAGCAAGCTTTGCAAACCGCTGTGCAGCGGTTCATCGATCAAGTGCCAATCGAGGCTCTCCGTTTCCGTCCATTCGCGCCACTGCCCAAACTCGCCGCCCATGAACAACAACTTCTTCCCCGGATGCGCCCACATGAGGGCGTAAAGCACGCGCAGGTTCGCAAACTTCTGTGATATGTCGCCTGGCATTTTGTTTAGCAGCGACCCCTTCATATGGACCACTTCATCATGCGACAGCGGCAGGATGAAGTTTTCGCTCCACGCGTAGATCAGGCCAAAGGTCAAAGCATTGTGATTGCCGGCGCGAAAGAGTGGATCAGTTTGAAAGTATTTCAGCGTGTCGTGCATCCAGCCCATGTTCCATTTAAAGTCGAAACCCAGCCCGCCGGTGTACGTGGGGTGACTGACCATGGGCCAAGCAGTCGATTCTTCCGCAATCATGATTGTTCCCGGACACTCGCGATGCGTTACCTCGTTCAACTCTTTCAGAAACGCAAGCGCCTCGAGATTTTCGCGCCCGCCAAACTGGTTCGGAACCCATTCACCTTCTTTGCGGCTGTAATCGAGGTAAAGCATCGAGGCGACGGCATCGACGCGCAAGCCATCAATATGAAATTCGCGCAACCAGTAGAGCGCATTAGCAATCAGGAAGTTTCGCACTTCGCTGCGGCCGTAGTTGAAAATGTATGTGCCCCAATCCGGATGCTCACCTTTGCGCGGATCGAGATGTTCATACAAAGCTGAACCATCGAAACGCCCCAACGTAAATGCGTCTTTGGGAAAGTGTGCCGGCACCCAATCCATAATCACGCCAATATTTTTTCGATGCAGAAAATCGACTAAATAGCGCAGGTCGTCAGGCGTGCCGTAGCGCGCTGAGGGTGCGTAGTAATTACTGACCTGGTAACCCCATGATGGCCCATAAGGGAATTCCTTGAGGGGCAGAAACTGAACATGACTGAAGCCCATCTTGCGAACGTACTTCGCTAGTGGCTCGGCCATTTCGCGATAGTTCAGCGGACGGTTTTCCTCTTCCGCAACGCGTCGCCACGATCCAAAGTGAACTTCATAGATTGAGAGCGGTCGGCGAAAGTGTTCCTCCTTTGCGCGTCGCTCCATCCACCTTGAATCGCGAAAGCGATACGCAGATTCGAATACGACCGAAGACGTATTGGGCGGCTCCTCTGCATACGAAGCGTAAGGATCGGCTTTTTGAAAGATCGGCAGGCCGGGTGATTGGATTTCATATTTGTAAAGCTCACCGGCCGTCAGTCCCGGTATGAAAACTTCCCAAATGCCAGACTCGCCCAACCTCCGCAGCGAATGATGCGAGCCATCCCAGCCGTTGAAGTTGCCGACCACACTTACGCGTTGTGCGCTTGGCGCCCAGACAGCAAATGAAACTCCCTTAACGCCATTGTGAGTGACTACATGCGCGCCAAGTTTTTCGTAGATGTGTTCATGCTTTCCTTCCGCAAACAGATGGCGATCTAACTCCCCAAATATTTGCGGCGCAGAATCATCTTGCATCTCTGGCGCGGGTGCGACGGCTGGTTTGCGCGAAACGCGACGCGGCCCGTCTGCCGCTTTCTTTGGCCGCTTTGTTTTGTTGGAGTCTTTTTTGGTCATACGGTGACCTGCGGCAATCTTGCGCGATTAGAATCAA
Source organism: bacterium (assembly GCA_040003675.1). Lineage (GTDB taxonomy): Bacteria > Acidobacteriota > Blastocatellia > Pyrinomonadales > Pyrinomonadaceae > PSRF01. Next base: position 28,883 of record JBDUCC010000005.1, on the reverse strand, counting down.
AGGAAGGATTTGTGGGTTCTACGATGCGGAGGTAGATATCTGCACCGTTTCCCAGTTCGGGCCGATTGCTTTTTGCTTCGGCCAGAATCTCCAGGAAGCGGGGCCGCGGCGATGGCAGCCCGAGTTCGCCCAGCAACTCAATGACCCGGCATGCGTATTTCAAAATCTGCACTGGCTCAATGCCGCCAATATCGTTAAAGAACCAACCGCAACTGGTATACATCAACAGCGCGTTTCGCTGCATTTCCAAAAATGCCAGGGCTCTCTGTTCCTGTTCACTATTCAATTGTTGTGGTGCGTGTTGCCGCAAAAACAATTCGCGTGATGCGAATTGATCCAATACCAGTTTTATCGACTCATCCCGGGCAGCCCGCGGATCAATGAACAATATTCCGCGTGTCGCTTCGAACGCTGCCGCGGCTTGATCGCGTAAATAGTCGAGCGCAGCGCGCAAAGGCTTTCGCCACGCCTGGTTCCAATTTTCCTGCCCGCCGGTGTGACAACCACAATCGCTGATCCAGCGCGCGACCCCGTGAATACAACTCCATGAGCTGCCTTCTCCTGTTGGCCCGTTGTCAATCTCAACCTCGACGCTCGGCGGATGATGGTCCAAATACTCTCCATAGTTCGTGGCGCGAAATCCACGCGCCGGCGCTGTCGTTTGCAACAGGTGGGCCAAACCGATATCACCAAATTTATGGTGATGTCCATAACTCTCGCCATCGGTCGCGACATTAACCATCCCATTAGGCCCAGACCGTAATGCGATACTTTCCGCCAGTGCCGCGCTTGAGGAGAGCGCATGCTCAAACGCAATTGCACGTGCAATATCCTGATCGAAGAAAAACACGGCCAGCGATTTTCCCGAGCCGTCCCCATGGTAACGAAGATAAGGAAGGGTCGTATCGATACCGTTTGTCGGAATGTCTTGCCAGCGGGCTGAAGGCTGCCGGCTGTCGCGAATGCGCGCGGCTTGTTGCGGCGCGAGAATCACATATCTCAATCCGTGATCGATAAGCGAGTCGAGTACTTCATCGTTGGCGGCAGTTTCCGGAAGCCAAATTGCTTCGGGCTCGCGGCCGAAGCGATACCGAAAATCAGCCAGGCCCCAGCGAATTTGAGTAAGCCGGTCGCGTTCATTGCACAACGGCAAGATCGCGTGGTTGTAAGCTTGTGCGATGCCGTTCCCGTGTCCCTGGAAACGGGCCACACTCTCCGTATCGGCAGCAATAATGCTTGCATACGTTTCCGGATGTTGCGATTCGAGCCAGGACAACAGCGTTGGTCCGAAGTCAAAACTGAGACGGCCGTAGTTGTTAACAACCTGCTCGCTGCCCTTCTCTGTTTGCATGCGGACAGCGGTGTTTGGTGCATAGCATTCGGCGTGAATGCGTTCGTTCCAATCGTGAAAGGGAGCGGCATCCGGTTCCGGATCGATCTTTCCGGTCCAGGGGTTTTCGCGCGGCGGTTGATAAAAATGGCCGTGAATGATTAGTGAACGCATGGAATTTAGTCGCTAGAGTAACGCAGCTATATGGACCGACAAAATGCCGTCCGCCGGCACAGACTTTAATCTGTGGCTGAGTGGCATAGACTTCAGTCTGTGCTCTCGCCGGCCGCCACAGACTAGGGTCTGTGCCACTCAGTCTATGCCACTCAGTCTAAGCCACTCAGTCTCTGGACCATTTGCTAAAGATCAATTCAACGATAACATCTGGTCGTTAAGCATTCGCCGTTTACTGCTGAACAAACCTGAGCGAATTCATTATGAGACTTCTGGCGGTCATTCCCGGTCTCGCGTTAATCGTTACTATTCTTTGGGACGCGTTTGAAACCATCATCCTACCGCGACGCGTGACGCGACGATTTCGTTTGACGCGGTTCTTCTATCAAACGATATGGGCTCCCTGGTCAGCGCTGGCCCGCTCGCTCCAGGATCGCAAGCGTCGCGAAAAGGTGCTTGGGTTGTTTGGGCCGTTGTCTTTGCTCATTCTGCTAGCGCTTTGGGCGTTGGGCCTTATTTTGGGTTATGCAATTGTGCTCTGGGCGTTCGATACGCGCCTAAATCTCAGCCTGACTCCGACGTTCAGTGACTATTTCTATCTTAGCGGTACGACGTTCTTTACTCTCGGCTATGGTGATCTCGTTCCCATGTTGCCGCTGGGCCGGACGATTACGGTCATCGAAGCCGCTAACGGTTTTGGATTGCTGGCGATCGTAATTGGGTACTTGCCTGTTCTCTATCAAGCCTTCTCGCGCCGGGAAGTTAACATCTCCCTACTGGACGCGCGCGCTGGCTCGCCTTCGAGCGCGGCCGAGATGTTGCGCCGCCATGCGGAGAGCGGAAAACTAGACGAGCTTGGGTCGGTTTTGTTCGAATGGGAACGTTGGGCCGCCGAGCTGCTCGAAAGCCACTTGTCCTACCCAGTGCTCTGCTATTTCCGCTCACAACACGACAATCAATCCTGGCTGGCGGCGCTGACTACTGTGCTCGATACCTGCGCGTTGGTAATGGTCGGCGTCGAGGGCCTGCCCGTCTGGCAAGCGAAACTTACTTTTGCGATGGCTCGCCACGCAGTGGTGGACCTCGCCCAGATTTTTCGGACGGCGCCCGCTGCGCCGCAAGCGTGTGCGACTCGTTTGTTTCCCGGCGATCTCGAACGGCTCCGTGAAATTCTTGAACATAACGGCGCCTCGCTCAAAGACGGCGAGGATGCTGAATTGAAACTGGCAGAACTGCGTTTGATGTACGAACCTTACGTAAGCGCCCTTTCGGCTATGTTACTTATGCCACTACCGCCCTGGATTTTGGGAAGCGACGCGATTGATAACTGGAAAACCAGCGCCTGGGGCCGGATACAATGAAAGGATGAAGGATGAAGGCGGAAGGATGAACAAGGGACCTGCCGCGGTGTGTCCTCATCTTCATCCTTCATCCTTCCGCCTTCATCGTTCCGCTTTCATCCTTCATCCTTTATTTCCGCCTCATCCTTCATCCTTTCATTCCCCGCCATCAATGAGTTAGGTAATCGTAACGGAAATATCACTGAGTGATGGTCCAACCACCTAAGGTCCGGCAAAACCCGCTCACCTGGTCCGTCTGGTCTCCAATTCAAAAAAATCGCATGTTGACACTTCGCGCAGTGCTGCATAGAATTCCACTACCCCTAAAACAATCGAACGAGTGCAGGAGGAGTCAAGAGTGAAAACAACTATACGTGTCAATCGCAAACGTCCTGAGTCCATGACTAAACAGATCACCGACCAACTGACAACCCTTATCGAATCAGGGGCAATGACCGTGGGCAGCTATCTTCCGAGTGAACGTGAGCTGGCAAACTCACTGAAAGTAGCGCGGAACGTAGTGCGCGGCAGTTATGAGAACTTAATGAAGGCTGGCAGAGTTCAGAGCGAAGGTCGCAAGGGCCGCTCAGTCAGAGCAGGCGGTGGCAAGCGGCGCGCGGCGACCACTAAGAGTTCGAAAGTTGCGAAAGCGCGCAAGAAATAGACGCATTAGGACAGACTCCCCCTTCCCTCGCTGTTCTTTCAACAATCCAATGATTACTGGCTGGCGATTGCAGTTTCCTCACCCAAAGCCAGTATTTCCTTGTGGATTGCCTTGCGTTCAGCCAGCAAACGTATAAAGAATCTGCGCCTCATCAAAAAGAAAGCGAGGGCGCGCAACCCGCCTACCGATTTGTCGAACTCCTCAAAAAATCTCACCGCCAGGTAACCCAGCAGCGGCATTATGAATAGCGCCGCCAGCGCCGGTTCCCAACCGAGCAATTCATAGACGGCCGCGGCCAACAGCAACCAAGTCAAAGGCAGAAGCAAAATCCCTGAAATGATCTTTACAGTTGAAACGACATCTTCTTCGTCTCTCGAAAAACGCGTTGCCAGGTACCGGCCCAAACGGTACGCTGGATAATGGACCACGACTCCCAGCAGTGCCGGCGATATCAGGATCGCGAAGACGCCTATGCGAATCAGAATGTGCAACAAGACTGCGGCCGGCGCCGGCGGCGGTGAAAAATCATCCGCCGAGACACCCGCCTGAATTAGTTCCTGCTCAAAGCGGCTCATGCGCAACTCAAGCCGGCGTAGCCGCTCAGGCGCGTGCTGCCGCAAGACCGTGTACGCCTTTATGAATCGTTGCTGAAGTTGCAGCTCCTGGGCCAGACTCTCCCGAGATTCATCATCCGCTTCCGCTGAAAATATTTTTTCCGCGCGGCTGATCGTTTGCAACGCTTCTTCCTGTTCCGCATCAAGTATCACTTCACGCAATGCACATTCAATCCGGTTCGAAAGTTCGCGCACGGCCTCGCGCGGAATGGTGCCGGACTCATCCAGCGCAACCGGTGAAACATCAATAGGTTTTCCGAAGTAAAGCAACACACTGCTGCGAAATTTTGTTTTCGAAGTGTAATAAAGCCCGGCTGGAACAATTTTTAGATCGAATACTTCACCAGTCGAAACTGCGCCCAGCGCAATCCGCGCGGCGCCGGTCTTAATGGGCAGCAGTCTTGGCTCGCTATGTGACACACCTTCCGGGCAAATCCCAATCGTCCCTCCGCGGGCCAGAAGTTTTCGCGCCCCAACAAACGTTTCTTCATTGCGAGAGACGTCTTCACCCTCATCCTTGCGACGGTAAACGGGCAGCGAGTCGAGCGCGCGCACGAAATAACCAATCACCGGCATCTGAAACAGAGTCGACTTTGCGAGAAAAGAAACGCGGCGCGGCGCCAGGCAAAAAAGAAAGACAGGATCAACTAAGGCGTTGGGATGATTTAGAACGAAAATGACAGGCGACTTTAGGGGAACGTGCTCCCGCCCAATTATTTCAATGCGGCGAAAATAGACGCGCAACGCAAACTTGAGCAGGCCTAATATTGTTCTGCGAATCATTAGTTAAATTGAGTAACTCATCCGTTTTCTTTAGTTCTCTGTGCGTCCTTTGTGAACTCTGTGCCTTGACGTGAGTGCTTGCCTAACGCTAACTCACCCACCACAGAGCCACGGAGGCGCTGAGAACGCACAGAGGTCATTTTCAAACGGTGCCTAAGCCGTGAAAACGTGCACCCGCTTCCGAGTAATGCCATAATATTACCGCTATCCCAACAATCAGCGGCAAGACTTTGAAGAGGTAACTATGAAACGCTTCCTCGTTGCAATCGGCCTGTCCGTCATCTCCGTCATCGTATTCACATCCTTAGCTGCCGCTCAGCAAACTACTCATTACTCGGTAGAAGACTTGTTGAAGATTCGGCGGGTTGGCGACCCGCAGCTCTCTCCTGACGGGAAACTCGTCGCCTTTACCATTGGTGACGTTAACGTCGATGCAAACCGCACGGTGACGCAGATCTACGTCATGTCGAATGCCGGCGGCGAAATGAAGCAATTGACCAGCGGTACCGCTTCCTCGACCGCGCCACGCTGGTCGCCGGATGGTAAGAAGATTGCGTTTGTTACCGGCGATCAGATCTGGGTAATGGAACCCGACGGCGACAATAAAGCGCAGGTCACGAAAATCTCTACCGGCGCATCGGGGCCGGTTTGGTCGCCCGACGGCAATTGGCTCGCTTTCGTTTCCGATGTGTACCCCGAATGTAGCACCGACGATTGCAATAGCGCTAAAGATGATGCGGCGGCTAAGAGCAAAGTCAAAGCGCACGTAACCGATCGTTTGTTGTTTCGTCACTGGGTTGAATGGCGCGATCTGAAACGTACTCACGTCTTCGTGATTGCGAGCAAAGGCGGCGGCGCGCGCGATTTGACTCCCGGCGATTTCGATGCACCGCCTTATGCCGTTGCCGACAACATAGACTACTCGTTCTCTCCTGACTCGAAAGAACTGGCATACCTGCGCAACCCTGACAAGATCGAAGCGATTTCAACCAACAGCGACGTCTACATTGTGCCCACCGCCGGTGGTCCAGCGCGGAATATCACTGCCAGAAATAAGGGTTACGAAGACACTCCGATTTATACGCCTGATGGCAAGCACATCATCTACCGATCGCAAGCAACCGCGGGGTTTGAAGCAGATCGCTGGCGGCTGATGGCGTTTAACCGTTCGACCGGTACGAGCGTCGAGTTGTTGCGCGGCTTTGATTTAAGCGTTGACGAGGTTGCATTAACCCCCGATGGCAACACCATCTATTTCACTGCCGGTGATCGTGGTTACGAAAATATCTACAAGGTTCCAGTCAGCGGTGGACAGCAGCAGAAAGTCGCCGGGAATGTTTTCGCCAGCAACTTGCAGGTCGCAGCGGACAACACGTTCGTCTTCGTGAGCAGCACCATGGCGGGTCCCGCTGAAATCTTCAGAGGAAATGCCGGCAGTGTCATCGCTTTGACTCATGTGAACAATGAATTGATGGCCCAGGCAAACCTGAAGCCCGCTGAGGAAGTTGAATGGACCGGCGCACTCGGCAAGAAGATTCACGGCTTCGTCATCAAGCCCGTCGATTTCGATCCGAATAAGAAGTACCCGCTGATCGTCATCATTCATGGTGGGCCGCAAAGCGCTTTCAACAACAATTGGGGCTATCGCTGGAACCCGCAAATCTTTGCAAACGCCGGGTACGTGGTGTTTCAGCCGAACCCGCGCGGCTCAACCGGCTATGGCCAGCAATTCACTAATGAGATCAGCGGCGATTGGGGCGGCAAGCCATACGTCGACATCATGAACGGGGTCGCCGATGTGCTTCGTCGCAATTCATTTATTGATCGGGCCCGGATTGGCGCGGCCGGCGCCAGCTATGGCGGTTACATGGTCGACTGGATCCTCGGCCACAATAACGACCCGCGCTTTCGTTTTAAGACATTGGTTTCGCATGCCGGTGTCTACAACCTGACCAGCATGTACGGCGCTACAGAAGAACTGTGGTTTCCGGAATGGGAATTCAAGGGCACGCCGTGGTCCAACCCCACGATGTATGCGCGCTGGTCGCCGCACATGTTTGTGCGCAACTTCAAAACGCCGACGCTGGTTACCGCGGGCGAGCTCGATTTCCGCGTTCCTTACACGCAGAGTTTGGAACTCTACACTGCCTTACAACGCAACGTTGTTGAGTCAAAATTGATCTTATTTCCAGACGAAGGGCACTGGATCTTGAAGCCACAGAATTCAGCGTTCTGGTATCACCACGTGATTGACTGGTTTGACAAGCATCTGAAATAACGTGGCCGCAAACATCAATCGCTTCTCAATTCGTGAACGCCCGGAAGGCCAGCCCCTCATGCATCAAACGTGGGGTAAGTTGCTGTTCATGCATTGGCGCATCGATGCAAAGCAGCTGCGTCCGTTGCTTCCTGGACCACTTGACATCGATCTCTTTGACGGCAGCGCCTGGATTGGGATCATTCCGTTTACGATGTGGGACATCCGTGGGCTGCCGCCATTTTTGCCCGCTGTACCGGGATTGAGTTCGCTGCACGAGTTGAATGTGCGCACCTACGTTCACTTCGAAGGTGTTCCCGGCGTTTGGTTTTTCTCCCTCGATGCAAATAGCGCAGCAGCCGTCATGGCCGCGCGTGCTTTTTATCATCTTCCTTATTTCAACGCCGAAATCGATGTGGAAAACGAAGGCAGCACGATCGTCTACTCTTTAGTGCGAACCGACGATCCACCCTCGAAAATTGATACATCGTGGAAGATCGGCGCGCCGCTTCCGTTATCAGAACCCGACTCGCTCGAGTTTTTTCTCACCGAACGCTACTGTCTCTATAGCGAAAACGAAGGCGATTTATATCGAGCTCGCATTCATCATCAGCGATGGCCGTTGCAAAAAGCTGAGCTGCTTTCATTGGAATCGACGATGATAGAATCGCACGACATAAAGATGCCGAAAGGCGAGCCTCTCCTGCAATACTGTGAAGAACTCAGCGTGAATATCTGGCCAATTAAGAAGCTCACTTAAAGGCGCGGTGGGCGACGGGCTTACTCAGCTTTTTCAAGTGGCGGTAATACCGCTTCAAAGTCGTCTTTGAAACGCGTTGCATATTGAGTGAGGAGCTCTTCAACGCGCTCAAGTTTTTTGGAGCGGACTATCAGTCCGGCGTGATGGCGCTTCTTCGCTCGATAAACGATCTCGGGCTCGTCGTAGGTCGAGGTGTCCGGCTGTTCCTGTTTTGCCAGTGATAAAACGATGCCGGCATATTCTTTTCGCGACGGCTTGAGCGGCTTGCTCGCCGCTCCCTTACGCTCGGTTTTCTTCCCTGCTCCTGCCGTCTGCTCCTGCCGACTCGCCTCCGCGTCTGCCACCTCGATCTTCGCCCACTCCCGCCAAAGGTTCAGCCCCGTGGCGGCTTCCAAAACTTCAGCAATGTATGCGCCACCGACGCGTGCGGCAATTTCTAAAAAATAAAAATACCCGTCCGTATCGCTTTTGATGAACTCAGCGTGCGCGGCTCCTCTTTCGAGCCCAAGACCCTTGATCAGTTTCCGGTTGATCGCAAACAGCTTCTTTTCATCGGCCGATCCGTGCGAGACACTTCGCGAAACGTAAGCGCCGCCCCCATGCGCTACTTCCAAAGGCGGGCGACCGTAGCGATTTGCGCCCGCGAACGCCACGCGGCCGTTGTTCACGATTGAATCGACGTGGAAGACTTCGCCCTTAACGAACCGGGCCAGCAAGTAATAGGAGGCGCGCTCGCGCAAACTGTCGCGCTGGTTGAGTTCCTCGACGATCTTCCAAACATCGTCGGCGTGTTCCACTTTGCGAATGCCGATGGCCGAAACGTCTGAACGCGGCTTGAGTATCCATGGCGGCGGCACACTCTTAATGAACTCTGAAATGTCGGCAGGGTGAATCAGCGGCACAAAGTCCGGCACCTCGACAGCCGCTGCTTTCGCAGCTTCAGCCATGCGGAGTTTGTCGCGAAACGTCCGGGCAGTTGAACTATCCATGCCTGGCAAACAAAAGTGTTCGCGGATAAGCGCGGCCGTCATCACGTCGAATTCTTCCAAGGCGATTACGCGATCCGGTTTCCTTTCGCGCGCCAAAAAATTAACCAGGTCGATGAACAGCAGCGCGTCGGCATTGTTGGGCACCGCCATGAGCTGGTCGATACAATCGCGCGGCCAGTCTTCATCGAGTATTTTTTCCTTCGTGACCAGGACAACGTGACAGCCCAGGCGTTTGCACTCACGAATGAAGTCGCCGCCTTTGAAGTAGGTAGCCAGACAAATGATGTTGAGTGGAGGTTCGGGGTCCGTCATGAGTGCGCTTGTACCAACTAGATTCCTGGATTGCGAGTGGCGGTAAATATAAACCTTTTACGGAAGCGAGGTCACCTGATAATGTAAGCGGCCTATGATCTTTCGCGGCCCCTATCCCGAAGTCACAATCCCCGAAGTCTCGATAACTTCCTTTGTCTTTCAAAACGCCGCGGCACTCGGCGACAAGCCTGCATTAATAGAAGGAGAAACAGGTAGAACGATAACTTATGCCCAGCTTACCGATGCCATCCGCCGGGCGGCTGCCGGCCTGGCCGCACGCGGGTTTAAGGCACCTGACGTCTTTGGCATTCTCAGTCCCAACGTGCCCGAATTTGCCATCGCATTCCACGCCGTCGCCACCATTGGCGGCATTTGCACGACCGTCAATCCGCTTTACACCGAACACGAGATCGGCCAGCAACTGAAGGACGCGGGCGCACGGTTTCTGGTAACAGTCCCTGAATGTTTAGCGAAAGCACTGGCCGCGGCAAATGAGGCAGGCGTCGAGGAAGTGTTTGTGTTTGGTGAGGCCGAAGGCGCGACGCCGTTTGCTGCTTTACTCGAAAACGATGGGAGTTTTTCCGAACCCAAAATAAATCCGCGTGAAGATATTGTCGCGCTTCCTTACTCGAGCGGCACAACTGGTTTACCAAAAGGCGTCATGCTCACGCATCACAATCTGATCGCCAACATGCGCCAAATGGAAGGCCTTGATTACTTTTCTATAAACGACACGCTAATTTGTGTGCTGCCCTTGTTTCATATCTACGGGCTGGTCGTCGTTCTAAACATGGGCTTGCATAAAGGCGCCACCATCGTGACGATGCGGCGCTTTGATCTGGAGTTGTTCCTCCAGTCAGTCGAAAAGTATGGCGTAACAATGGCGCACATCGTACCGCCGATAGTGCTGGCGCTAAGTAAAAGTCCGGTCGTCGACAACTATAAGCTGCCGACGCTGCGGACACTCTTTTCAGGGGCCGCACCTTTGGATGAAAGTCTCACGCGTGCGTGCATGACGCGCCTCGGCTGCGACCTTCGCCAGGGATACGGCATGACAGAAACAAGTCCTGTAACCCATTCCTCGCCCGCTAACAAGGCCCAGGTAAAGTTTGGCTCAGTAGGCCCTCCGGCACCGAACACCGAATGCAAGATTGTCGATCTGGCTACCGGCGCAGAGCTGGGGCCAAATCAGGAGGGCGAAGTTTGCGTGCGTGGGCCGCAGATAATGAAGGGCTATCTAAATCAACCCGAAGCAACGGCGCAAACAATCGATACCGATTCCTGGCTGCACACCGGCGACGTTGGCTATGCCGATGAAGACGGGCATTTTTTCATCGTCGATCGCGCCAAGGAGCTGATCAAATACAAAGGTTTTCAGGTGCCACCGGCAGAACTTGAAGCAATTCTGCTAACCCATTCCTGTATTGCTGACGCGGCGGTGATTCCCTACCCTGACGATGAGGCGGGCGAAGTGCCCAAGGCGGTGGTGGTACTCAAAGCGGAAGCGAGTCCGCAAGCGATTATGGATTTCGTTGCCGAACGCGTAGCGCCGCACAAGAGAATCCGCGTCCTGGAATTCATTGATAAGATTCCAAAATCGCCATCGGGAAAGATATTGCGGCGCATGTTGGTGCAATCAGATCGCGAAAGGAAAAATGCGAATGTCACCGGAAGTAATAGCTGGAACAGTTAAGGCTTACTTTGCAGCGTTGCGCGCAATGGACGAGCAGGCATGGGTAAACACGTTTGCTGAAGACGCCGTCAGTCATGATCCGGTTGGCGCCTTGCCAATCAACGGCCATCAGAAGCTGGCTGAGTTTTTTCAGACAATCACGGCTGCTTTCAAGGAAGTTGGTCTGCATGAAGATCAGGTTTTTATCGCGGGCAATAGCGCCGCTGTGAAGTGGACCGGAAGAGGAACCAGCAAGCAAGGACGAACAGTACATTTCGAAGGTATTGACGTGTTTGAGATCAATGATGCAGGCAAGATTGAAACACTGCACGCTTACTGGAACCCGGCTGAAATGGTGGCACAACTTTAATTCACCGGCGATAGTTAGTTAAAATCTACTTGATTCAAGGCCAAAGAACACCAGGAGTTTGAATATGAAGTGGTTTGGCTTGAAAAGTTTGCCGCTCGCTCTATTGGTACTGGGGCTGCCTTCACTTCTGGCCGCACAGTCGCCAGTGAAAACCATTGAATGGGAAACACTGCGCCCGGATGGTGAAGACTTTTCGGTGCAGATGCCAAAGGGCTCGACCTCTCAATCAGGCAAAGAGCCGTATCACAAGTTCGAACTGAATATGATCACGCACCTCGCGCACGTTTCGAGTGGGCCGGTCTTCGCCGTAGTTTCACTGAGCGGAATAAAATCCAATCCCGCCATGTATACAGAGACGGAGCGTTTGAATTCGTACGTCGATGCTTTCAAGAACCTGTTTCCGTCAAAACTGCGCAAGGGAGCCGTAGCGAAATTGACACTCGTCGGCGAGAGAGTTTTGCAAGGCAACTCGGGGCGCGAATATCGATTAACGCTGCAAGGTCCACAAAGCAACGGGTCGCTTCCGTCTGCCAATTCAGAACTCTCGGGAACAGCGTGGGTGTTTATTACCAGGAAGCGCTTCTATGCAGCCGCATTCTTGAACAGTAAAAAAGACGATGAAACGCAGGAACAGTTTTTAAGTTCATTCCTGATTCCGGAAAAAATTATTCAACCCGCAACCGTTGCCACGCAGAACCCGCCGCCTCCGGAAAAGGTGAAGGCAGCAAATCGTGATACCGCAGTTGCGGCTGAGTCAGCCGATGAACCGGAAGCTGAAACGCCGGACACCGTCGGCGGCGGTGCGGCTAACGACGGGACGGCGTCTCCAAAAAAGAGAGGCCCGGTCTCAGGTGGCGTACTGAATGGCAAGGCGCTTAGCCTGCCGCAACCCGAATACCCTGCCGCCGCGAAAACCGCCGGCGCGGCAGGCGTAGTAGTGGTGCGCGTAACAATTGATGAGCAGGGAAACGTGATTTCCGCTGTAGCGGTATCCGGACCACAGCCGCTGCATCAGGCCAGTATCAACGCCGCATTGCAAGCGAGGTTCGCGCCTACACTTTTGATCGGCGAACCGGTGCAAGTAATAGGAGTCATCACCTACAGCTTCGTCCGGCAATAGGTTGCCGCGTTAGTTCCCCAAATCCATGAAGCGCGTTCTCAAAAGACTGGATAAGGTTCACGAGAAACTTACCGCCACGGTGGCGCCTCTGGATGAAGGTCGGTTTAAACGCCAGCCTGCCGACGGCGGCTGGAGCGTCGAACAGATTCTTCAGCATCTTTGTCTCGTCGAAGAGCGCGTGATTAAGGACCTCGAGAAAGCTGTGTCTCGACCGCCGCGAAAGGTGAGTTTTGTCCGAAGATTTGTGCCTACCTCGATCGTTTCCTCGCGGCTGGTGCGCGTGAAAGCTCCCCAGGCTGTCAATCCCGAAAACAAAGCTGGTCCTGAAGAAGTGATTGCAGTTCCCGGCAAGGATGAAGCGATTGCCAACTACAACCGAGCCCGCAACGATCTGAAGAAGCTGTGCGAAATCCACGGCGACGACCGTTTCCGGAAAATCGTTTTCAAGCATCCGTTTCTTGGCGAAATTGACGGCGTTGCCACGGTCTCATTCGTGGGTTATCACGAACAGCGGCATTACAAACAGATTCGTGAGGTGCTCAGAAAGCTTGCCCGCAATTGATCCTCAGCCGTTGCGGAACCGCGAGCGGTAGCGACCGGGTGCTACATGCAACGTTATATCGAAACATTTGTAATTGTCAGGGAGAGTTGAGCGCCAACATCCGGTCGCTACCGCTCGCGGTTCCGCAAAAGCTCGGAAGCGTTTCTTGTGATCGACATCAGCCGCGAAACTCGCAACTAAATCAGCTTGACGGTTTACCACACGCAGTCTATCTTCGCTCGAATTCATTGCGGACCTTTTCTCGAGAGTGTGTAAGTGATGTCAACTAGCGTTGTTTCCGCAACCCCAGCCTGGACCATTCCCGATTATCTTGGCGTTCGGGCCGGCCATCTTAATGTCAGCGGCGCTGATGCTGTCGAGCTCATTCGCAATTACGAATCGCCTCTCTTTGTTTTTTCCGAACCACGCATCAGATCAAACATTGCGCGCCTGAAAAGTGCCGCCGAATCCGTAGATCATCCGATTCGTTTCTTCTACGCTTCAAAAGCAAATTCGAACATGGCCGTGCTGAAGACAGTTCGGGATTCTGGCATTGATGTCGAGGTCAACAGCGGCGGCGAACTATTCAAAGCGTTGCGTATTGGTTTCCGTCCGGATCAGATCATCTTCAACGGCACCAGCAAAAGCGCTGTTGAACTCGACGACGCGGTGCGCGCCGGAATTCATGCCATCAACGTTGACTCGATTTACGAGATCGGATTGGTGGAAGAAGCGGTTAGGCGAGTTGCGACGGCGGATGGCGGCACTGCTGCAAAGCCTGCGCGCATCGCTTTGCGCCTGGTTCCGGAAATCGGCACGCGCTCGCATCTGGGCTTGCAAACAGCGCTGCTCACTTCGAAGTTTGGCATCTCGTCTTCTGAAGTACTGGATGCTTTTCGCCGCGGCTTACAAAATCCCGATCTCATTCAGGTATGCGGCATACACATTCACGTCGGCTCACAAACGCCGGACGTTGAGCCCTTCGCGGAAGCCTTTCGCAGCATGTGGGAACACCTGCTGACGATTCACCGCGAGACAGGTCACCGGCTAGAGCACATTAATCTCGGCGGCGGCATTCCGGTGAATTACCTGCGCGATCGTTCTCAGGCTGATCAACTGCCGGAACACGAGCGCGACATGCTCGGCGCCGACCTTGAACCTTCAGTCGTGTTGGCCGAAGCGTTACGCCTGGCCCGCGAATCAGCACGCGCGGCGGGCGCCGAACATCTGCTTGAGCAAACAACAATTCTCTTGGAGCCAGGACGTAGCGTAATCGCCGATGCTGGTCTGGTGCTCTCGACCGTTTTGAATATGAAGCAGCGGCCGGAGACGGGCGACACCTGGCTGCTGACCGACGCCGGCTACAACATCATGCTGTCGATGAACAATTACAAGTGGTACTACCATGTTGTTTCGGCGACTCGTGCGGGCGAGCCGCATGAGCAGGACTACAAAGTTGCCGGACCGCTTTGTGATTCGGGCGATGTTTATTTTGATATAGAGCGACAGGGTCGTTTGCCCGACTACCGTCGACTACCCGCGAATGTACAGCCCGGCGAAATTCTGGCGCTGCTCAACTCCGGCGCTTACACCCTGGCGCAGATGTTTCCTTACAACGGCCGGCCGCTGCCTGCGGCGGTGATGGTTCGCGCGAACGGCACCGTGGATCTAATTCGCCGGCGTGATACGCATGACGATCTGGTGGCGAATGATGTCTGGTGAAGAGTCCCATGTCCAAAGTCCAATGTCCAAAGTCCGCGAATGCCGCTTGACCGTTAACCTTCACCCTTTTTCACTTGGGAGGTGAATGTTATGAAAATCAAGAAGTTTGAGGATCTTGAATCGTGGAAAAAGGCCAGGTCTTAACTAATAAAATATACGAGGCCACAGCCGCAGGGAGTTTCAGCCGGGACTTCGGCTTGAAAGACCAGCTTCGACGCGCTTCGATCTCCATACTTTCAAATATTGCGGAGGGCTTTGAGCGAGGGGGAGACAAGGAGTTCTTACAATTTCTAGCTGTCGCCAAGGGCTCGTGTGGCGAGGTTCGCTCACAACTCTACATTGCTGTGGATCAAGGATATCTCACGCCAGACCTATCTGCGAGTTTACTCAACCATGCTGTTGAAATTGGCCGGATGATAGCTGGTCTAATGAAGTACCTACGAAACTCGGAACTAAAGGGAAGCAAATACCGCTGATCCCTCGAACTTTGGACTTTGGACCTTGGACTTTGGACCTTAATCATCGATGGCATCAACTACAACCAACCAGCTCGTCCGTGGCCTCAGCCTGATCGCCGCAATCTCCATCGTCGTCGGCAACGTGATCGGCACCGGCGTCTTCCTAAAGGCGCGCGTAATGACCTGCAACGTCGGCACGCCAAAAATGGTGCTGCTCGTCTATGTCATTGCCGGACTGCTCTCCCTAGCCGGCGCGTTAAGTTACGCCGAATTAGCGGCAATGATGCCGAAAGCCGGCGGTGAGTATGTGTTCATGCGCGAGGCTTATGGGCGGCGGTGGGGTTTCCTCTTCGGTTGGATGTCGTTTTTCATCGGGAAGGCCGGGTCGCAGGCGGCGCTCGGCGTACAGTTCGCACTCTTCCTCAACATCATGATTGGCGGCTCGCTCGCGGGCGATTTCTTTTCCACTACCGTGTTGGGCCACCCGGTGCCGTTCGGAAAACTTCAGGTAGTCGCGTTGCTGTCGATTCTGATCGTCACCGGAATTAACTGTCTGGCCGTCAGGGTCAGCGGCGGAGTGGCGACGGTTTTATCGGGAGTTAAGATCGCGCTGGTGCTGTTGGTTGGCATCGGTGCGTTTTTATTTGCGCGCAGCGCTGACTGGTCACACCTGTTAATGGCAAATGTCGGCGGTACGTGCGAAGGCGTCGGCGCGGCGGCGCGCTTTGGGTTCGGCGGCTTCATCGCGGCAATGCTGGGCGCCTTGTGGGCCTACGATGGTTGGAACAACGTAACTCTGGTTGCGGGTGAGGTGCAGAATCCGGGCCGAAATCTTCCGCGCGCTTTGATTGGCGGCACAATTCTGATCATGGCGCTTTATCTGCTCGCCAACGTTGCGTACTTCTACGCGCTCTCGCCGACCGAGATAGCCAGTATCTCAACCAAGTCCTCGGTGGCTACAGAAGTCGCTAAGCAGTTTCTTGGGCCACTAGCGATTAGTTTCATCGCAGCGGCTTTGCTGTCATCAACTTTCGGCACGCTCCACACGTCGGTTCTGACCGGCGCGCGCGTACCGTATGCGATGGCTCGCGACGGTTTATTCATGCGCAGTCTGTCTCACGTTTCACCGCGTACCCATGTGCCCACCGGCGCGCTCATCGTGCAGGCGATTTGGGCGTGCATTCTCGTGGTGGCGTTTTCCTCATCGTTTGATACCTTGACTGACTACGCTATCTTCGGCCTATGGATATTTTATGGCTTAGTCACCGCGGCAGTCTTCATCCTGCGCCGCAAACTGCCAGACGCCGACCGGCCTTATCGCGCCTGGGGTTATCCGGTTGTTCCCGTTCTTTTTCTTTTGGCTACTGCACTGATTCTTGGAACCACGGTGGTTGGAGCGCGAGCAGATTTTACTGACGCTTTAACGCGGTTATTACACGGCGAGTTTCTAGGCGGATTGGGAGTCCTACTACGTAACCCGCCAATAGCGGGCATTGGCCTAATCGCGCTCGGGCTGCCGGTCTACTGGCTGTGGGAGCGGCGCGCAAAAGATTAGGGATAAGTTGAGCGCGAGCCATTTCATTGAGAAACGCTTACTTAATCATCGCCTCACTACTTCAACCAGCGCCGAGTGCTCCCCTTCGCTGGTCGCCAACAATGCGCGACCATCAAGGCGATAAGCGATTGACTCTCCCTGCCTGCGCTTTCCTAAATCCACAGGCTGCAGCGGTTGCTTCCAAATTTGATCAAATGAAGCGCGAGCGCCCGGTAAAACCAGCTCATAAGCATCCAGGTAATCGCACAGCGCCAGGCGCAAACCATCCTGCGATATGTCGCCTCCGGTAATTAAGCCACCAAACAAGCTGGGAAGGTTAAGCTCCCCGATCCGCTCGAGCTTGGTCGGGCCGTTCGTGTTGAGCGGCGCCGCGGCCTTGTAAATCACAGGATTAGCAAAAGAAATCTTGGTAACAATATAAACGTCGCCGGTTTTAGGATGGACCAGCAGCGCCTCGGAATCGTGTGGGCCATCCGGATAACGAAAGTTAATAACCTGGGCATCGTCCGTCGCCAGCGGTTTGCGTTTGTTCGATGCGGTATCGGTTGGCTTTGTTGCGGGCTCCTTAACGCGATAGACAGTAATCGCATCGCGCCGTCCGCTGTTATCACCAATGTCGCCTATATATAAGTAGCTGGTTCCGGCTTGTGGCCCCGGACCGGCAGCAATATCTTCCCAATCGCGGGCCGAGGCGCCTCTAACTCGCCAGGTCCCGCGCTGCTCACCACGCTCATCTAGCGCATAAATATAAGGACCGTCGCCGGAGTCGTTGTGTGTCCAGTAAAGTCCCGGTGTGGTTCTTGAAGCGACTAAGCCACTGCTTTCGTTGATGGCAGCGTCCTGGAGGGTTCCCAAGATGCGCGGCCGTCCGTAGGTTTCAGTTTGTCGCTGCTGGCGCCTTTGCTCACCGCTGGCATTCGCCGGCGGCTTCGCAGCCTCTGCATTCGGGACCGCCGGCACTTGCTGGCAAGCCGAGGCGACAAAGAGCAGGCAAGCGATGGTGGTCCACTTGAGCCACTGAATATGTTTTGAACCACTCATTTTTCAAGCCGTGCTAACGCTTCTCGCGCCACTTCCCGATCGTCAAAATGAAAAACTTCCCGGCCGATGATTTGATAATCCTCGTGTCCTTTGCCGGCTATTAAAACCAAATCATCGGCTCGCGCTTCAGCCACAGCTTGATGAATTGCTGCGCGGCGATCGGCAATCTTGCGGTAGGGCTTACCAGTCTTTTGAATTCCGGCTTCCGCATCGGCGAGGATTTTTTCCGGGTCTTCGGTCCGCGGATTATCCGAAGTCAAAATTACGACATCACTTAAACTGCCCGCTGCTTCACCCATGGGCGCTCGCTTTGAACCGTCGCGATCGCCACCGCAACCAAACACGGTGATGATTTTCCCTTTGGTCACCTCGCGCGCGGTCCGCAACACATTCAGCAACGCATCGTCGCTGTGGGCGTAATCAACCACGACCGCAAAATCCTTGTCGTGCGGCACGCGTTCGAAACGTCCCGGCGCGCCGGTGCACTTTTCGAGCGCGCGCGCAATGACATCAAGTTCGTAACCGAGCGCTAACCCGCTGGCCACTGCTGCGAGACTATTGTAAATATGTGGTGGACCAACCAGCGGCGAATGAAAATCACGCTCGCCGGCGGGCGTGCGCAGAGTGAAACGCATGCCATCCAATGAAAACTCAGCGTTGCGCGCGGTCACATCTGCTTCCGATCTGACTGCGTAACGAACCACGCGTCTTCCTTCCTTCTCCAGTCTTTCCGCCAATTCAACTCCGTAAGGATCGTCAGCATTGATTACCGACACGCGTGGTTTCGAGCCAAGTCTCCCATCAAACAGCCGCTGCTTCGCGTACCAGTAGTTCTCCATCGTCTTGTGATAGTCGAGATGATCGCGAGTGAGATTACTGAAAACGGCCACTGCAAATTCGAGCGCATCGCAACGGTGAAAATCCATTGCCTGCGACGAACATTCCATCACGGCGGTCTTGCATCCGATTTCGACCGCTTCGCGCAACAGGCGCTGCATGTCGGTGGCTTCGGGTGTGGTCCGTTCCGCCTTGCGTCGCTCAAGACCCAGGCGATATTCAACCGTACCCGTCATGGCTGCCGGATCACCCGCTTCTTCCGGAATCGAAGCGATCAAATAGGCTGTCGTAGTCTTACCGTTGGTCCCGGTGATACCGACGAGCTGCAATTCGCGCGACGGATGGTGATGAACCTCCGCCGCCGCCAGGGCCATTGCGCGGCGCACATTTTCGACTTGCAGCCATGCGAATGGAGTGCGTCCCGTTTCTGATTGAAATTCTTCAGGGCAACCGAGTTCAGAGAGAACTCCAACTGCGCCCTGGGCGATAACTTGCGGAATGAATTTGTGCGCATCAAACAACTCTCCGCGCACTGCGACAAACAAACTGCCAGGCCCGGCGCGGCGCGAGTCGTGTGTGACGTCAGTTACAACGGCAGTCGCATCGCCGGATAATTTTCCGCTCGTCACTTCCGCAATTTGTCTCAGTGTCACTTGATCGTTGTTCACGTTTCGAATTCTACGCGGCATAAGAGCGGCGGTAAACCGGCCTTCCCAACCTGGAGATTTTCAATCTTGGTACTGTGACCTTTCTTGAAGGCCCTTCGGTCTATTCCCACGGTTAAGAGGAGGAATCTCACGGTTGGGAAGGTGGGCTTGCCCCCGCTCTTACCTAGCACTACCATTCAACCTTCAAGAAAGGTGGCAACACTAACGAACTTTGAGACAAAGTCAGCCTTGATGAGGAATAACCATTGTCATTAATGCTTCAAGAGATCGCCGAGCAGCCGGCTGCGCTCGCCCGGACGATCGACGCCGAACGCGAAAAGATAGCCGGGCTGGGAACGCTGCTCAAAAAACGCGGCATCGATCTGATTGTGCTCGTCGCCAGAGGCAGTTCAGATAATGCCGCGTTGTTTGGTCGTTACCTGCTGGAGATCACAACTGGAATTCCCGTTTCACTCTCCGCCCCTTCCGTCCACACTCTCTATCGCGCCAAACTCAATCTGCAACACGCTCTGGTTATTGGTGTTTCTCAATCCGGCGAAGGCGAAGACATAAACGAGGTGCTTGAGAACGCTCGCGCTTGCGGTGCTTATGCACTCGGCATCACCAATGAACCATCTTCGACAATGGTCGGCTTTGTCGATGAGACCTTATTGATGCACGGGGGCCGCGAGCGATCAGTTGCGGCGACCAAGACTTTCACCGGGCAGATGCTGATCTTTTATATGTTGGCCGAAGCGCTCGCGGAAACACGGCCTGCGTGGTCGTATGCAGCGATTCCCGATTTCGCAGCCCTCTCCCTCGAGCAACAACCCGCTATCCTCGAACTGGTCCAACGCTACGTATTTATGGAAAACTGCGTAGTCGTCGGACGTGGGCTTGCCTATGCGAACGCCTATGAGCTCGCGTTGAAGTTGATGGAGACGTGCTACGTGGTGGCCGAGCGTTTTTCATCCGCAGACTTTCTGCATGGACCAGTCGCGATGGTCGAACGTCACTTTCCGGTCATTCTGTTTGCGCCGCCGGGTGTGATGTTGTCGGGAGTGAAAAGCTTGATCGGCCGCTTGCGAGAGTTGCACGCCGACTCTTTGGTAATAACGAGTGATTTAGAAGCGGCCGCGAGTTGCACGCGCGCGATCATAATGCCGAAAGAGATTGATGAATTTGTAGCGCCGATACCCTACATAATTCCCGGCCAACTGTTCGCTGCGTTGCTGGCGGATGCGAAAGGTTTAGATCCGGATCAGCCGCGCTCGTTGTCGAAAGTCACCAGGACGCTGTAACCCGAACACTCGCAAATTCGGAGTTTGCGTTACAATGTAATACATCAATGGAAATCGAACTAAAGGATTTATCCAGTGGACCTGTCTACGCGCAGGTGCGTGAACAGATTGAAAGCCATATTCGTGGGCAGGGTGTTGCCGCCGGTGAAACGCTTCCCGCCCCTGCCGCGCTGGCGCAAAAGCTTTCCGTCGACAAAGGCGAAATTCAGCGCGCCTACTTTGAGCTGGTACGGGCCGGCCTGGTCACAAAAGAGACAGGGAGAGACTTTTTGGGTCAGGCGAAAACCACTTATCGGGTTGCCTGAGTTATCAATGAAGGTTTTTGCGGCGTCCGTATATCGGCTTAATGAAACGTCGCACCGTGGGTTTCCTGAATTTGGAATGGTTCTTCGCCGGGCGCAGAACTTTCCAGGGTGTTCGCTTTACTCATCAGCCATACCGAAACATTACGTTTCGAGCGTGCCTCTTCCTTTAACCTAAAGGCTTCCTCTCGATTGCCCGCGTCCAATAGGTTCGAAGCCACTTCTAACATTGTAGTAGATGCCTTGAGCGCCTCCATCGCCTGCTCTCGAAGCACCGATACTGACCGTAGACTACTCATTCGTACCCCCCAACGTTTTGTTATCGAACAATATATGTGCGACACGAACTACTGTTGCAAGGTTCATACCCTCTGTGACGAAAGCGGCTATCGCGTGATATTCTTTTTTTCTGCCAAATGTAGTGGTTTATTAATGTGAACGGTCATGCGAAAGTGGCGGAATTGGCAGACGCGCCAGACTTAGGATCTGGTACCGAAAGGTGTGGGGGTTCGAGTCCCCCCTTTCGCACCAAATTTTTGTCAGTTGTCAGTGGGTCCGTGGTCCGTCGCTACTATTGAAGACTATCCTCTGAACCACAAATTGCAACTGACTACTGACGACTGACAACTGACCGATCACAATTAATTCACCCAGGAAGGCTATTGTAACGTAGTGAAAACAGAATTCGTAGACGTCTCTCCAACACGTAAAGAGATCAAAATCGAGATCGACCCTGCGGCCATCAAGCAGACGTATGATCAGGTAAGCGATCGTTATGCGAAACAAGCGAGCGTGCCGGGCTTTCGTCCGGGCCACGCTCCACGAGCGGTTGTGCGCAATCGCTTCAAGAGTGAAATTCGCGCCGAAGTTCTACAGCAACTCATCCCTGATGCCGTGAACCAGGCAATCGATAAGCATGAGCTGAATGCCATTCGCGAGCCGGATGTTGAACTCGAGAATGCCGCGGGACTGGAAAAGTTTGGCGAGCAGCCTATCTCCGTTAAGGTCAACGTCGAGGTTTTGCCGAAAGTCGAAGTGCAAAACTACAAGGGGATCGAAGTAGCCCGTCGCGTTCGCCCAATAACCGAGACGAGTGTCGACGAAATGTTTGACGCCTTTCGCGAGACCTCGGCGGCAATGCAGCCGGTGGAGGATCGCCCATCTACAGGGGGCGACACCGTAACAGTCAGCCTGCTGGGAAAGTT
Organism: bacterium; assembly: GCA_040003675.1. Lineage (GTDB taxonomy): Bacteria > Acidobacteriota > Blastocatellia > Pyrinomonadales > Pyrinomonadaceae > PSRF01. The sequence continues at coordinate 6,889 of JBDUCC010000005.1, read as the reverse complement.
TTTGGATAACCCAGAACAGCAAGATCTAACGGCAGACGACGTGGAAGTGGAGCTGGGCGGTCGAGGCGTGCAACCGGAATTCACTGAAAACCTGACCGGGGTAAGAGCAGATGATGAAAAGAGCTTCGTCGTCAGTTACCCGGAGGATTTCAAGTCAGAGGGCTTGGCCGGTAAACGAGTTGAATACTCTGCAAAAGTCACTGCGGTGCGCGTTAAGGAACTGCCTGAGATGGACGACGAATGGGCGCGCAGTTTGGGTGAAGAGTTTGATTCGGTGGCCACGCTGCGAACTAAAATTCGCGAGGACCTGGAAAAACGGGCGGCGCAGGAATCTGACCATCGCCTGCGCTCAGACTTGATGGCAAAGCTTCTGGACCAGAATCAGTTTGAAGTCCCGCAAAGTCTGATCGAGCAACAAACGACTCGCCGTCTGGAGTCCGTGGTGCGCGATATGATCGGGCGGGGCGTCGATCCGCGCAATCAGCAACTTGACTGGGAGGCCGCGCGCGCAGAATTGAAGGGCCAGGCTGAAGCGGATGTACGCAGCACCCTGCTGCTCGAACGCATTGCCGACGAAGAACAGATCGAAGTGTCCAATGAAGACATTGACGCCGAGATCGAAGCCATCGCGTTAAGCTCGCAACAACCGGTTGAGCAAGTGCGAGGTGTCTTGACAAAGGATGGGGGCGAACGTAGCATCGCGCACAGATTGCGCAATCGCAAAGCGCTTGATCTTTTGGTCGCAAACGCGAAGGTTGCTGAAGAAGAGTGGAGCGACGAAACTGAGAATACAGAAGTCAGGAGTCAGAATTCAGAATGAGTTTTGAAATGGCTCTTCTGATTTCTGACTCCTGATTTCTATTTCTGTTCCCTGAAAGGTTACACCTCGTATGGCTCTAGTTCCGATGGTCGTCGAGCAAACGTCTCGCGGCGAACGCGCGTTTGACATTTACTCGCGACTGCTGAAAGACAACATCATTTTTCTCGGCACGCCTATAGACGATCAAATCGCAAACTTGATTGTCGCGCAGCTCCTCTTCCTTGAGGCTGAAGATCCCGAGAAAGACATCAACATCTATATCAACTCGCCCGGCGGTTCGATTACAGCCGGCATGGCCGTCTACGACACGATGCAGTTTATCCGTCCGGACGTAACGACGATCTGCGTCGGCCAGTGCGCCTCCATGGGTGCTTTGCTGTTAGCGGCGGGAGCCAAGGGCAAAAGATTTGCGCTGCCCAATTCTCGCATTCTTATCCACCAGCCGAGCGGCGGGTCCCAGGGTCAGGCGACGGATATTCGCATCCAGGCCGAAGAAATTCTCCGCATGCGAGAACTGACGTCGCAAATAATAGCGAAACATACTGGCCAAAGCTTTGAAACCGTTGAGCGCGACGTGGAGCGCGACAAAATAATGTCTGCCGCGCAAGCTAAGGATTATGGTTTAATAGACGAGGTGATTGCCCACCGCGAGTAAGCGTTGGACACTCCAGCGAGGACGCAATGATTGCAAAGATGAAAGCGCGCGGTGTCAGTTGTTCTTTCTGCGGCAGGTCCAACGGCGAAGTGGCTAACATTGTTGCCGGCACACCGCAGCACGCGACCGGCGTCCCGAAAAGCATGATCGGCAAAAGTGCCTTTATCTGTAACGAGTGCATCGAGCGCTATCGCGCCATGATTGCAAGTCCGGAAACTCCCAACCACTCCCTGACTGTTCCCAAGTAGCAGGTTCGATCGAAGCTCGAAGGAGATCCCCTGGAATATGGTTAGACGAACCGACGACACACTGCGCTGTTCTTTCTGCGGCAAATCCCAGAACGAAGTCAAGAAACTCATTGCCGGCCCGACGGTCTACATCTGCAATGAGTGCATCGACATCTGCAACGAGATCATCACCGATGATCAGCAGGCTGAGTCGGTAGCCACTCGTCCGCCGCTGCCCAAGCCGGGCGAGATCAAGAGTTTTCTTGACGAGTATGTTATTGGCCAGGACGAAACCAAAAAGCGGTTGGCTGTAGCGGTTTATCAGCACTACAAGCGCATTGAGCTTGGGCGCCGGCGCGCTGATGTTGAGATCCAAAAGGCGAACATCCTGCTGATCGGTCCCACCGGTACCGGCAAGACACTGCTCGCGCAAACTCTGGCGCGCATGCTCAGTGTTCCCTTCACCATTGTTGACGCCACCACTTTAACCGAAGCTGGTTATGTCGGCGAGGACGTCGAAAACATCATCCTGAAATTGCTGCAAGCGGCAAACGGTGACGTCGAGCGCGCGCAGCAGGGCATCATTTACATCGACGAAGTCGATAAGATTTGCCGCAAAGACGAGAACCCGTCGATTACCCGCGATGTTTCAGGCGAAGGCGTGCAGCAGGCGTTGTTGAAAATACTCGAAGGCACAATTGCGAATGTCCCACCGCAGGGAGGGCGAAAACATCCGCATCAGGAATTTTTCCCGATTGATACTGCGAATATTCTGTTCCTATGTGGCGGGGCGTTTGTAGGTCTCGAAAAAGTGATCGGGCGCCGGCTGCGGAATAAGTCACTGGGCTTTCAGGCGGAAGTAAAAACCGGTAGCCACCGTCACGCTGAGGCGCTTGCCGCCGTTCAACCGGAGGATCTGATTCGCTTTGGTTTGATTCCCGAGTTTGTCGGCCGCCTGCCAGTCTGCGGCGTATTACATGAGCTCGATGAAGGAGCGCTCATCAAGATTCTTACGGAACCAAAGAATGCCCTCGTCAAGCAGTATCAAAAGAAATTCGATTTTGACAACGTCAAGCTCAAGTTCACCGAAGATGCCTTGAAAGCCGTTGCGAAGCAGGCCGTTGAACGAAAAGTTGGCGCACGCGGCCTGATGATGATCCTCGAAGAGCTGTTGTTGGATGCGATGTATACCTTGCCGTCGCAAAAGCGCGTAAAAGAGTTTGTTATTACCAGCGAAATGGTGGAGCGCCATCGCGCGATTCCGGGTGAGGGTTTGGCTGGTATCGATGGTGCTGCGGCCTAGTGGCAAGACTTTAGTCTGTGCTGGTAGGGCGCCACAGACTAAAGTCTGTGCCACTGAAGACTTGCCCCTGTGGCGCCTGATCGGGAAATGCTTTACAATTAGACATCTTAACGTAAGGGGCGAGACGGCAGTTTAAGCGGCTCGCCTTTCTTGCAAAGACCCCCAGTTAGTCCGGTTCATTCGCAATTATGGAAGAATATTCAGATCGAACTCCTGCCGACGTTGCCTGGTATCCGATGGTGCCGATCCGGGACGTTGTCATTTTCCCGTTTACAAAAGTTGCTTTTAAGATCGGACGGGCCGGATCTGTACGCGCACTGGAGCAGGCGCTCGCTGCCGACCGCACCATTTTTCTCGCCACGCAGCACGACGCCACTATCGATGAGCCGGCGCCGGATCAGATCTACGACGTGGGTACTCTCGGCCGCATCCTGCAATCGCAAAAGCAGGACAACGGCCAGATCAAGGTGGTAGTGGAAGGCCGTGAACGCGCCACCACCGTCCGAATTGAGAATACCGATGGCGCTTTTATGGCGCTGGTAAAACGCGCTCCGGTGGTAAACGAAGACGGCACGCGCCTCGATGCGCTGGTGCAGAAGATTGGTCAGCTTGTCGAACAACATCTGCGCCTGGCGCCGGAAGCGCAAACAGACGCACTGCAAACTGCGCTTCGCAATCAAAACCCATCGCATCTCGCCGACGCACTTGCGTCGCAGTTGCGCATCTCCGTCGAAGACAAACAAGGACTGTTGGAATTGTTTTCGTCCCAGGCCCGGCTGCAACGCTTGATTGAGTTGCTGGAGTTGGAGATCGAGAAGCGCCAGCTTGATCGCACGATCCAAACGCGCGTCAAGCGCCAGATGGAGAAGGCGCAGAAAGAGTATTACCTCAACGAACAAATCAAGGCAATTCATAAAGAGCTGGGACGCAAGGATGAGAAGGCCGAACTCGAAGATCTGAAGAAGAAGATCGAAGAGGTTGGCATGACGGAAGAAGCGAAGGCCAAGGCGATGCAGGAACTGCACCGGCTGGAAGCCATGCCGCCCATGTCCGCGGAAGGGACCGTTTCGCGAACCTATATCGACTGGCTGGTGAGCGTGCCCTGGAAACAGAAGTCAAAAGAGATTAAGGACCTAACCAGGGCGGAAGAGGTTCTCAACGAAGATCACTTCGGCCTCGAAAAGATCAAGGAACGCATCCTTGAATATCTTGCCGTCAGACAACTGGTGAAGAATCCAAAGGGCTCGATTCTCTGTTTCGTGGGTCCGCCGGGAGTCGGCAAAACAAGTTTGGGTAAATCGATTGCCCGCGCGACTGGCCGAAAGTTTGTGCGCTTGTCCCTTGGTGGTGTGCGCGACGAAGCGGAGATTCGCGGTCATCGCCGCACCTATATCGGCGCGCTACCGGGTCAAATCATTCAGATGATGAAGAAGGCGGGAACTGTAAACCCGGTCCTGTTGCTTGATGAAGTCGACAAGCTGGGCGCAGATTTCCGCGGCGATCCGAGCGCGGCGCTGCTCGAAGTTTTGGATCCGGAACAGAACCACACCTTCCAGGACCATTATCTCGACGTCGAATACGACTTGTCTAAAGTGTTCTTCATCGCCACTTCAAACGTGCTGCATACCATCCCACCGGCCTTGCAGGATCGGCTGGAGATTTTGCGTCTGTCCGGATATACCGAGCGCGAGAAGTTGGAAATAGCAAAACGCCACCTGGTTCCGAAACAAGCTGAAGCGAATGGTCTCAAAATGGAGCAGTTCGACTTTACGGACGAAGGTCTGTTGGAAGTCATCAGACACTTCACCCGCGAAGCCGGCGTGCGCAATCTCGAGCGGGAGATTGGCTCCTGCTGTCGCAAACTAGCGCGACGCTTTGTGGCTGACAACCTTGGTGAAGGTGCGAAAGAAATTGTAGACGCTGACCGCGTTCGCGAGATGCTTGGCCCCATTAAGTTCCGCCAGCAAGGCGTCGCCGCGGAAAGCGAAATTGGATTGGCAACCGGCCTCGCCTGGACTGAGATCGGAGGCGAAGTCCTGCAGATCGAAGCGACTCTTACCAAGGGGCGCGGCGGCGTTATGCTGACCGGCAAACTGGGCGACGTTATGCAGGAGTCCGCGCAGGCCGCATTGACTTGCATCAAAGCGCGCGCTGAACGCCTGGCAATGAGTCTTGATTTTATTCGCAAGCGCGATCTGCACATCCACGTTCCCGAGGGCGCCATTCCCAAGGATGGCCCATCGGCCGGAATAACCATGGCGACGGCAATGGCCTCGGCTTTGGCGCGCACGCCGGTAAGAAAGAATGTGGCAATGACCGGCGAGATCACTTTGCGTGGTCGCGTGTTGCCCATTGGTGGGGTGAAAGAAAAACTGCTCGCTGCTCATCGCTTCGGCATCGACACAATCATTCTTCCTAAGGACAATGAAAAGGATCTGCCGGAAGTTCCGGAAGAGGTTCGCAATGCGCTCTGCATCAATCTGGTTGAGACGATTGATGAAGTGCTGGCGCTTGCGCTCGAAGATGCCTGCCCGACCGACGCCGGTGCTACGGATGAAACCAAAGCGCCGCCGCTTTGGACACCGGAACCGCCCTCGCAAGGCATTCCAACAAGCTAAAACCTTTTTCAATTCAAGCAAGTTTTCACGTTCAGCTTTGGTCGATTAACCAGAGACAGGCTTTAGCCTGAGCTCTAAAGTCACGTTGCTTGCAAGAAAAAAAACAAACTAACCCCTGGAGGATATGAAAATGGGTAAACACGACGATGCAGATCTGATTCTTAAACTGTACGACCTGAGACGCGAAGCGACCATGCGTGAGGCCCGCAACTGGATGTTCGGCTTCAATCCGACGACCATTCAGGACGTAATCGATGTGCTCCTGAGCGAGCATAGCGGGCATTACCGGATGGTGATTTCATATTGGGACATGGCAGCCGCAATGGTTAACAATGGCGCCATCGATGAGAAGTTGTTCAATGAGACAAACGGCGAGCACCTGTTTGTCTATGCCAAGATTGCTCCCGTAATCCCTGAAATCCGCGGCTTGTTTGGCAACCCCGAGTTCTTAATGAACCTCGAGACGCTGGTGAAGCGCGTTCCGGACTATGAGGAAAAGATCACCGCCATGCGCGAACGCATGAAGCAATTCGCCGCCATGCGTGAGGAGCGCACCGCGAAGGTGCAGGCAGCAGCGACCGCAACTTCCGCTTCGTAGTCAGATGGAAGCAGAGCTTTGGTAGCCCAATCCAGAAGTAATCAAGTTCCCTTCTTCGCCGGCGGAAAGGGGAACTTGATTGCCCACTCCTAAAGCTCTCGTTAAAGCATGAGAATTACCAGCGCCGAATTCCTGAAAAGCTCTTTCCAGGAAAGCGACTGGCCCCGCGACTTAAAACCTGAAATCGCTTTTATGGGCCGGTCTAATGTTGGGAAATCAAGCGTCATTAATTCCCTGCTTAACACTCGCGGCCTGGCGCGCACGTCAAACACCCCCGGCCGCACGCAGTCGCTGAACTTTTTCGACATCAACAATAGTTTTCGTTTTGTTGATCTTCCGGGTTTTGGTTATGCACGCGTGCCAAAATCATTGCGATTAGGTTGGGGTGAGATGGTTACGAGCTACCTTGCAAAGCGGCAACAGCTTGTGCTATCAATTCAACTCGTAGATTCGCGCCACGAACCCACAAAATTGGATTTGCAGCTTCACGAATGGCTTGAGCATAGCGCAAAGCCACGCTTAATAGTTGCCACGAAATCCGATAAGCTATCTAACAACGATTTGAAAATAAGTTTGAAACGCGCGCGACGCGTGTTCAAAGCAGCAGACGTGGTAGCTTTTTCAGCCAAGAGCGGGCACGGGCGAAACGAACTTTGGCATACGATTGA
>JBDUCC010000225.1:0-3675 GCA_040003675.1 bacterium | reverse complement strand
CCTGCCTCGGAATCGACATCGCCAAAGTTAAGTTCAACGCTTGTCTACTCCAGTTTAATATTCAACAGCCGCCGAACGCTGGCCTTTGCTGCGGCGCGCGATCAGCATCCGACCTGGATCAAAGAGATTACTTGAGAAACACGCTATCGCGCCGTCAGCTGCAAGGCTTTGTTCGGCGGCGCTTTGCCATAAGCATTGTGATCGAACACCGGGCACTAAATTTATTGCATGGACAGGCCTAGCGGATTCACTTTACGCATAAACTGAAAAAGGAATCTGTCGCGGCGTAGAATTTCAACACGGTTTAAGGCATACAGGTCTAAATGATCTGTCGGCCCGTAGGTTGTTGAGAAAGCAGCAATGTGACCGGCATTGGCAATGAGCCGTTTGGCGGCTTCGGAAAAATAACCTGCGGGATAGGCAAACACCTTGCACGGCTTCTGCAACAGAGCCTCAATCTGACGTTTCGACTCTTCCACTTCGAGTTTGACTTCCGGTAAGGGAATCTGGTGCAACAGTGTATGATTAAGCGAGTGTGAGCCAAACTCAATACCATGCGATGACATCTCAAGTATCTCTTCGCGTAAGAGGTGGGCGCGACCACCTTCGCCTTTGGCCTGTGCTTTAGAAGAAACCTGTCCGATACAGGAAGGAACCAAAAAAATAGTTGCCTTGATCTCAAGCTCTCGCAAAATGGGAAAAGCGTGAGTGTAATTATCTCTCCAACCATCATCAAAGGTAGGAGTGATTCCCCGTGGAGGGAATGAGCCGCGCTCTCTGTAATACTCGATCAATCCTGAAGCCGAGTAGAAATCAAACCCTTGCTTCTTTAGGTAATGCATCTGCTTGGCAAAGCGCCCGGGCGGAGTATAGCCGCCGCGCACGAGCGCATCACCAGCCGGAACATCAATCTTATGATACTGAATGACGGGAACAAACATGGGGGAGAAATTCTTTCAGTCACAAATTAGGTTGCTCGAAAATACTCACGTCGGAATCTCCGCGCGTCAGAAACCAACTGCTTTCCTGATAGATTAAATCTTGGTGCTTAGCTGCACTAGCCATAAATTGCGGCGCGGCCTTGATGCGCCAGAAGCCGTGCCGTTGAAGCCGAGACTCAACCAACGGGTCTCGGATATCGATAACTAAGCTGCCCGCGCGTCTTTCGAGTGCCAAACGGAGGGCTGCTTTCAGGAGATCGTCAATCACCGGTAGAGAGCCGCTCGCGTCGTAGCACAGATCGCTTATCGCAACCTTGGGCGGAACCTTACTCTGCTCATCCTTTCTAAAGAAAAGCACCACGTAGCCGACCATTTGATCGTGTTCATAGAGTCCCAGCACGTCAAACTTCTTACCCGGCTGGCGCGCAAACTGCCATTCAAGAAAACTTGGGCTACGCACCACGGCGCAAGGCCATTGCACACTGGCCCTTTGCCATAGGTCTTCAAAAGAAGCGTCGAACGTGGTGACCTCACGTATCGCACGGCCCCCTGTGTCCGACATTCGAGAGTAACGAGGACGAAACGGGGCGTAGAAGAGATTGATGAGCCTTCGCAGTGGCTCAAACTTCGAGACCTCACGAAAAGCATCGCCCGGATAAAGCAGCCTGTGGTAACGATGAACGCCGCCCAAAGCAACCCACTTGAGACTGCGGAAGACAGCCGTTGATTGTGCATTGATACCCAGTGTTAGCATCGTGGGGAAAGATTCACCAGCCGCTAGCACCAAGCGTTTCCCAAGTCCTCGTCCGCGATACTCCGGGAGAATAACGAAATCGAGAATCCAAATGGCGCGTGTCTTATCTTTTCCAACTTTTAGATGAATCGGGATGGTCGCCAATTGGCCAACAATCTGTTCTCCACGCCTCACAATCCAGAGTGGCATATCGTCCAATGAGGTAAAAGGGTTTTCGAGGTAATGCCACCTCCAGAAAGCAAATTCGCTTTTGCGCGGTTCGTCAGAATAGGCTGCGCGGAGAAAGGAAAGCAGTGCATCTTGATCCTCCAACTTGAACTGTTTGATTTGAACGTCGCTCACCATATCGGAATAGTCTCTACGTAAATCATATCCATATTCAAGGCGAAGCCACCGAAAGCTGGCAGCTGCGGCGCGCAATCAGCATCCAGCCTGAAGGAAAAGATTACTTAAGAAGCATGCTATCGCGCTGGCAGCTGCAAGGCTTTGTTAGATTTCTGGGGGCGAAATGACGACGTAACCTGCTTTTTCGACCGCGAGAAATTTGCCATCGCTCAAGCCACGAAGACGACCTGGATAGCTGCCAACTCTTTCCGCCGACTGTTTCCCAATTTGCCACTCGTAAACACCGGTTTCATCATCGTAGGGGCTGTGGAAATAAACTTTGTCATTGAGAACAGAAATAGCATTTGACCCAACCACAACGTCGGGAGTCTCATAAACCTTCTGTGTCCTTGCTCACAAAATTAAAGGAAACTAACGGGTTGCTTCAGAGCGCTTCTTTTTCGGTAAGGAGCTGCTGAATCATTCGCTCGGCCTCGTCATAGTCGCCCTCACCAACATGCTTCCATCGAATTCGTCCCTGCTTGTCCAGCAGAAACATGGTGGGCCAGGCTTCGACGTCATAAGCGTTCCATGTTTGGTAATCGTTATCCGTCACGACCGGGTAATGAATCCCCAGGGAAGCAACTTCGCTGCGCACTTTTTCTACTTGCCTTTCTTCATCAAACTCAGGCGAATGCACGCCGACAACGATCAGGCCTTTGTCACGATAGAGATCGTGCCAGCCCTTGATGAACGGCAATGTGTTACGACAGTTGTAGCAGCCGAAAGTCCAGAACTCGATCAGCACCACGCGACCGCGCAGATCCTTGAGCTTTAGCGGTTCTGAGTTTACCCAATTACCGGCGGCCAGCTCTGGAGCAGCAGCAGATTCCGAACCTTTGTAGGTAGAGGAGTAGGCGCGAAAGGGGGCCAGCAACTGGTTTGAGAGACCGGTAGCGTAAACCGACGCCGCTACAATCGCGACCGCCACCACAATCCCGATTAACATATTTTTTCGCCTGTCCATTACATCCAAACCTCAACTTGGCGTGCGGTGCGCCCGCATTGGTAGAAGCCCCTGTTCGCTTAAGAGCCCGGAAGTAATCCGCGCGTTGTCTACCCGCCGATTAATAACGGCTGTAACGTGAAGCTGTACTTCATTCCAAATTGATTCCCGATGGTCCATCTGAAGACGGCGTGCACGTTTGTGCGCGCCGCCCTCTTTTTAGGGACTACCGCAGTGATCTGAAGCCCGCGCGTACCTCTTCTGAGAAGAGCTGCGGCTGCTCCCACGCGGCAGAGTGCCCGCCTTTGTCCAGCTTGTTGTAGTGAATTAGTTTGGGATACGCCCGCTCCGCCCAACTGCGCGGGCACAGATCGATCTCGTCCGGAAAGGCGCTTACGGCAACCGGGATGGAAACGCCTTTGACACTGAAGTACCCGTTTCCCCAAAACTCCCAATAGAGACGGGCGCCAGAGAGCGCCGTGTTCGTCAACCAGGTGAGCGTGATGTTGTCGAGAACGTCGTCTCGCGTGAGGCCCTCAGCCTGACCGTCAAAGACGCGGGCGATGAGCGCGTAGCTCCACGCATCGTGGTCCAGAAAATAGGCGGCCAGGCCGACGGGGGAATCCGCAATTCCGTACAACGTCTGCGGG
>JBDUCC010000070.1:0-12406 GCA_040003675.1 bacterium | reverse complement strand
TACGCCGGCCCGCTATAGAGTACAAATAGCGCATTCCGACAAAATGCGGATACTACCAACCCGCATACGAAAACGCAAGTCGCACTCAGGATTGCAGATATCCTAACACTCGTGAGGCGAAAGGAATGAATGGCTGAGCATCAAAACTAACATTCGGAGCGATCAAAAACTAACACTGGAGGTGAGATTTCAGTACCGTCACGTCCGAAAGCGAGCCCTTCAAGCTCGAGCTTCAAGCTAATTGCTGACGCGATATGACTGCACGATAGAACGATCGGAAGTAACCGTACATCGACAGGCAGGCTGAGATCACTACCAACCAGAGCATTGCTCTCCCAGCCGTGTAAAGAAGCACCTGCAAATCGTTTCCGTTAACCGCTCCAGTTCCAAACAGATGCTGCCATGCTGTCTGTAGTTCAGGAACAGACCAAAACTTGATCACTGGAAAAGGTTTGCCGAAATTCGCAACCGGAGGTTTTCCGCCGACGCTCGAGGCAATCAACAAGGCGACCGTGAATACCTGGACCAGCATCTTGAATTTGCCCATCTTCGATGCGGCTATCACCAGACCATCTGCGGCTGCAATTGAACGCAGGCCCGTAACTGCAAACTCACGGCCAATAATGATTACGACGGCCCACGCCGGCGCTAACTGATTTTCAACTAAAGAAATGAGCGCCGCGGAGATTAGTAACTTGTCGGCAATGGGATCGAGCATTTGGCCCAGACGCGTTACCTGCCGGCGACTGCGCGCGAAATGTCCGTCCAAAAAATCGGTCAACGCGGCGCCCAGGAAAAGCACCACGCCAAAGACGTGACGGGGCACTCCAAAGCTCTCTGAAAACGGTGTCAACAAAACGACAACCAGGATCGGAACAATGAAGATGCGCAGCAGGGTCAGGGCATTGGGCAGGTTCACAGTTTATGCCTTGTGTAAGCGAGCCGGCGAAACTTTGGATGGCAATTTCCTGTTGCGGATTCAGGCCCGCAGTTTAGAGTTCATCAAGCTTTAGCTTGCTTTTCGGAAGCGGCCACCTGAAGGTTGGACTCTGAACTTCTTGAGCGGTATTGCAACAATGAAGCATTTGCAGTGTAGGGTGCGGCTAAAAACACTGTCAAGAGTCACTTACTGCCAACTTGCCGTGCAACTTTTCGTGGGCTAAAATTCCTGGTTCGCTACTGGCCGATATTCGCCTCTGTGGCGGGCCGGAATTAATCGTCCCATGACAATCGATCTCATCACAGTCAGAGGCGCACGCCAGCACAACCTCAAAAACATCAATGTAGAGATACCCCGCGAGAGGTTCACTGTAATCACCGGTCTGTCAGGCTCGGGAAAATCTTCGCTTGCATTCGACACGATTTACGCCGAAGGTCAACGTCGCTATGTCGAGTCGCTGTCAGCCTATGCGCGTCAATTTCTTGATCAACTGGAAAAGCCGGACGTGGATTCCGTTGACGGGCTTTCTCCCGCCATTTCAATCGAACAAAAGACAGTATCGCGCAGCCCGCGCTCGACCGTGGGCACAGTCACTGAAATCTACGACTACATGCGTCTGCTGTTTTCCTCGATAGGCCAGCCGCATTGTCACAAGTGTGGCGCAGCGATTACCCGCCAAAGCGTCGAACAAATTGTTCAGAACGTTCTCGGTCTTACGGAAGGCGAACGCGTCATGATCCTCGCGCCGATCGTGCGTGGGCGCAAAGGCGAATTCAAGAAGGAGCTTGAGAAACTCGCAAAAGATGGTTTCTTGCGCGCGCGCGTTGATGGTGAACTGTTATCGCTTGATGAGGAGATCAAGCTCGACAAACGCCGCAATCATACGATTGAAGCGGTGGTTGACCGGCTTCTGATCAAACCGGGAATCAACGAACGGCTTGCCGATTCAGTGCGCACTGCTCTGAAGCTGACCGGTGGCGCGGTGCTGGTTTCCGTCGTTGATGGCGAAGAAAAACTTTATTCTGAAAAGATGGCCTGCGTGATTTGTGGTATCAACGTGCCACCGCTTGAACCGCGCTCGTTTTCTTTCAACTCTGCTTACGGCGCCTGCAAACGTTGTCACGGTCTCGGCACCGTGCTCGAGGTGAATGCCGCAAAACTGATTACGGATGCGAACGTCGCGGCCGACAAGCTCACCTTCATGGGTCAGGCGGATAAACAGGGCTCGGCTTATTTAAAGAGTGCACTCGCAGCGGTGGCAAAACATTTCGGCGCCGACATCAGGAAATCATTTGCTGAACTACCCAAAGAAGTAACCGAAGGATTTTTGCGCGGTGTCGCTGGTGAATTAACTTTCCGGCAGGGGCTCTACTCTTATCAAAATCCCTGGAAGGGAGCGGTCCGCTGGCTTCACGATCGGTTGAACGAGGCACCTTCCGAAAAAATAACTGCGGCACTTGAAGAGCTGGTTTCGCCGGTGAGCTGTCCGGATTGTAAGGGAAAGCGGCTGCGATCTGATTCATTATCGGTCCGATTGGGTGGCCGCGGCATTGCCGAGTATACGGCCCTGCCGATCGAAGATGCCGTGACCGCATTCGAAGTGATCCGACTCAATCCGCGCGAAGAACAAATAGCCGGGCAAATTCTGCGCGAGATCAAGAACCGGCTGCGCTTTCTGGAAACTGTAGGACTTGGTTATCTAACTCTCGATCGGTCTTCCGCGACCTTGTCAGGTGGAGAAGGCCAACGGATTCGTCTTGCCACCCAAATAGGCTCTCAACTTCGGGGCGTCCTTTATGTACTCGACGAACCATCGATCGGCCTGCATCCGCGCGATAACCAGAAACTGCTCGACACGCTGACGGCGCTGCGCGACCTGGGCAACACGGTGCTTGTCGTCGAACATGATGAAGAGACAATCAGGCGCGCTGACTACGTAGTTGATCTTGGACCAGGCGCGGGCGCCCACGGTGGTGAACTAGTTGCCTTTGGTACTGCCGATGATGTGGCAAACAATCCGCGTTCGATTACCGGGCTTTATATTCGCGGCGCGCAAAAGATTGAAGTGCCGACCCAGAGGCGAGCAGCAAACGGAAAGTATCTGACAGTACACGAAGCACGTGCTAATAACTTGAAAGACATCGACGTCTCGTTTCCACTCGGTTTGTTAACAGTTATCACGGGCGTATCAGGTTCCGGCAAATCCACTTTGATCGGCGACATTTTGTATCCCGCCCTGGCACGCCATCTCTATGGCTCGCTGGCGGAGATGGGAACCTGCGCTTCAGTTGAAGGTCTCGAGCACATTGACAAAGTGATCGAGATCGACCAGTCGCCTATTGGTCGTACGCCGCGTTCAAACCCGGCTACGTATACCGGACTCTTCACACCGCTGCGCGAACTCTATGCGATGCTCCCCGAATCGCGTGAACGTGGTTACAAAGCAGGACGATTTTCTTTCAATGTTAAGGGGGGACGCTGCGAAGCCTGCGAAGGCGACGGCATGAAGCGTATCGAGATGAATTTCCTGCCGGACGTTTACGTGCTTTGCGATGTCTGTCGTGGCGCTCGTTACAATCGCGAAACGCTTTCAGTGAAATACAAAGGGAAATCGATTGCTGAGTTGCTGGACACCACGGTTGAGGAAGCGTTGCCCATTCTGGAAAACGTTCCGCAGATTCAACAGAAACTACAGACACTGCTCGATGTGGGTTTGGGGTATCTAAAATTGGGCCAGTCAGCAACGACTCTCTCCGGCGGCGAAGCTCAGCGAATTAAGTTAGCTAAAGAACTTTCCAAACGCGCGACCGGACGAACCGTCTACATGCTCGACGAACCGACCACGGGCCTGCATTTTGCCGACGTGCACAAACTGCTCGACGTTTTGCAGCGGCTCGTTTCCCTTGGCAACACCATCATTGTCATCGAACACAATCTCGATGTCATCAAGTCTGCCGATTACATCATTGATCTTGGACCAGAAGGCGGCGAGCACGGCGGGCGGGTCGTGGTTGCGGGGACCCCTGAAGACGTTGCTCGCTCGCGCCGTTCCCACACGGGCCATGCATTGCGCCCGTTGTTGAACGGACGTCTTGCCAAAAACGGCAACGGCAATGGACGCCGCGATGAGAAGAAGATCGCGTGATATACTCCGCCACGATTTTCTAACCACGCGCCTTTCCGCTGCCGCGATGTCAATCTACGAAGATAACCTGAGCCCATTAGAGTTGGATAAAGTTTCCACTTATCCGCTTTCCTCCCGTCCCAGCAAAGTTTCACTCGACGACTTTGCCAAACCGATTGCAGAAGACTCATCGCTAACAGATTTTCTCGCCAGTCTGCCCAACATTCTCGCCGTCCAAAGTTTGCGAAGCCTCGCGGCGCGCATGCATCGCGCGCGCGAGTTGCAAAAGCCGATTATCTGGGGCATTGGCGGACATGTGATCAAGACTGGACTCGCACCAATCATCATCGATTTGATGAAGCGCGAATTTGTTACCGCAATCGCCGCGAATGGTTCCGTGCTGGTCCATGATGCGGAAATCGCAATGGTTGGCTCAACTTCCGAAGATGTTGACGCCACACTCGGTGAAGGTGTCTTCGGCGGCGCAGATGAAACTGGGAAACTATTAAACCTGGCCGCTAAGGAAGGGGCTAGGGACCAGCTGGGACTAGGCGAAGCGATGGGCCGTGCGTTAGTTGGTCAGACACCGAAGTTTGCGAGCCACTCGCTGCTGTGTGCAGCTTATGATTCGAAAGTGCCCTTCACTGCACATGTCACGATCGGCGGTGACATTGCTCATTTTCATCCTGAGGCTGACGGAGCTATGTTGGGCGCAACCACGCACACGGATTTTCGTTTGCTTGCCGAGTTGGTGAGACGCATGAATGGCGGTGGCGTTTATTTAAATATTGGATCGGCAGTGGTGCTGCCCGAAGTCTTTCTGAAGTGCGTAACGCTGGTGCGAAATCTCGGCTATGAGCTCAACGACATAACAACCGCTAATTTCGACTTCATTCAATCATATCGACCCTTAACGAATGTTGTACGCCGCCCCACGGCTGATGGCGCCGGGCGCGGCTATTCAATTACCGGGCATCATGAACTCACCATTCCTTTGCTCGCGGCCGAACTCACCTGCCGACGCAAAGGCTGACTGACCTTCCGACCGACGCGGCAAAGAACCCATTTCGCGGCCACCGGTAACAGCGTCATCTGAAAAACAGCGTTCGTTCTTCCAGGTGGTGTTGACAATCCAAGCCGGCAAATATTATCTTGCCTGTATGAAATTGAAAACGATTTTCAATTTCATCACCCTAATCAAGTTACAAACCAGCGAATTCGCAAACTACATGTCACCGAAACCAATCGTCAGCGCGCTTGTAACCGTCCTTTCCGTCCTGATTATGGTTACGGCCGTTGGTGCTTCTGTTTACGCAGAAGGACTAGTTCCGCTCTCTCAGCTCCGTGGCAGAGTGCTGGATCCCAACCGCGCGCCAATTAATGCCGTTAAAGTATCTGCATCGCGAGGTGGCACCGCCGAATTCACCACGCTCACAAACGCCGAAGGTGAGTTTTCCCTGCTGCTCGAACCGGGTGAATACACTTTGAAAGTAATCGCCGAGGGCTTCGCGGAAGCATCCTTGACCATTCGCGCTAAACCCACCGCCTTTGAACCCTTGGAGTTGGTTCTCCAGGTTGCCGGCTATAGCGGGACGGTAACGGTTACCGACAGTGGTGGTTATGACAGCTTCAACACAAGCAGCGCCACCAAAACCCTGACCGCGTTGCGCGACGTGCCGCAGTCAGTGAACGTCCTCACGCGTGAAGTAATCAAGAACCAGTCGATGCAGAGTATCGCTGACGTGGTCCGCTATGTTCCCGGAGTCACCGCTATTCAGGGTGAAAATAATCGCGACCAGGTCGTGATCAGGGGCAACAGTTCATCGGCTGATTTCTTCGTCGATGGGGTGCGCGACGACGTTCAGTATTATCGTGATCTTTACAACCTCGATCGCTTCGAAGCCTTGAAGGGACCGAATGCCATGATCTTCGGGCGCGGCGGAGGCGGGGGCGTGATCAACCGCGTGACGAAGCAGGCCGGATTCGCGTCGTTAGGCGAGTTAACCTTTCAGGGCGGATCCTTCGGCAACAAACGCGTCCTCGGAGATTTTGACCGAGCCGTCAAGAACAGATTCGCCTTTCGTGTTAACGGCGTCTACGAGAACTCCGGCAGTTTTCGCGACCATGTCGATCTGGAGCGGTTCGGCATCAATCCGACGGTCACAATTGTTGCCGGCAAACAAACACAACTCAGATTGGCGTACGAACACTTTCGCGACAACCGCACGGCCGATCGCGGCATTCCTTCGTATCGCGGCCGGCCTTCCGACGCCGACATCTCAACTTTTTTTGGTAATCCCGACTTGAGCTTTGTGCATGCGCGGGTAAATCTTGCCTCCGCGGTCGTTGATCATCAGATAGGCAATCTAAACATTCGTAACCGCACGCTTTTCGGCGATTACAATCGCCTTTACCAAAACTTCGTTCCCGGCCCAGTCAATGCAGACAAGACGCGCGTAAATCTTTCTGCTTACAACAATGCGACGCGTCGTCGCAACATCTTCAATCAAACTGATCTAACTTATGCCGCCAAGACTGGGTCAGTGCGGCACACACTTCTGGCCGGAACGGAATTCGGACGTCAGGTGTCGAATAACTTTCGCAACACCGGCTTCTTCCACAATGTCTCAACGACAGTCTCAGTGCCGTTTGCCGAGCCAACCATTACCACACCGGTGATTTTTCGCCAGAACGCAACCGACGCGGATAATCAAGTCCACGCGAACGTCGCGGCGACTTACCTCCAGGATCAAATTGAATTGTCCGCTAAAGTTCAGGTCCTGGCCGGTCTAAGATTCGATCACTTCAATCTGAAATTTCATAACAATCGAAACGGCGACAACTTCAACCGTGCAGACAATCTTGTTTCACCGCGCGCCGGCATCGTGTTTAAGCCGGTGACGCCCTTGTCGGTTTATGGCAGTTATAGTGTTTCGTATCTTCCCAGTTCCGGCGATCAGTTCTCTTCGCTGACGGCAAGCACTCAAACGCTAGAGCCGGAAAAGTTTACTAACTACGAATTCGGCGCGAAATGGGACATCCGTCAATCCCTTTCACTAACGACAGCTGTTTACTGGTTGGATCGCACAAACACTCGCGCGAACGACCCTAACGATCCGACAAGGATCGTCCAGACAGGCAGCCAGCGCACCAGCGGTTTTGAAGCGAGCTTGAACGGAAGCGTCACGCGGGCCTGGAATATCCTGGGAGGGTATGCCTATCAGGACGCACACATTACCAGCACAACCATCGCGGCGCCCAAAGGAGCTCGAGTTGCACAGGTTCCGCGTCACACATTTTCACTTTGGAACAACTACCGGTTCGCCGCCAGGTGGGGAGCGGGTCTCGGCATCACTCATCGCACCAATATGTTTGCTGCCATTGATAACAAAGTCACGCTTCCCGGTTACACGAGAGCAGATGCGGCTTTGTTTTTCACAATCAATGAAAATCTCAGCCTGCAGATGAACGTTGAGAACTTGTTCGACAAGAAATACTTCATTAATGCCGACGGTAACGACAACATTTCGCCCGGCAGTCCGCGTGCGCTTCGTTTCGCCTTAACCTGGAAATTTTGATTTTCATTGCTGTTTGCACTTAGCGAGCGACGCCGGATCGGTCGCAAGGAATTTTCCAGTACGCTGCGTTACACTAATCATTCCGCCTAAGCTATAATTCCAACCCCCCATACATCGCTCCGGAAAGGTACTGCTCCAGCAAAGGGAAAAATGCAGTCTGAAAAACTAGCTCGCTTCAAAACTATATTGTTAGCCGCATTACAAGGGCATACACAACACGTGCGTGACGATCAGGCTGCGGCGCTCGAACTATCCGACGATGGCGTGAAAGATACGGTTGATCTTTCGCTCATGGATGTTAGCAAGGAGATGGCGCTGCGTTTGGGCGAACGAGAATCCCAAATGATCGCTGACATAGATCAAGCGCTTTTGCGAATTGAAGAGGGTTCTTACGGTAAGTGCGCCCACTGCGGTAACTTAATCGACGAGCGCCGGCTCGAAGCCCTTCCTACTGCCCGCTATGACGCCGTCTGCCAGGCGATCATTGAAGCAGCTAACGGTGAGGATGAGCACTCCACGCTATAAGAACGTAAATCGTGAATCGTAAATCGTAAATAGTTCTTTCCTCAAACTGGCCGAGTTGCTCTCTCAGTTACTATCAGCCAAAAGTTCACGACAAACTTGTGGGCACTCAGCTACGCGTGGCGGTTCTTAACTCTTCACGATTTACGATTCACGACTTACTAGGCGATCCCTCAAACTGGCCGAGTTGCTCTCTCAGTTACTATCAGCCAAAGGCTCACGACAAATTTGTGGGCACTCAGCTACGCGTGGCGGTTCTTACTATTCACGATTTACGATTCACGATTTACTAGGCTTTCGGATGCGCCTTGTCATAAACCTGGATGAGTTTTTCCATCGAGACGTGTGTGTAGATTTGCGTAGTTGAAAGTCGCGCGTGGCCCAACAGCTCCTGGATGTCGCGCAAATCCGCGCCGCTATCAAGCAAGTGGGTTGCAAACGAATGACGCAGTGCGTGCGGACTGATTTCGTAACGACCCGCACAAATTCCGATATATTTTTCCACCATTCGTCCAACCGACCGCGTGGTTATTCTCGTTCCCTGATAATTCAGAAACAACGCTTCCGGCTCGCGCAATGAAACGGGAGCCGCATCCAGGAACTTCTCGCGCACGTCCAGATAGGTTCGCAAAGCTTCCAGCGCCGGCTCACCAAATGGCACGATGCGCTCCTTGCGGCGCTTTCCCGTTACGCGAATCAACCTGTTTTTGAAATCAATATGGCCAACATTCATTTTGGTTAACTCGGCCACACGCACCCCGGTCGCATACATCAGCTCCAGCATCGCGCGATCTCGTTTCCCAAGATCAGTCGTCACGTCCGGCGTTTCGATGAATCTGATTGCCTCTTCAATCGACAAGTGCACTGGCAGTTTCTTTTCCAGGCGGGGCGTAGCGACGAGTTTCGCCGGGTTTACTTCCAGCACACCCTCGCGCACCAGAAACTGAAAAAAAGTGCGAAGCGCGGCCAGCTTACGAGCGATTGATGCCTTCTTCTTTTGCGCCGTATGGAGCGTGGAGAGCCATTCGCGGATGGTAATGTGATCGACGGCTGCCAAAGCGGGCGCGCTTCTCTTCCCCGATTTCGGATGCGCCGGCGCGAGATAGTTTAGGAATTGTTCGAGGTCGCTCTGATAGTTGCGTGAGGTGTGTTCGCTGACGTTGCGCTCGTAACGCAGGTGCTCAAGAAACTGAGTCAGCAGTTGCTCCATAATCCTCACTCATCAGACAGGAGTTACAGAATTAACAGGTTGGCATAACCCGCTGGTTGAATTTTGTGCCTGTCGAATAATTCTGTCTGTTACCTTAATACCTACTCATAGTCGCAACATTCGACGCCTTCGGCGAATAATAGCCCTTGCGCGCGCGAACCCGCACGTCTTTTCTTGTCCGCACGCGAAGATCGATCGAGTGGAAGCGGCCATCGCGGCGTTCCTCTCCTGAGTAGTAACTAAGCACATATTGATGCGCCAGGTCCGCGGCGATTTGTTGGAAGGCAAGATCCAATTCATCTGTCGTCTTTGGAACATAGACCGCGCCGCCAGTCTGGCCAGAGAGTTGTTCCATCCGCCGCTCCGCAGCCAGGGCCCGCAGGTTCGCGCCTTCATAGAGTCCGGTTTGCACAATGAAGATTTGGCAATCGTCCGCCAGCACCTGCCGAATGGTGGTCTCAAAATCATTTCGGCTGGTTGTCTCTATGCCATCAGAAACGATCACCAGAACGCGCCGGCCCGTGTACGGACGAAGATAAGCCGCGGCGTCAATGATCGCGTCGAAAAGCGAGGTCGAGCCTTCCGGCCTGGTGAAACTTTCAATGGTCCGCTCGAGCAGCAAAAAATCTTTTGTAAGCGGCTGAGCGAGGTAGCTGTCTGATTCGATGGAAAAAATCGCGGCTTCATCTACCGGTCTCATGACTTTGCGGAAAAAATGCTTCGCCGCCTGCTTCTCAAACTCGCGCGCGAAATCGATGCTGCCGCTGTTATCAAACAACATCGCCATGCGCACACTTGTTTCCGTGCGCGTCATATCGCTGATCGCCCGCAATTGACCGTCAACTCGCAGTTCAAAATCCTCCAGGCGCAGTCCAGTGAGCGCGATGCCACGCGCATCGAAAACGGAAACTGGAATAGGTACAAGATTGGAGCTGACCCGCACGACATCGGTGGGATCAATTTCACCGTCTGCATTATTCGAGGTTGCGGATGGCGTCGCCTTTGGATTTGCGGGTGGTGTTTGCGCCGGTTCGGCGACAGGACCAGGCGATGATCGTGGCTTCTTCGTTGCAGACTTTGAAGTTGGTTCTTTCAACCGACCCGACTGTGCAGGCGCGCTTAGTCCGCTGAGACTCAGCAGCAAACACGCAGTCACGAGGGCGTTGCCGCTTCGCAAAATAAACTTCCTCACACGGATGCTTGCAAGGCGGGTTCTCGATTCTGATTTTCCTGAAGCCAAGCGTCCCATTCTTGCAATGCCAGCTTTACCTGAAGTTCGTGGCGATCACGTTTGCGGCGAACGCGTCGCCGCTCGTCGTCTGTCAGCGGCTCGAGCAAAGCGAAGGTGATGTTGACGGGCTGAAAGTTTTTGGTCTCGGCCCGAGAAACATAGCGCGCCAGTGCACCGATGGCACTCAAACGTGGCGCTCGAATTAGATCAACCCCCGAAGCCAACCTTGCCGCGTTAACTCCCGCCAGCCAACCCATCGCTACCGATTCAACATAGCCTTCGACACCCGTAATCTGGCCCGCGAAAAATGTATTCGGTCGCTCTCGCATCTGCATGGTCGCAGCCAGCACGCGCGGCGAACAAATGTAGGTGTTGCGATGAATTTGGCCAAACTGGAGAAACTCAGCCCGCTCCATTCCCGGTATCAATCGCAGCACGCGCGCTTGTTCCCCGTAACGTAGATGATTCTGAAAGCCAACCAGGCTGTATGCGTCGGCCATTAAATTCTCCTGCCGCAATTGCACCGCAGCATAAGGCTCGCGGCCGCTGCGTGGATCAACCAGACCCACCGGTTTCATGGGGCCGAAACGCAGCGTATCGACTCCCCGCCGCGCGAGCTCTTCAATCGGCAGACATGATTCAAACCAACGCGTGTCTTCGAAACGCTGCAACGGAACACTCTGAGCGTTGATTAACGCGTCATAAAACGTCGCGTACTGCTCTCGATTAAACGGGCAGTTCAGATAGTCGTCGCCTCCCTTACCATAGCGCGCGGCAGAAAATGCAATGGCGCGATCTACCGAATCGGCGGCGACGATGGGCGCAATCGCATCGTAGAAATAAAGCTGATCACTGCCGGTAAGCTTCATGATCTCGGTGGTCAAAGCTTCCGATGACAGCGGCCCGGTGGCGATGATCGTTATCTCATCCGCTGGAATCTCTGTCGCTTCTTCGCGAACTAACTCAATGTTTGGGTTGCCTTCAATTTCCCGAGTGATTCGCTCCGCAAACTTTTGCCGATCGACCGCCAACGCAGCGCCGGCAGGCACGCGAGTGGCGCTCGCAACTTCCATCACCAGCGAGCCTGCACGGCGTAATTCTTCCTTTAATAAATAAGGAGCAGAGCCGAATTCGTCTGACTTCAGCGAGTTGGAACAAACAATTTCAGCCAGTTGGTCCGTGCGGTGCGCCGGCGTTTGTTTGATTGGACGCATTTCAAACAGGCGTACTTGGGCGCCCGCGCGCGCGGCCTGCCACGCGGCTTCAACACCCGCCAAACCACCACCAATGACGTTAACTTTTTTCATTATTGATACGAATAATGTTGAGCTCAGGCCCGCCGTTGCGGCCGAGACGGCTGCGGTCTCCGTCATTACTTCTTCATTTTGGCTTTGGCGGCGCCTTTCGCTGCACCCGGCTTCGATCCTTCTTTCTTACGCTTCTTCTCAACCTTCTTATGAGCGGCCGCTGTCACTTGCGCCACCCGCTCGGCTTGCGTCAGGCGCTTGTCACTGCGTCCCTGTTCACCGGCATGGTCCTGTTCAGTCATCTCGCCGTGATGTTTTTGGTAGTCAAATTCATTCACCTGAGTCGCGCCGATTTTCGAAATCTCAAGATTTCTCATCTGCTCTCTGCCCATATTCCTTCTGTCCTCCCGTTTCTTATTAGCCTGCTTGACACTCAAAAGCGCGCATTCGTATAGTGCAGACTCGCTTTGCATTCGCGCTCAAGCGAAGGCAATACAACAGCCGGCTTAGCTCAGTTGGTAGAGCGTCTGATTCGTAATTAGAAGGTCGCCGGT
>JBDUCC010000004.1:0-37808 GCA_040003675.1 bacterium | reverse complement strand
GCGAATATCTGGACCAGATTAATTAATGTCTCCGTCGTTTTTTCCAAGCCGCGACGCGAGTTGAATTCCAGCTTGCCGTGAAAATTGGCGCCCCCGGTGAAGAGGTTTGGAGTCGGCAAACCCTGAAACGTCAGCCTCGATCCATCGGTGCCGCCACGAATCGGTTTGATATAAGCCTTAATTCCAGCGCGTCGAGACGCCTCGATGGCGTTGTCGGTTAACTCTGGAAAGTCCTTCAAAACCTCTTTCATGTTCTTATAATTTTCCTTGACCTCAATAGCGATTTTCACCTCCGGAAATTTCGCTTGCGTCTGCGCCACCATATCGCGCAGCACCTTCTCTTTTACGTCCAGGCCGCTCAAATCGAAATCGCGCAGCAGGATCTTCAGGCTCGATTCTTCTACGTCGATAACTCCGGCATAAGGATGAACGAAACCGACGCGGCCCTGGGTAGTCTCCGGCAGCATGTCCTTCGGAAAGCGCGCAAGATAATCGCCCGCCGCGTACATTGCATTAATCATGATCCCTTTGGCTGTACCGGGATGTGTGCTCTTGCCTTTGAATGTAACTGTGGCAGTACGCGCGCTCCAGGTTTCATTACTAATCTCGCCAAGTGATTCGCCGTCAACCGTGTAAGCCAACTGAGCGCCAAAACCCTTGACGTCAAATTTCTCAACACCAGTGCCCACCTCTTCATCGGGAGTGAAGGCGATGGCGAGAGTCCCATGTTTGATTTGCGGGTTTTGCATGAACGTATCAATCATTGTCATGATTTCGGCAATGCCGGACTTATCATCTGAGCCAAGCAATGTTGTGCCGTCGGCGGTGATGATGTCGTCCCCAATCAGCTCTTTCAACTCGGGGTTTTTGGCTGGTGTGATCACCTGCGTGGGATCTTTCGGCAACACAATGTCGCCACCCTGGTAGTTTTTGTGAATGATCACATTAACGTTTTCACCGGAGACAGCAGGCGACGTATCCATGTGCGAGATGAAGCCGATGACTGGCACCTTGGAATTATCGGCCAGGTTGCCCGGCACAGTTGCATAGACAATTCCAAACTCACTGACGCGCACATTCTGCGCGCCAATCTCCTTCAACTCTTTCGCGAGCAAGTTGGCGAGGTTCAGCTGTTTCTTAGTACTGGGAACAGTGGTCTGATCTTCCGCTGACTGCGTATCGATTTTTACGTAGCGCAGAAAGCGATCCATCGCGGTTTCTTTAGGCGGCTTGAAGCCCTGGGCCTGGGCCGAACCAACGACAATTAGGGCGAGTATGAGTGCGCAGACGGATTTCATTTCCTTACTCCTCTGGAACTTAAAATGGGGGAAATTGGAAGAGATGACTAAGATAACCAAGGATGCGGATAAAACAAAGCGCGCTGCCTCACGAGGATTCAAGTGGCGCACAGACTTCACTCTGTGTTTTCGCAGGAGGCACAGACTAAAGGAAGCTCTGATCAACTCTGAGTATGGTTTGTACCGCGAAGCGGTTAAGTAACTTAGCCCAGGGTTGCCGCGCCCACGGCTACCCTGGGTAACGAGTCCAATGAGCAATATTACCCCAACGGGGTTGTGCCGGTATCCTGGGCAGAGACATAACCCCTTCGGGGTAAGGCCTCCTCCAACAATTTGATCCCAGGGTAGCCGCAGAAGGCGGCAACCCTGGGCTAAGTTACCTAACCGCTTCGCGGTACAGAATCTCGAAGGTTCAACTTGATCAGACCTTTCTCTAGTCTGTTATTACACGACGCCACAGACTAAAAAGCCTATGCCACTCTCAAGCCAAAAGACCTCATCGGTCAACGGTGGCCCAAATTTCTTCACTCCGGTTGATTCCATCCAGCGCAGCTTGAAGCTCATCACGTTTCGCATTCAAAGCATTCTCATCCGCATCGGCGGGAACGAAAATCGGAGGCGCGATTGTCACCCTTGCTTTGCTGAACGGAAAGGGAAGCTGAAACCTGTCCCAGCTTTTCTTCGCCTCCCAAAAACGCTCAGCGTTGATCGTGAACGGCAGAATCGGCTGGCCGGTTTTTTTTGCGAGCAACACAGCCCCCATCTTGGCAACGTAGGGCGGACCTTTTGGACCATCGATCGTAAAAGCCGTGGCACAACCGGCGCGCATCAGCCGTGTCATTTCAATGATAGCGCCAACGGCACCGCGCGTGCTTGAACCGCGGGCCGCGCCGTAACCGAATCGTTGAATGAAACGCGCAATGTATTCGCCGTCGAAACTCTGCGAGGTCATCACCACAATGCCGCGCTGTCGCCAAAAGTAAGTGGAAAGAAAAACCCGGTTGTGCCAGAAGGTGTAGATGGGAATGTGGCCGTCTCTGTTTGCGGCTTCCCAGTTTTCCCAACCGTTTACTTCCCAGCGTACGGTGCTGCCAATCCGTTTGATTAAAAAGAAAAACGCAAGATCAGCGGCACGAATAAGGAAGCGCTCTTTCGCTGGATAAGAAGAAAGGTCGCCAAACTCGTAGGCGCGCGCAACGGTTTTTTCAACACTACGGGGACCTTTGAATTGTTCAACTGAAGCTTGCATGGTTCGCTTCGAAGTATAGCTGAACCCAACTAAGACCTGTCATTCCAGATTTGGTTTAAGTATCAAAGGTCAACGAGATACTGGGACCGCGGGCGTCCCGCCCGCAATGAGCGCGAAGCGCGAAAACAGTCGCACGTAATGAGCGTTATTTGAAAACAGTTTTGCCACCCAAACGCTTGCGGGCGAGACGCCCGCGGTCCCAGTGAAAACGCCCGCGGTGCCCCAAACGCGATTAATAAATCTCGGCCTCGCCCAGCGGCCTTGTCTTCCAGCGCTTGTGAATCCAAAGCCATTGGTTCGGATAGAGACGAACCATGCGCTCCATGGCGGCAGCGAAATTAGCGGTGTTCACTTCAATATCTTTTGCATGGTCGCCGGTGCGCACTAACTCAACTGGCGGATCGCCATGAAAAAAGTAGCGCTTCTTTTTTCGGTCCCAGACCGCGCAGGTGGGAATTACAACCGCGTCCGTCTTCAGGGCCAGCGTGGCAATGCCGGCGGTTGTACAGGCAAGCTTGCCAAAGAAGGGAACAAAAACCCCCTCGTATGGCTGCGTGTTGAGATCAGACAAAATTCCGAGCGTGCCCCCTTCGCGCAACACGCGCAACGACTGGCGCGCCGCGCTCTTCTTATCAATCGCGCGGTTCCCGAACCTGGTCCGGATCCGTTCCACCATTTCTTCAATGCGTTCATTGTCGAGCGGACGCACCAAAAAACTCAGCGGATACTCCAGAGCGGACCAACCGAAACTATGCAGTTCCCATACGCCCAGGTGCCCGGTCAAAAAGATCACACCGCGTTTATTTTTTTCCGCTTCTCGCAGGTGACGCAGTCCCACCTCGTCGTACTCTATAAGCCGGCGCAGCTTTTCCGGAGTCGCCTTTGGTAGTTGGCTAAATTCTCCCAGAAGGCGCCCTAAACTTTCAAAGCAACCGCGCAGCAGCCGCGCTCGCTCGCGTTGGTCCATGTCGGGAAATGCAATCTCCAGGTTGCGCTGGCCAGTGCGGCTTAAATTCCCCGGCAAAAGATAGGCGAGACGCCCAATGCCAACGCCCACGCTGACCGCAACGCAGCGCGGTAAAGCGCCGAGGCTGCAGAGGATTACCCTTGCAAGCGAGTATTCGAGAGCGCTTTGAAGTCTGCTGTGTTTGGCCATGCCGTCGGATAGGACGCGTAGTGTAGCGCAAGCGGGGCGAAGCGCTAAGGGCAAAGTGTAATAGCAAAGCCCCTGCTCTTGGCCCTTATCTCTTTGCGCTTTGCCCTTACCTCTTTGCTCGGGCTGGTGATATATTGCGGAACGCAAGGGCCGTAATTGTCGTAAGGCACTTTAGAAGCGGCGCCTATTTACCATTAAAGACTTCCATCTCTCCTCGGAAACCTATCATCGGCAGATTGGAGTGGGATGCAGAAACGTAGGATTCTCATCATCGATAACAACGACGAACTGCGTACCATTCTCGCCCGGGTGCTGGGTGAATTGGGTCATGAAGTAATTGCCACCGGCGATCGCGAGGAGGCCCTCAAACTCCGGGATCACGACCACTTTGATCTGATCATCAGCGACCTGGCCGAAGACTCACGTGTAAACGGCCAGCAGGCCAGCGAAGTGCAACGCAAACAGGCATTGATCCCTCCAGATGCGAGCGCAACTGAACCGACCATCGTTAAGGCTTTCAAGGTGGATGCCGTCAACTGCTTGCGACACCCGTATGCGGAAGGCGAGCTGCGTGAAATTGTCGAGCAGACGCTTTCCTACAAGCTTCGTTACGTCGACGATCCCAGTCTGCTTCCTCACACTCACGAAATGATTGAGTTTGAATTACCTAGCGATCTGGCGTTGATGAACGGTGTACTGCATTACTTGCTCGCGCGCGTTGCCAAACTCGGATTGATTGCCGCTGAGGGCTCAAATCTGTACGTCGCACTTGACGAGGCTTTTGTGAACGCCGTTAAGCACGGCAACAAAAACGATCCGATGAAGCTGGTGCGCGTTGGCGCTGAACTGTCTCCTAAAGAAGCAAGCTTTACTATCGAGGACGAAGGCGAAGGTTTCGACGTGCAGACCATTCCCGATCCGCGCGACCCGGCAAATCTCTTCAAATCTTCGGGCCGGGGCGTGCTGCTTATCTACAACATCATGGACGAAGTTGAGTACAATGCGCAGGGTAATCGCGTAAAGATGGTGAAGAGACCGGACCGTACGGCAGAAACTCAACTAGTTGAACCCGACACCGCTAACGACAACCACACCTCGAACGTCTGACACATCCCCGAGACGTTCCTTCGCACCGTCGAATCCTGACGTCACAACGCAAACTCCATTTCTAAAGGCGTGGGCCTGGTGGGCCATCCCGGCTCTGCTTGGGCTAATACTTGTCCTCTGGTTTGTCGATCCATTTATCGGCGACTGGGATGGACTCGACTACACAATGTTGTCGCTGGCGGGTTATCCCTCGTCGATGGCGCTCGGTCGCAATCTTTTCATTTTTGAGAATCACGCGCTCTATCAGTTGGCCCATCACCTCTTTAATGTTCAACCGGAAAATGCATATCTAGTTTTCAAGTACGCGGTTGTCGCGCAAGCACCACTGGCGCTAATAGCTTGTTGGGTTTTGGCCCGTGACGTTTCGCGATCACTTTACACGGCAACGCTTGCGACGCTGTTCATCGTTTTTTCCCCCGTGTTTGTGCTTTACGGCGGGCAGGTTATGACCGATGTGCCGTCAGTACTCTTACTGGCCGTCGCGCTTATTCTTCATTATCGAGGATTGCAACAACGTCGCGTCTGGCTCGTCTTGGCGGGCGCGGCCTTACTGGGTTTGGGTGTAAACCTGCGCGAGACGATTGGTTTTTACGCACCGTGGTTAATCCTGGCGCCGTTCGTCTGCGGTTGGAAATTGCGACGCCGGGAAATTCTGATTGTTGCCGGCTCATGTGTGCTGTTTGGCATTTGCGCGCTCGGGTGGTTCGGCTTTTGGTTTGTCACCGACGCACACTACCGAACGATCTGGTACGGGTGGCGCGAGTCGATGCAGCAAGAGACAGCGCGACATCCGGTGACAGTCCGGAATCTGTGGCCCTACCTGGCGTACTTTTTTGTTAGCTGCCCGTTGATTTTTATCTCGCTGCTACCGGCAATGGTCAGCGAGTGGCGCTTACGCAAACTGTCGCCGATGCTTTTGTTAGCAGCTACGGGACTGTTAGCGAATCTGCTGCTGTTCTTCAATTACAGCACCGCCGTTAACTGGCGTTATTTCCTGACCGGCATGCCTGCGATTGCGCCGCTGTCAGCCGATTTTTTGATTCGTATTTTGCAGCGTCGTGTCCCCAGCCTCCGGCTTGCATTCGTATCGTGCATGGCGGCGGTGGTGGCGCTGGCTGTTGTGTTCACCCTCCTGCTGCGGCCGGCCAGCCAACAGTTCATCGAGCGGCGGGCCATGAGCAGAGCGTATCGCTACCAGTTGGAAAAACTGCCGCGCGATGCGGTCATGATTTCCGGAGCGCAAACAATCGCCGTCACTTACTGGAAAGCAATCGGCCTGGGCAAATGGGAGACGATTGGCACCGGTGGAGGTTGGCCGGGAGATCAATTCGTGCCGCTGATTGAAAATTATCTGGCGCAGGGCCGTCGTGTTTTCCTCGACACTGACCCGCGTTGGTGGTTGCCGTGCGGCTGGCAACGCGACGAGATTTCTGCCATCGTGGATTTGCAACAGCGTTTTAGTTTTCGCCGTGCTACGGAAACAATTTATGAGATAAGACCACGCCGTGAACCTGGCGCAACGGATTGGCCCAACCTTGAAAAACTGCTGCCAGCAAACCGGCCGGAAGATACGAAGAAGTGTCCGGCAGTTCATGGCTAGCCCGCAGTTCAGAGTCCAAACTTCAGTTTGCGCCGTGGGACCGAGGCAACCCAAAGGTTGTACTCTGAACTACTATCAATATGCCCTACGAAATATTCCTGGCGCTGCGTTATCTGCGTTCCCGCCGAAAGCACCGGCTGGCGCGCGCCACAACGCTGATTGCTGTTTGCGGAATCGCAGCGGGTGTGGCATCGCTGATTGTGGCGCTGGCCCTGGCCGAAGGTTTTCGCGATGAGCTGCGCGACAAGATACTGCGCGGCACCGCGCACATCACAGTGATGCGGCGCGATGGCCAGCCGCTGGGAAATTATCGGGAAGTCGCAGCGACAGTCGCGAGCGTTGCCGGGGTATCCGGCGCTGCCGGAACTACATATGACGGCGCCGTAATTATTGGACCGAAGAGTTCAGCCTATGGCGTGTTGCGTGGCATAGATCAGTCGTCTGCCCAGGTAACTCGCGACATTTCCGCCACGATCGTGCGGGGTGCTCTTGAGCCAGTCTTTGGCCGAGGCGCCGGCGAGCAAACCTTGCCCGCCGTTGTGCTGGGAGCGGAGTTAGCAGAGCGAATGGGCGTGGAGGTTGGCGATACTGCGGACGTGATTGTCGCGCAGCCAACCGCTTTATCCTCAAACTCTAATCGTCGTCGGGTGCGCGTCGCCGGGATTTTCCGCTCAGGCTTATTCGAATATGACTCGACCTGGATGTTCCTGTCGCTTGACACTATCGCAGCTTTCACCGGCGATGCTCATGCGGCTTCAGTTGTCAGTGTGCAGGTCGCAGACATTTACAATGTCAAACAAACTTCGGCTGAGATAAGGCAGAAACTCGGCAGTGCCTACGCGGTAATTGATTGGCAGGAAGCGAATCGCCCGTTGTTTACCGCGCTAACGCTCGAGCGGCGCATCGGCATCATGATTATCGCGCTGATAGTTTTGATTGCCGCGCTGAACATCACAACCACGCTGATCCTGCTGGTAATGGAACGACGCCGGGAGATTGCGATCCTAAGTGCAATGGGCGCGACGCCAAATGGCATCATGACTATTTTCGTGATCGAAGGAGCAATCCTTGGTTTTTGTGGAGCATTAGCAGGAGTTTCGCTAGGCGCCATCGCGACGATCATGGCAAATCATTACCAGATGATTAGTTTGCCAGCCGACGTTTATTCCATCAGCAGCGTGCCCTTACATCTTAAGAGTTACAACATCATCCTTGCGGCGGTTGTTGCATTCGTCCTGAGTATTCTCGCCACCATTTACCCGGCGCGCGCGGCGTCAAGAATTCAGGCCGCCGAATTACTCCGCAACTCTCAATAAAGTCCAATGCTCAACAGCATGAGTCCAAAGTCCAAAGTCCAAAGTCCAAAGTCGGAAGACAACCGGCTCGATTTCCGAATAAGTGACTCCTTTCAGGTGGCGGACTTTGGACTTTCGACTTTGGACCTTGGACTTGCGGTCACGGATGTGCGCAAAACTTTCTTGTCGCCGAGTGAGGAGCGCATCGAAGTCTTACGCGGGATCTCCTTCTCAGCAGTGGCCGGCGAAACGATCGCTATTGTGGGAGCGTCGGGCGCGGGCAAGTCAACTCTGTTACACCTTATCGGCGGCATCGAGGCGCCCGATCACGGCAATATCAGGCTCGGTAAGTTTGCAGTTGAGAAGGCCAATCGTGCTGAGTTGGCGCATTACCGCCGCCGCCGCGTTGGTTTTGTTTTTCAGTTTCATCATCTGCTGTCGGATCTCACGGCCGCCGAAAATGTAGGTTTACCGCTGACGATCGCCCGCCACGACGCGCCCAAAGCGATGCGTCTGGCGCTGGAGGCGCTTGATCGGTTGGGACTAGCGGCTCGAGCGTCTCATCGAGTTACCGATCTCTCCGGCGGCGAGCAACAGCGCGTGGCCGTCTGTCGTGCATTGGTTACGCAGCCGGTGCTGGTTTTAGCTGACGAACCTACCGGAAACCTGGATTCGAACAGCGGCGATCGATTAGCGGATGACCTACTTTCCTATGCCGCCTCGCGTCCGGCCATCGTCATTATTGCGACACACAATCAGGATTTGGCGCAACGTTGTGATCGCCGGCTGACCCTGGAGCAAGGAAAGACTTCTGAGACCTGACATATACTGAAAAAAGAGGTTGTTTGCGAGTTTATTAAGGAGGAAACCAAACAAAGCTTTTGGCACTCTCAGTGTTAGGTTATAATGCCGCCGTTGCCGGGCGATTCATCCTTCGCCCGGCATGGTAATCATTAGGCCCTTTGCAGCGATAACAACCGAATGTTCGAACGTTATACCGAAAAAGCGCGCCGGGTTATCTTCTTCGCTCGCTACGAAGCGTCGCAGTTTGGCGCGCCCGCTATTGAGCCCGAGCATCTTCTGCTTGGCTTAATGCGCGAAGACAAGACGCTCACCGGCAGATTCTTCCCCCGCGCTCAGGTTTCCATCGAATCAATTCGCAAAGAAATTGAAGGTCGCACACTCCTCAGAGAGAAAATCTCGACCTCGGTCGAGCTGCCTTTGGCTCCCGAAACCAAGCGCGTATTGGCTTACGCCCACGAGGAGAGCGACCGCCTGCAACACCGTCACATCGGCACCGAACACCTGCTGCTCGGACTGCTGCGCGAAGATCGTTCGATGGCTGCGGAAATTCTTTATGAGCGCGGCCTGCGACTTAATGCGGTTCGCGATGAGATTGCGCGACAGTCAGGCGCCGATGCTCGTAGTTCGCAGAAAAAAGATACGCCCCACCTCATTGAGTTCTCGCGCGATCTTACCGAGGACGCGTCAAACGATAAGCTGGATCCGCTGATTGGACGCGAAGCTGAAATCGAACGGGTGGTGCAGATACTTTGTCGCCGCACTAAAAACAACCCAGTGCTGATCGGCGAACCGGGCGTCGGTAAAACGGCAATCGTCGAAGGCCTGGCGCAACGTATCGTGCGCGGCGAGGTGCCATCATTCCTCGAGAACAAGCGAATTCTTTCCCTCGACCTTTCGTTGATCGTTGCCGGAACGAAATATCGCGGCCAGTTTGAAGAGCGCTTGAAACAGATCATGCGCGAGTTGGTAGAGAATCCGCAGTACATAGTCTTCATCGACGAGCTGCACACACTGGTTGGCGCTGGTTCCGCGGAAGGGTCGCTCGATGCCGCGAATATTTTGAAGCCCGCTCTTTCGCGTGGAGAACTTCAGTGCATCGGCGCTACCACGCCGGCGGAGTTTCGCAAGTCGATCGAAAAGGATCGCTCACTCGAGCGTCGTTTCCAGGCCGTCAAAGTTCCGCCGCCCACTGAAGCGGAAGCGGTTGAAATTCTGGATGGCGTACGCGAGCGCTACGAAAGTTTTCACCAGGTGCATTACACCGACGACGCGCTCGAAGCCGCCGTTTACCAGTCGCATCGTTATATTCCCGATCGTTTCCTGCCGGACAAGGCTATCGATGTAATCGATGAAGCCGGAGCTCGAGTCAAACTGCGGGTGCGGCGCGAACAGGGAAGTTTGGCCGACTGGAATGAGATTAGCGATTGGTCGAGCGAGCCCGGTGACGCTGCAAATCTTCAGCATGATCGAAATGAAGAGGAGCTGGTGTCCGCACAGGTGACGCGGGACGACGTGGAGGAAGTGATTGCCCGCTGGACGGGAATTCCGGTTACCTCGCTAAAGGAAGAAGAGACGCAAAAGCTTTTACGCATCGAAGAGGAGCTTCATCTGCGTGTGGTATCGCAACGTCCGGCTATCTCGGCACTGGCGCGCGCGATTCGCCGTTCACGCGCGGGCTTGAAAAATCCGTTGCGACCGGTGGGCTCGTTCCTTTTTCTTGGTCCAACGGGTGTTGGCAAAACGGAAGTGGCGCGCTCGCTGGCGCAGGTCTTGTTTGGCAGCGAACGCTCGATGATTCGTTTCGACATGTCGGAATTCATGGAGAAGCATTCAGTCTCCAAGCTGATCGGCTCGCCGCCAGGGTATGTTGGGCATGAAGAAGGCGGTCAGTTAACAGAACGCATTAAGCGCGCGCCCTATTCAGTTTTGCTGTTTGACGAAATAGAAAAAGCGCATCCGGACATTTTCAACGTACTGCTCCAGGTTTTCGAAGATGGTCTGCTAACGGACGCCCTGGGCAACGCCGTGGACTTCAAAAACGCCATCATCATCATGACTTCAAACATCGGCGCGCGCTTCATTCAGAAGAAGGCCACAATGGGCTTCCAGGGAAGTGGCGATGCGTCGCGCGAGAAGATGGAAGAAATGGTTATGTCGCAGGTGCGCCAGACTTTCAATCCGGAATTTATTAACCGGCTCGACGAAATAATTATCTTCGACGAGCTGTTTAATCATGAGTTGCTGGATGTCATTCAATTACAGTTGGATCAGATTAACGCCACCATGACGAGGCACGGTTTTGAGGTTAGGCTGACTGATGAAGCGAAGCGCTGGATTGTCGACCGTACTTGCGCTGACCGCTCGTACGGAGCGAGACCGCTGCGGCGAGCACTGCAAAAATATGTTGAAGATCCACTCTCCGAAGCACTGATTCAGGGCCACCTCCGGGATACCTCCTTGATTGAAGTTTTTTTGGATGGCGACGATCTAAATTACCGGCCGGTCGGAGTGGAAACCCCCGACGACGCTCTGCTAATTCACTAATTGCCGCGGTCCGAAACCGCCACGACTGTAAAACAGACGGGGCAAAGGCGAGAACTGGCTATCCAGGGCCTTTAGTTGTTCTCTCCTTTGCCTTTTTACTTTTACAGCGCCGGTTCGGTATAATGCGCGACTTTGCTGGACAAGGTTTGGCAACGAGAGCGTTGCGCTTCGGAATCAAAGGGTTTCAACAGCCCGTTGAGTAAGTTTTCAACCGAGACCAATACCGTTGGGTTTTACCTTTATTTTCGCAAAAAGATAATTTAACTATCCAGCGCTCCCCCGAAGTGTCCGAGATCCGGTAAGTACCTCTGAGGGAAAAGGCTCATATGCATTCATATCGCGGGTTTTTGCTCATGCTTGTGAGCGGAATCGTCCTGCTAGCCTCTATTGTTTACTTCCCCCGATCCAGTTTTGCTCAGCAAAATCAACGGCTTGTAGAATCTGTCGACATCACCGGTAATCGCCGGCTGCGAAAAGACGACATCCTTTACTACATCCAAACCCGCCCCGGAGATCCCTATAACGAACAACAGGTGCAGCGAGACCTTCAGGCCATCCTGGCCCTGGGGTTTTTTGATAAGACGAAGACCCGAGTTTCAACTGAAGAAGGCGCGCGTGGCGGTATAAACGTCATATTCGAAGTTGCTGAGCTGCCAATCATTCGTGATCTCCAGTTTGAAGGGCTGAAGAGCGTGCCGGAATCCGACGTGCTCAAAGCTTTTCGCGAAAGGCGTGTCGGTATCTCGAAAGAGAGTATTTACGATCCCGTCAAAGCCCGAAATGCCATACGCGTGTTGAAGGAACTGCTCGCCGCCCATGGCCACCCTAACGCCACCATCGAACAGAGACGAGAAGAGGTATCCAATACTTCCACGGCGTTGACCTTCGTGATCAATGAGGGCGACCGCGTGCGTGTGGTTGAAATTCAGTTTGAAGGCAATACGACTTTCAGCGATAAGAAACTTCGCGGCGCGATGAAGCATGTCAAGGAAGCCGGGCTGATCACGCGGTTTAAGGGGCTGGACATACTTGACCGTGAAAAGCTTGAGTACGACTTGAGACAGGTAGACAACTACATGCGCTCGAAGGGGTATCTTCAGGCGCGACACGGTGAGCCGCGCGTGGAATCAGTTGGGCCCCGACGGACCGGATTCCCCATCCTGCCATTGCCGTTTCTCTCTTCCACCGATGAAGGGCTGCGGGTGACAGTGCCGATTACTGAGGGCAAGCTTTACCGCGTCGGTGAGATGAAAATCGAAGGCAATTCAATTTTTTCGGAAGAAGCTATACGTGGTTATATCGGATTGCAAAAGAACGACGTGGCTAATGGCGAGAAGATCGGCAAAGCCCTTTACGAGAATCTAAAAAAGGTTTACGGCTCGCAGGGGTTCATCGAGTACACGGCTGAGCCCACCCCAACCTTCAAGGATGACCCGCAGAAACCGAACGAAGGCATCGTGGATTTCGTAATCACGATCGAGGAAGGCAAACAGTTTTCCTTGCGCCGCCTTGAATTCATTGGCAACACCTTTACGCGAGATAACGTGCTGCGCCGCGAAGTATTACTGAACGAAGGCGACATCTATAACCAAACCGCCTGGGAATACTCAGTCGTCAAACTCAATCAGCTGGGCTACTTTGATCCAATCGATAAAGACAAAGACGCTGATTTCAAAACAAACCAGGAAGAAGCGACTGTCGATGTCAACCTGAAGGTGACTGAACGCGGCCGCCAGCAGATCTCATTCAATGGCGGCTTGTCGGGTATAGGCGGCTCGTTTTTTGGGCTTGAGTATTCGACGAATAACCTGCTCGGTCGCGGCGAAATTCTGTCGCTCAACATATCTGCTGGCAATCGGCAAAAGTACCTGCAGTTCTCGTTTACCGAGCCCTACATAAGGAATCGTCCGATAACCGCAGGTTTTTCGCTTTTTGCTACCACTCAGAAATTCTTTGGCGAGGGAACTTTTCTTTCGCAGAACCTAAACGCTCAGCAGGGGCTTAGCGGATCGTCCATCGATTTCTTCAACGTCAGCGAAGAGAATCTATTCACGCGCACCTCCTACGGCGCCACTATCTTCGCCAGTGCTCCTTTGTCCGAGTTTTACCGTAAACGACGCTTCACTCAATTTTCGCGAATCGGTGCGTCGTATCAATTCTCGACATCGAGCGTGAAGGATCCGGAAGTGAATGCTGATGCGACTAATTCTTCTCAGTTCATTCCGGTTATTTATTCCCAGCCGAGCATTATCACCAGTCGCGGCACACTTAGTTTTGTTTACGACACGCGTAACGCGAGCATCGATCCGACATCGGGTAGAGAAGTCTCACTCTCGGCCGCTTTAGCAGGCCTGGGTGGAGATGTCCGCACGTATCAACCGACGCTTTCGTACACGCAGTTCATACCTGTACGTAATAAGCGTTCCGAGCGCCCGCACGTATTCGGTTTTCGTATCATTGCGTCGACCATCGGCAGCTTTGCTACCAGCGCGAAAGTGAAGAGCGCAAACTCGCTGGCGTTTGTTGATGGAATTCCTATCTTCGAGCGGTTCTTCCTCGGCGATGAATTTAGTATTCGCGGTTACAACGTCCGCTCTATTACGCCGCTTGCGCCGCTGGATACCTTTGTGACTTCGCGCAACGTGGTGATCGCCTCTAATCCCTCGGGCGCACCCGTTGCAATCCCTGGAGTGCCGGCTTCACTGGCGAATGTTGGCGTCTTCACCGGACCGACTGGCAATAATGTTGTTCAGTTGCAGCGTTCATACACACCCGTCGGTGCTGATACGCAACTGCTCGGAAATTTTGAATACCGAATTCCGATCATTGGTCGCACTGTTAGTGTGGCGGCATTTGCCGACGTGGGATCCGCCTTCAATCTACGCTCAAAGAATGACCAGCTATTCTCCAGCAATTTTCTTGACGATCAGCCTTTCCTGAGTACGGTTGGATTTGTGGCTTGTGATCGAGCGCCGGGCGGGTTCGTTTTCGCCAGCTTGTCAACACTGGCGGCTTGTAATGCCAATACAGACCTGGCGCTGGTTGGCGGTAGCGCTCTGGTCATGCGCGACAATCGTCTCATAACGACGCAGGAGCTCGATAACGCGCGCAGCCTCGGCCCGTTCGATCCGTTTACCGGCCTGCCGTTTGGTTTTCAATCCGTATTCCTGCGCGGCCAGGCACAAACCAACACTAATGTGCGGCTTTCGCAGAGTTTATTCGCCAAGCTGGGCGACTTTCGATCCAGCATAGGTGCGGAGATCCGCGTCCAGGTCCCGGTCATCAACGTGCCTTTTCGCCTGATCTTTGCTTATAATCCAAACGCCCGGAACGATCAGATTATCGACGGGTTTCCGTTTTTCTTTAATGAGAAAAAGAGAGTTATCCGCTTCAGCGTTGGACGCACCTTTTGATCATTTGAAGCCAACCTGCGGGGGCGTCTGAACAACTAAGTCAGTTGACCGACCTACCGCTTTGATTTAAGGAGTATTACAAGAAAGTTATGAAGATAGATCGCCTTTTATCGGCCCTGGCGTTTGTGCTGGCGCTGACTTTTTCGACCGCTTTCGCGCAAACACGGCCCGCAGCTGGGGCCCAGACCCCCGCGCAAACCAGCGCAAGCATTCCCGAAAGTAAGATAGCCTTAATTTACTCGGATGCTTTTCTGGACGCGAAGACCGGCATAGCCCGATTCACTACTCTGGTTACGACACTGAACCGCGAGTTTCAGCCGCGTCAGACTGAACTGCAAACAATGCAACAGCGGATCACAACGTTGACCAACGAAGTGAGCCAGGCGCAAGCTGCCAGCTCTGTTGTTGATCCGAAATCAATTCAGGCAAAGATCGATACGCTTGAACAATTGAAAAAGGATTATCAACGCAAGGGCGAAGATGCTCAGACCGCCTACAACAAGCGCCGGCAGGATATCTTTCAGCCGCTTCAGGACGACATCGGCAAAGCGCTCGAGACTTATGCAAAGCAACGGAACATCAACGTAATAATCGACGCCAGCCAGGTGCCGCTGGTCTATGGCGCTGAAGCCATAGACATAACTCGCGCTTTCATTAACGAGTACAACAGCAAGAATCCTGCGACCGCATCAGTCACTCCGCCGCAGTAACTTGCGGTGAAAACCACGTGAGCTTCCAGACGCGGTGATGCGGCAATTGGTTCCGCGTCCCGCGTCTCTTTACATCATGCCAACTGTTCTCGATTCACAAGCCATTCAAGAATTACTGCCGCACCGTTATCCTTTCCTGTTAGTCGATCGGATAATTGAACTGGTGCCGCGCGAGCGCATCGTAGGTATCAAACAAGTCAGTATCAACGAGCCGTTCTTTCAGGGCCACTTCCCCGGTGCGCCGGTCATGCCGGGCGTCCTGGTGGTAGAAGCGCTGGCGCAGGTAGGCGCGGTCCTGGCGCTGCGCGAAATCGAGGACCGCGATTCGAAGCTGGTGCTGTTCACCGGAATTCGCGAGGCGCGCTTTCGCAAACCCGTCGTCCCTGGCGACACATTGACGCTTGAAGTTACCGCGCTGCGCATCGGCTCGCGCATACAGCGCATGCATGGTGAGGCAAAAGTGGACGGCCAACTGGTGGCAGATGCCGATATTATGAGCGTAATTGCCGATCGCGCCTCGGCCGTCTGAAGCTGTCCGATAGAGTTTAAGTACCTCTTTCCGCTATCCAATCAAAGTATGGCAGT
Organism: bacterium; assembly: GCA_040003675.1. GTDB lineage: Bacteria > Acidobacteriota > Blastocatellia > Pyrinomonadales > Pyrinomonadaceae > PSRF01. Next base: position 22,047 of record JBDUCC010000004.1, on the reverse strand, counting down.
TGCTACCCAGTCCAATAATGTCCATGCAAGTGCCGTTGTCAGCCGCCTCGCTCGCATTGGCAGCGGCTGTTACATTGGCCCGTATTCCATCGTTGGCGATGAAGTCGAGTTGGAGGACGACGTCAGGTTAGAGTCGCATTGCGTCGTCGAAGGTCGCACCTCTATCGGCGCCGGCACCCGCGTATATCCTTTTGTTTCCATCGGCCTTGCGCCGCAGGATTTGAAGTATAAAGGTGAACCTTCGGAAACCCGCATCGGCCGCCGCAACCACATTCGCGAATTTGTGACTATTCATCGCGGCACGACTGGCGGTGGCATGAAGACGCAAATCGGCGATGACTGTTTGCTTATGGCCCAGGCCCACGTAGCGCATGACTGCATCATTGGTGACGGCGTGATTATGGCCAACGCAGCCACCCTTGCCGGTCACGTGACGATTGAAAACAATGCCAATGTTGGCGCCTACTCCGGGGTGCACCAATTCTGCCGGATTGGCCGCGAGGCTTATGTAGGTGGCTACTCGGTAGTGGTTAAGGACGCGCTGCCGTTTGCGCTGACCGTCGGCAACCACGCGCACTGTTATGGCCTGAATACTACCGGAATGAAACGACGCGGTTATTCGCCGGAAGCGATCGAGGCGGTGCGTCATGCATTCCATCTGTTGCTTGCTGCAAAATTAAACACTTCCCAGGCGCTCGAAAAAATTCAACAGGAGCTAACCGGCTCTGAAGAAGTGCAATATCTCGTGCAGTTTATTGAGACTTCAAAGCGCGGAGTGATTAAGTAAGGATGAAGGATGAAGGCGGAAGGATGAAGAAAAAGACACCTCCCCCGCTTAGCGCACCCCTGCTCCCGTCCTATTGTTTCGGCCCAATGCTTTTATCCGCTTCTGGTACTTTCATTCTTCATCCTTCATCATTCATCCTTTCAAGATGCGTTACGGATTAATTGCCGGCAACGGCCGGTTCCCGTTCATGGTCGTCGACGGGGCGCGCCGGGCCGGCGTGTCGCTGTCCGTTGCGGCAATTCGGGAAGAGACAGATCCGAAGATTGAACAGGAAGTAGACCGGCTGGTTTGGGTGGGCATCGGTCAACTCGGAAAGATGATTCGGTTTTTCAAGGGCGAAGGCGTGGAAAAAGCGATCATGGCCGGTCAGGTCAAGCATGTGCAGCTATTCAGTCGTGCTGTGCCTGATGCGCGCATGTTGAAAATGCTTTTGAAACTGCCACGACGAAACACAACTTCGCTCATCGGCGGCATTGCTGCGGAATTGGCAAGCGAAGGCATCGATCTGATCGATTCAACCTGTTTTCTTCAGGATGCTTTACCGGCGGTGGGCACACTTACACGTCGTAAGCCGAGCTCAGCGGAGCGTGCAGACAGTGAGTACGGCCTGGAAGTCGCGGAACAAATTGCAGAGCTGGATCTGGGCCAAACAATTGTAGTTCGGGGCAAAGCTTGTGTGGCAATTGAAGCGATGGAAGGCACCGATGCAACCATCCTACGTGCGGGTGAAATAATAAATGGCCATGGAGGCTCGCGTGGCCGGGCGAATCTCAGCAGCGGCCCGCTAACCGTTTTGAAACTGGCAAAGCCCAATCAGGATATGAGGTTTGATGTGCCCGTGGTGGGCATTCCCACTATTGAAACGATGGTGCAGGCCGGGGCTACTTGCCTTTGCCTGAATGCCGGCAAGACTCTAATGTTTGATCGAGAGCAAATGATCGAGCTGGCGGACAAAAATAAGATTGCGATCTTTGCTGTTTAGACTGCTTTTGAAAATCAGCAGCTAAAAATTGAACTCGGAAATGTTTGTTTCCATGCCGCCCTGAGTTTCATCATCCTCGACGGGTTCAGGAGTCACAGCCTTGCCCGGAACGCGATATTCCTCGCTCACCCAGCGCCCCAAATCGATTAACTTACAGCGCTCGGAACAAAAGGGACGAAAAGGATTGTCATCCCATTCGATACGCTTGTTACACGTAGGACACTTCATGGAGCAGGTTGTTGTGCCTGAGTTCTAGTTGACGAGTCTTGCTTCGCGCAACAGCCACTCGGGTCGCTTGATCAGAATTTTTCGGTTAACGAATTCGATCGTACCCTCGCGCCGCATTGCGTTCAAGCGAACCGTGACGCTTTCACGAGTGGACCCAACGATGGAAGCAATTTCCCGGTGAGGCAAAGGAATATCGATCAGCACGCCGTTAGATTCGCGCACACCGTAACGGTCGGAAAAGTCTGCCAGCAAACGGTCGACCCGCGCGGGAATTGCATTGAGGGCAAAGTCAGCAAGACGCTGTTCGGCATGATCGAGCCGTTGTCCGATTAAACGGAGAGTGTAATCGCGCAACCCCTGATCTTCTGCCATCGTCAACTTGAAATGCTCTGCCGGTATTTTCAGCAAGGTGCAGCTTTCGTACGCAATAGCTGAGTTTTCGCGGAGACCGGCGCTGGAGTAAAGAGCAGACTCGCCGAAGAGCGAGCCTTCGGGCAGAATATCAATCACGGCTTCGCGATCGGTGTGCGGTTCGATGCGGCAGAGTTTTATGCGCCCTTTGATAATGGCAAAAAGCGCGTCAGCTTGTTCGGCAGCGCGATATATGAACCGCCGTCGTCGAAACTCGACGACTCGGGATTGCTCGGCAAGTTTCGCACTCACGGCGGGAACCAAATCAGCGCCGAATTCCAGGCCGCGAACAACTGCCAAACGGTCTGCCACCGGCAGATCGCGAGCGCTTCCGGGGAGTTTTGCCTTAACGTCTTTGTCGTTCATAGTAATTGCTTAGAGGCTAGGTTTTAGTTGACGGCGACAGATACTAGCGTTGCTTTAAACTGAACGCTTCCGGTTATTTGTAAGGAAACCCTGCTGGTGCGCCCGAGGTTAGAAACTGCTTCAGTTATTGTACGGCTTTCAATATTAGGCGAGTCGCTGTAAAGCAGACAACTATTGAATAACCGAACTCTAACATGAAGCACTTAGCCGCGCAAGATTATTGCATCCGAACGCCCAACCCGCTGATCCAGTGAAACCGGACCCCTGGGATGGTCGTACAGATACCAGAACCTGGTTTCGTATTGAAGGTAGAGATTTGAGAAAATGGCAGATTACAAAGACAAAATCGACGAATGGCAAAAAACCGTCAAGCGCAAAGCTCGCGAACTTGATGAGAAGTATGCGATTTCAGACCTGATGGATGAAGGAACGAAAGCCGCTGGCGACGCAGCGAAACGCGGTGCCGAAAGCCTGAGTTCGGGAGCGGATAAGTTGCGCGCAGAGGCCGAGCGTTTTGCGAACGAAGGGAATCTCGGCGAAACGGCACGGCGCGCGACGGACGATGCAGTGCGCGGCGCAAAGAAAGCCGGTGGGGTGATTCGCGACGCAGCCGGCGACGCGGGAAAAAAAGCCGGCGATGTGCTGGGCGATGCGAAGAACTATTACGATCGGGCTTCGAAAGTCTACGACACGGGTGCGAAACTCACGCGCGCTTCGGCAGCGGCAAGTGTTGGTGTCGCGAAAGCCCGCGAGTGGATTAAAGAAAACCCAGGCAAGGCCGCCGCGGTTTCGTTCTCGCTCGTGCTTGGCATACGCCTGGGCACGGCATTCCCCGGCATGGATGCCGTACTTCTTGGCGCGCATCCGCATTGGCTGACACACTCTGCACTGCCGATTTTTGGAGTACGCAAACTAAGCAAGACTTTTGACAGCTACCTGCGCAAGAAGGAAGAGTTAATTGCTCAGGGACAACTTACGGAAGCGGAGCGCAGCCGCGTTGAGTTTGAACGTAACATTACCAAGTATGTGGGCGCGCCATTACTCGGCGCGTTTAGTTGCGCAGCGGGTGCGGTAATGTTTGCGCAGATTGTTTCGCCGGGCGGCCTGGCTGGCGCGCCGATTAGTTGGCTGGTAGGCGGAAATCCTTTTCTCGGCGGCGTTTGGTTATTTGCCAACGGCGTCATCTGTTTCCACGAAGGCTACAAGTTCTTCATGATCGCGCTCGCCGATCAAGATGAAGTGAACCGCATGGTCCGTGAGATTAAAGGGTTGTTACCGGAAGCCGCAATTGGATAAGCGCAGGTTTTACCAACGCGCTTACGTCAGCGTGATTGGGAACGGCACAAACGAGAGGACGAAAACTAGTAAGGTGATGATCGCCATTACAATTCGCGCTGCACCCAACGGTTCCATATGCCCTGGCGCCGGATGCCGCACCTTTAACATAACCGCCAACAGCACCGTGTAAAGAAAACCACTCGGACTGCGGTGCCAGACGAATCCCAGCACAGACATCAACGCCACTGCTACAAATGCAATTCTGCCGATGAGCTTGTGTGCCCGTTGACCGAATACAGAAAACGTTCCATGCCCGCCATCGAGTTGGCCCACCGGCATTAAGTTCAAACTCGTTACCAGCAGTCCGATCCAGGCAGCCATGTAAAACGGATTGGGTGCTGCATCGGTGAGATTTGCGTCCGTAGCTTTCGCAAATATGTGAAACAGAAGTGGATCGTTAAAAACAATTGTCGTACCGTCAATCGGCGGGGGCGCGGGTTGCAGCGTCAGGATTCCCGCTATGGCAAAGGGAACGAGCATGACGAAGCCTGCCAGTGGGCCGGCCAACCCGATGTCGAACAGCGCGCGACGTGAGGGAATGGGCGACTTCATTTTGATGAACGCACCGAAGGTCCCAGCCAGAAACAATGGTGGCGCCGGAATAAAGAAGGGCAAAGTTGCGTCTACGCCGTAGTAGCGACAGGCAAGGTAGTGGCCCATCTCGTGCGCCGTAAGTATTGCCAGCAGAGAAATCGAGAAGCTAATCGCAGCAACAAAGATAACCGGATGAAGAAGTGAAAACGAAAGCAGGGAAGTAACGATGAGCAGGTAGTATTCCGGTATATACGTGACATAACTCAGCCAGCCCGAGAGTACCGGCTCAGGAACAGGCAATTCCGGCGCGGCGATGACTACGCCCGCGAAAGTTGTGGTTACAAAAGTGATCAGGAGAAGTGCTGAATGCCTGATCCACTCACGAGCCGTCGGCCGATGTGCTCGCGGCATGGCAATGAATGGAGCCGGAAAAATCGGCGGAATTGTTTGCGCTGATTCTGACATTTGCTGTCGCGCAAACGGTGAGTTTGCGGGGGAACGTCCTCCCTGAACATTTGAGGCTAGAGCCACGACCTGCGCCGCAGTGCTCTAGCCTCTTCTGAGAAACTGAATAGTTCCAACTCGCTTAAAAATCCAAAACGTCCGCATCGGCATCCGGTGCAAGCCCGACATCGTCGCTCACCTGCAAATCTTTTCCCGGCTTGAAACGAATCGTCTTGCCTGACGGGATCGCAACCTCTTCGCCAGTTCGGGGATTGCGGCCGACGCCGCGCTTACGCGGCTTGACTACAAAGACACCGAACCCGCGTAACTCAATCCGTTCGCCGCGCGTCAGTGCCTCCTTCATCGAATGAAAAAGCGCATCCACCGCCTGTTCGGCTTTCATCTTGGGAACACCGGTCTTTTCCGCCACCCGGTTAATGATGTCTAGTTTGATCACGGCCTTAAGCCTCCGTTCGCGTCTCAATGGGAGAATTTTCGAGCCGAACTTGTAGGCAGCGATGATAGAGAGCGGCAGCGAAGGCTGTCAACCGTTTGCAGTCAGCGGCCTTTAACGAGTCAGCTTTTGGTCGCGAATGCATCAACAGAATTGCAAAGCGCAACGGCAAATCCGACGGCAAACATTAGCCAGCGGTGATGTTTGACAAGCTATCTGTCGAAAGCTAACCTCAAGCTGGTTGCATCAAATGCATTGAATCGGAGGACAAGCCGCAGCGGCTGCGTCAATGTTAGGAATTAGAACTCGTCGTCCCCCGCCTTTCGGTGGCGTTCACATTACCGACGACAAAGACATTCAGGTGCATCGGCCTGAGCAGGCGTCCAGGCAAAGCTTGTGGGCCGAAGGCCGTCTATTGCTGCGGGATTTGATTTTTGCTTTGATGATCGCGGCCCTCGTGGTTGTCTTTATCGTCCAGCCCGTCAAGGTCGAAGGCACTTCGATGCTGCCGCGGCTGCACGATGGCGAACGCATTTTTGTTAACAAACTAATCTACTACGACGAGTATCGCTGGGCGCCGAAAGTCGAGCGCGGCGACATCGTCGTGTTTTGGTATCCCGACGATCCCTCAAAGAGTTACATCAAGCGGGTCGTCGGCTTGCCCGGGGATACGGTGGAAGTGCGGGATGGAATTGTGCGCATAAACGGCGGCGACCTCGACGAAACTTATCTCGACCATAGGTACAATTTGGCAATAAAGAGCCAGGCGCCTGTTTATGTTCGCCCAAACTATTACTTCGTGATGGGTGACAATCGCGACAATTCATACGACTCGCGTAGCTGGGGGCTGGTGCCAAAAAAATACATTTATGGCAAGGCGTTATTTCGTTACTGGCCGCTGTCCGCAATCAGCATAATCCACCACGAAAACATTTCTTCGCCGGCTCCAACCGGATTCCATCCGACAACGGAACCGACAGTAAACTTCCCACCCTAATTCCCATGCTGAAACTGAGAAATTGAAGTGAGCGCGCTTGATTGGTTACGTTTGGCCCTGATGATTTTTTATGCACCGATCCGCGGACTGCGTGAGGTTCGCGATCGAGCTCCTCTCGCCGGCATGGCATTGCTGGCCTTCATCAGTCAACTAGCTTACTACTCGATAACGCAATTGCTGTCAGGGAACCGAAGTTTTTTATGGGGTGGCCCAGGCGCGGTGGTGCGTTTGCTGTTTCAGTCGACGCTTTCGCTTTTGTTGATCGGTGGAATACTCGTGCCGCTGTTCGCGTTTGTCGCTAACGTCTTTGAACGTCGCGGCCGTTTTAGTTTGCTGCTGCAACAGGAATACGCATCGCTGGCCTCAACCTTTCTTTACGGCCTAGCTATAGCCAATTTAGTTGCTATACCGATCTCTCTTTTCTTTTACTTCAGCGGCATACAGGCCGCGTATGTCGCGCAGTCGTTTCAGTCAGCAGCCCAGGTTGAAAGCATGTTTCGCCTGCCCGACGATTTACGCGCGCAACTACAATCAACGCTGCGTGATCCTCAACTGGTGGCCGCCGGACTTTTTCGCACGGTAAAGCTCACCTTTTTCTTCCTGGCTGCCATTTGGGCCGTGCGCGAAGTGTTCCGCATTTCGCTACTGCGCGCTGGCGCTATCTCAGTGATCGGGCTGGTGCTGGCTGTATTCATCTCGCCGGTGTGGGCGCTGCTGCTGAGTCCCATCCTGGCTTCGCCGTTCCTGCTCATAATCCTCTTCATCTTGATTCGTGGGTACATCACCAAGGTGACGCGTTCGCAACGCGCGCGCGAATCATTCAAACAAAATCTCGAAGCTGCCACGCTTAATCCGGCTGACGCTTCAGCCCATTACAACCTTGGTCTGATTCACCAGCAGCGCGGCGAACTCGCGGCGGCGCGTGAACGGTTCGAACGTGCGATCCAGATCGACGAGGAAGAGGTTGACGCGCATTACCAGCTGGGACGCATCGCCCGGATCCAGAAGCGATTTGCCGACGCGATTAAGAACTTTGAGCAGGTGGTAGCGCGTGACCGCTCGCATAGCCAGCACGAAATTTGGCGCGAAGTGGGTGCGACATACATCGCCGCCGAGCAGTTTGAAGACGCGCGCAATGCTCTTGAACAATTTCTTGAGCAGCGACCATCCGATCCGGAAGGTCTTTATTTGATGGGTCGCGCGCATGCCGGCCTCGGTCACAATCGTGAAGCGACGAGTTCGATGCAGGCTTGCATTGATGCCGTGAAGACTGCGCCAGCCTACAAGTATCGCGCGGATAAGCGCTGGCTCAATGAGGCGCAGCAGTTTATTAAGGGTAGTCAGTAGCAGGCTAGTCCAAAGTCCAATGTCCAAAGTCCAAGGTCCAATCACAAAGGCATGCCGGGTTAAACAGACTTTGGACACTGGACTTTGGACAATAAACAGAAATGACACTTAGAAACCAGGCTCCAGCGTTACTTGCCCTCGAGGACGGCATCACGTTTCGTGGCCGCTCGTGGGCGGCTGAAGGCGAGGGTTGCGGCGAGATGGTCTTTAACACTTCCATGACTGGTTATCAGGAAGTGTTGACCGATCCCTCTTACGCTGGGCAAATCGTTTGCATGACCTACCCGTTGATCGGCAATTACGGTGTAAACAGCGAAGACGAAGAATCTTCACGGCCCTGGGTTGAAGGCTTTGTGGTGCGCGAGGCAGCCCGCATGGCTTCGAGTTGGCGCGCGAGTGAAACACTCGACGCTTACTTGAAGCGCTGGAACATTGTCGCGATTGAAGGCATTGACACGCGTGCGTTGGTAAGACATATCCGCGACAAAGGTGCGATGCGCGCTTGTCTTTCAACCACGGATCTCGATCCGGATAGTTTGATTGCCAAAGCGCGGCAGTCGCCATCGATGGAAAATCGTGAACTGGCAAGCGTTGTTACCACTGAGAAACCTTACGAAGTGACGCCGGAGGGTGATGAGCGTTTTCACGTGGTTTGTTATGACTTTGGCGTAAAGCGGAACTCGTTGCGCGAGCTGGCGGCGCGTGGTTGTCGCATAACAGTAATGCCTGCTTCGACGTCTGCCGCTGAAGTGCTGGCGCTGCAGCCGGATGGAATATTTCTTTCCAATGGACCAGGCGATCCGGCGTCAATGGATCGCGAGGTAGAGCAGATCCGCTACCTGATCGAGACTACGGTGCCGACTTTCGGCATTTGTTTCGGCCATCAGTTGCTGGGCCGCGCATTTGGCGGCAAGACATTTAAGCTCGTCTTCGGGCATCGCGGCGGAAATCAGCCAGTCCAGGACACCGGGGACGGCAAGGTAGAAATCACTTCTCATAACCACGGATTTGCGGTCGAGGCCGATAGCCTGCCGGCGGAGGTTGAGGTGACGCACATCAATCTCAACGACCGTTGCGTCGAAGGCATGCGCCATAAGACGCTGCCCATAATTTCAGTGCAATACCATCCCGAAGCCGCGCCCGGCCCTCACGATGCCGCGCATCACTTTCAACGCTTTATTGATCTGATGGAAACCCGCGGTTAGTGGCTCAGACTCTTAGCAAACTCTGATCACATTAGATAGAGTCGGTATCTGTCTTTCGACGCGTAGCGTCAGTACGAATTTAGCCCGGCCTTTTAAGGCCGGGAACGCTCCATGAAGTGTTCGCGTCGCGTAGCGACACTTGAAACGAAACCTCAATCGTCACTACGCGACGAGAACAAACAAGGATACGATCCCGGCGTTGAAACGCCGGGCTAAACTCACACAGACGCTACGCGTCGAAGATTCTGGATTACAACTTTCTTGAAGTTGGTCGTTCTCCATGAGAGCCGGCAAAATTTAGTTAGTGGTTTTGTTGTTTAGACCTAAATCACCGACTGAGTCTGGCCACATCATTCCTGTACTGGCATCTTGAGTTCGCCGGTAGTGAGGTCTGGACGTGCGCTCGTCATGTCTTCCGGAGTAGTCTCAGAAGTTGGATGCTCGCGCAAACCGTGTGCAGTCGTTCCAGCTGCCTGGGTGGCTGCTGTCGCGGGTGCTGGTTCCAGAAGATCCGCCAGGCCTTCACTGCCGCGGTGCTCAAGCCAATGCCGGTAACTCACGGTGAGAATTGCCACCACCGGGATCGCAAGAAAGATTCCGGCAATGCCTGCCAGCTCCGCACCCGCAAGTATCGCGATGATCACCGCCAACGGGTGCAGATGAATTCCCTGGCCAATCAAACGCGGATAGACAACATAGTCCTGCACAACGCGCAACACCGCCAGAAAAGCCAACACCAGGAAAGCCAGGAAGGTGCCGCCGTGCAACAGGGCTGCAATCGCCGCGATGATTGCCACGAACAATGGACCTACTAAAGGTATAAATTCACAGATGCCGGCAATTAGTCCCAGCACCACCGGACTTGGTAAACCGAACAAGGTGAAGCCCAGCGCGCAAACAACGCCAATAAACAGGCACGCAGTAAGTTGAGCCCGAATATAAGCAGCGAGAGTGCTGTTGATGTCCTGGAAAAATTCGTCACCTCGCCAGCGCCATCTTCCTTTTGGCAACATCTGCAGGGCGGAACGTCTGAATGTTTCAGCATCCTTCAAAAAGAAAAAACTCAAGATGGGAATAAGAACAAGCCAGGGTATATAAATTACCCATCCGGCTATACTCGACAGCACCGCGCTCACCGTTTGACTAACTCTTTCGATCACGCCGGGAATGGCGCCGTTGATTGCATCGAGCAGCGGCCCCGGCATGCGATGCGAACGAAAGTACTCGACAAAGCCCTGCGTCCTGGTGCCCACCGCAATCCAGTAAGCGCGCGCTTGTTCAGTAAACTCAGGAAACTGGTTACCTAACTGTGGCGCCAGGAAATAAACCCCAGCCACAACTACCGCCACAATGAGGATGTAGGAAAGAGTGATCGCCAGGGCGCGTGGCATGGCGCGCTCGCGCCCGGCGATGCGCAGCGGACGGCGCAGGAATTCGACTAAGGGTGAAACGAAGTAAGCGAAGAAAACCGAGAAAACCAGAAGCAGAATGACGCCTGTCAGTTTTACGATTATCCAGAGTAACGCCGCCACCATGATCACGATAAAGATCACCCGCAAAACAACTCTGGTCTGCGGCCAGGACGCGTCAGCGGCGACTTTCGCGGCTGTGCTGGTAATCTCTTTAGTTTCCGGTTCGTGCATTATTGAATCGCTTAGGTGTAGAGCCTGGCAATAATACTGCCCACGGCCTTTTGTTCGGTAGGCGTGACGCTGCGAAACTCGACGCCAAACGTGTCGGGTGTGGCGTGATGGACCACCGCGCCCCGCAAAGGAAGCGCATCTTCCTGATCGATAAGTAATAGTGCCAGTTGATCGCCTACTCGGACATTCGGACAAGCCGGCAGATTACAAACGCGCAAGCCACCGAGACTAATGTCGCCCGGTTCCCCTAAGCCAATCGATTCATGCAGGCTTTCGTCTTCAATAGCCAAAGTCAGGCGCGTATTAACGTAATAGCGCGGATACTTGCGCCGGTCATGGTCGGGTAAAGTACTGTTGGGTGAGTTCATGGGAAAACTCCCTTCAGTTTGCGAAGTCGTCGTCCTCTTCGTCGTCTTCTTCATCTTCAACCACCGGCGGCGGCGGCGCAGTTACACGCGGCGCTGCTGGTTCCCAAATTAGTCCCTTCCATTCGTTTGTCTCGCCGAGCAGTTGCAGCGCCGCTAGGGGATGACCCGGGTTGCGTTCAATCCGCAGCACTTCGGCAATTACCTGTAACTTCTGGCCGTCTTCGCCTTCCACTTCCAGGCGCACCCGGCTACCAACATCCGGCAGCTGGCGCGGCAGATGGACCAGTGTGCCTTCAGGTCCGACATTTTCCGTGGTGCCCTGAACTACGACATGCGAGCCGTCAGCCTCATCCCACTCCGCGCGCACTTCGAATGATACTAGATAACGTGGTCCTGAACGAGTTTCTGATTCTAAATGACGAGACATTATTTTCTACTCCTTGGGCAGACGAAAGCGCTAAGGCAAGTCACTAGACAGTAGACAGTAGACAGCAGTAAGTAGACAGTAGACAGTAGTCAAAACCAAAGCTGAGAAACAAACAAGATTGAAGCACTACAAAGAACTAAATACAAAGCACTAAGTACAAAGCACTAAGTACCAAGCACTAAGTACAAAGTACAAAGCACCAAGTACCAAGCACCAAGCACAAGTACAAAGCACCAGAACTACTCTTCTGCAGTCCTTAGTTTCTCCAGCACCGAAAAATCTTCCAGCGTGGTAACGTCACCGGCGACAGAGCCACTGGTCGCAATCTCGCGCAACAAGCGGCGCATTATTTTGCCGGATCGCGTTTTTGGCAAAGCGTCGGTAAAGCGCAGGTCGTCAGGTCGAGCCAGCGCGCCAATCTCTTTGGTCACGTGCGCGCGCAACTCTGCGTTTAATTGTTCTGAGGGCTCGTGCGAACCTTCCAGGGTGACAAAAGCGACGATTGCAGATCCTTTCAATTCATCAGGCCGCGCCACCACGGCTGCTTCTGCAACTGCTTCGTGCGAAACCAATGCGCTTTCTACTTCCGCCGTTCCCAGCCGATGTCCGCTGACATTAATCACATCATCGATGCGTCCCATGATCCAGAAGTAGCCGTCTGCATCGCGCCGGGCGCCATCGCCGGCAAAGTAGATGTTTTCAATTTGGGACCAATATTGCTCGCGGTAACGTTCGTCGTCCCCCCAGATGGTCCGCAGCATTGACGGCCAGGGACGTTTGATTACCAGATAGCCGCCTTCGTTTGCGCCTACCTCTTCTCCATCGCGCGTCATCACGGCCATCTCAATTCCCGGAAATGGTTTCGTTGCAGAACCGGGTTTCGTGGGCGTCGCGCCAGGCAGCGGCGTGATCATGATCGCGCCTGTTTCTGTTTGCCACCAGGTATCGACGATCGGACACTTCCCCTTGCCGATGATCTGGTGATACCAAATCCAGGCTTCCGGGTTTATTGGCTCGCCCACCGTCCCCAACAAACGGAGGCTCGATAGATCGTGTTTGAGCGGCCACTGCTCGCCCCATTTGATGAAGGCGCGAATAGCAGTCGGAGCCGTGTAAAGAATGTTGACGCGATGACGTTCGATAATATCCCAGAAGCGATCGGCCTCGGGATGATTTGGCGCGCCCTCGTACATTAAAACGGTGGCGCCGTTTGAGAGTGGTCCATACACGACGTAACTATGACCAGTAACCCAGCCTATGTCAGCGGTGCACCAGTAGATGTCTTCGTCCTTGAGGTCAAAGACCCACCTTGTCGTCAGGTGCGCCTGCAACAGGTAGCCGGCAGTCGTATGGAGAATGCCTTTGGGTTTTCCGGTCGTGCCGGAAGTGTAAAGAATGTAGAGCGGATGCTCGCTATCCAACTCTGCGGCCGGACAGGTTAAGTCGGCATTCGCCATCAGCTCATGCCACCAATGATCACGGCCCGGTTGCATGTGAACAGGTTCGCCGGTGCGACGTACGACGATGCAACTTTTGACGGAAGGGGTTTGTTTCAGAGCTTCATCCACGGCCGGTTTGAGTTTCACTTCTTTACCACGCCGCCAGCCGCCATCGGCGGTCACCACCAGTTTGCAACTCGCATCGTTTATACGATCGATCAAGGCCGCGCTTGAGAAGCCACCGAAGATAACGGAGTGCGTGGCGCCAATGCGCGCGCACGCCAGCATCGCGATCGCCAACTCGGGAATCAGGGGCAGGTAAAGCGCGACGCGATCGCCCTGCTCAACTCCAGAACGCTTAAGTACGTTCGCGAATTTGCAAACTTCGGTATGAAGTTGTTGGTAAGTTAAAGTGCGTCCGTCGCCCGGCTCTCCTTCCCAGATTAATGCCGCCTTGTTGCGCCGCCACGTTTGCAAATGGCGATCAAGGCAGTTGTAAGAAACGTTGATGCGCCCACCCACGAACCACTCGGCGTGCGGCGGTTGCCAGTTCAAAACCGTGTCCCACTTCTTAAACCAATGCAGCTCTTCAGCCATGCGCGCCCAGAAGGCTTCCGGATCAGCGCTGGCGTCGGCACACAGGCGCTCCAATTCGGCCATCGATTTGATGTGAGCTCTTTCGGAAAATTCTGGCGGCGGGGGAAAGACTCGGTCTTCCTGTTGCAGAGATTCGATGTTTGTGGCTGTAGACATAGACCTTGCGCGTGCTCGCGGAATCAATTAAGGCGTCGCTTCTGGTGCCGCTTGTGTATCACAGAAGCACTTGACGCGACAACGGCTTACCAGCACTATGACCGCAAAGCTCGCTTAGCTAACGCCGTCAGAAGAAAATGGCGATGAGTGTTTTGCAGCTTCCCGGATTCCCATAACCATGACTCTTCACGTCGGCACCAGCGGTTACAGCTATAAAGAATGGAAGGGAAGCTTCTATCCCGAAAAAATTCCCGCCAAGGAAATGTTGCGCTTTTACTCCGAGCGTTTGAGCACGGTTGAGATAAATGCCACCTTCTACCGCTTACCGCAAAAAAGCACGTTGGAAAACTGGAAAGAGCAGGTGCCGAAGACCTTTCGCTTTTCACTCAAGGCGCCGCAACGCATCACGCATTTCAAGCGACTGAAAGAAGCAGGCGACGACGCGAAATACTTCCTGGAAATGGCAGCGGTACTAGAGGACCAATTGGGCCCAGTGCTCTTTCAGTTACCGCCCAACATGAAAAAGGATTTGCCGCGGCTGGAAACGTTCCTCGGAGAGTTGCCGAATCACGAGCGCATCGCTTTCGAGTTTCGGCATCCTACCTGGTTTGACGACGACGTGCTTGAGGTGTTGCGAGCGAGGAATTGGGCACTTTGTGTTTCCGACACAGACGACATGCCAGTAACGCACATCGACAAAACGGCGGACTGGGGTTACCTGCGACTGCGTCGCGTGCTGTATTCAGCAGATCATCTGAGGGATTGGTTAAAGCGCGTGCGGGATCAGAACTGGAACGAGAGCTACGTTTTTTTCAAGCACGAGGATGAGGGAACCGGACCACGTTTAGCCGCGGAGTTTCTGCAACTCGCTGGGGCTGCCTAATCAAAACAAGTCAGGTTTTTGTGACGCATACTGATGCGTCGCAGAAGATTCGGCGTGATTGGTTGTTTATTCGGTTACAAACGGGATTGTTAGTGATTCAGCGGATGTCTTTACACACAACCATTTCAAAATGCTACTTTCAGGTAGCCCGGCAATGTTTGATGCTGCTCGCCGCCCTGCTGATGGGGTGCACGAGCGTACTTCCGCAAGCAAGCGATCCCGCCAGAGAAGTCCAACGTCTAATGAATGCCGCAAAGACTGCGCAGGATGGGGGCCACTTCGATGATGCAATCCTCGCCTATCGCCAGGTGGTGGCATTAAGCAAGGACTCGCCAAAAATGCGGCCTTGGCCTACTTCAACGCCGGCATCATCTATCTGCGGTTTAAGGAGTACGCGGAAGCGGCGAACGCCTTTCAACAAGCCATCCTTTGCGATCCGACTTCTGCTGAAGCTCACAACAACCTGGGCGAGTCGCTAGTGTTTCAAAAAAAGTATCAGCAGGCCGTTGCGGCTTTTCAGCGGGCCATCCAGCTCGATAAGAATTTACTCATCGCGCAATTCAACATGGGCCTTACCTATAGCCAGATGGGTCATTTGAATTACGCAGAGTTTGTTTACAAGATTCTGGTTCGCGATCATCCCGACTACGCACTTGGTTACGACGGTATGGCCGTAACCCTCGCAAAGTTACGCCGAGCGAGCGAAGCGATTCCGCTGCACGAAAAGGCCATCAGTTTGAGTCCTGACAGCCCCGTTTTCTATTACAATCTTGGAATTAGTTATTTGGTTCTGGGCAACACAGAAAGGGCGCTGGAGCAGAAAGAAAAACTGCTCCAGCTTGATCCACAGGCAGCGAGTCGACTGACTAACCTAATCGCAAAACATCAGAAGTGAACTGCGCTGGGAATAATTAGAAGTTTCCGGCGCAATCCGGATGGCCGCAATCGCAATCCAGTTCAAGGGTTTTGCCTGCGCCTTCGCATGAGGCGCTGCAATACTTGCCGTCCGCCTGGGGTGGACAGGTGCAAACCGGGTTCTTACATTGTTTCTCTTTTTCGTCCGCCATAATTCCTCCTATTGCTAATGAATTGGGCGCATAGAATAGCACACCCGGTGTTTAGCAGTTAATGTTCCTCTTTCGCCTGTACCAACATTTCCATCGCGCCCTGCGCTCGCAGTAATCGGATTACAGCGGCGTGCTCGTTTTCAATGGCGTGGGAAAGCGCGCTCTTGTGATCCGAGTCGCATTGGTTAATGTCCGCCCCGGCCAGAATCAGAGCGCGAACATTATTTACCAGCCCGGCCGCCGCCGCCATCATGAGGGGAGTCTCACCATCATCATTTCGGGCAGCAATTTGGGCACCCGCGTCGAGCAGAGTCTTAACCAGTTCGATATTGTTCCTGCCGGCGGCCTCGATAAGCGGTGTGTTCTTCTCGTTATCTTTTTGATTTACCTTCGCACCGGCGTTTATCAGATCCCAGACGAGATCCGCCGTCGCTTCTTCACCAAGCATCATCAAGACAGTTTGTCCCCCGCCATCGCGATTGTTTACATCTGCGCCGGCCGACAAAAACAATTGAACCATCTCGCGATTGCCGTTTCTTACCGCGTGCTCGAGTGCAGTTGTTCCGCTTCGCTTATCGCGCAGATTTACATCTCTTCCGGGCAGCAACTCTTGAACTTCCTGAAGGTTGTCTTCCTGCGCTGCTTTAATCATTGGATCTTCCGGAGACACGTAGGCCATAACCCCTGAAGTCACAGACTCTATTTGCACACCCTCAACGTTGACTTCCGATTCAATGCCTTCAAGGCTGAGGCTCCGATCCATCCGTATTTCGGCATTGTCCCCAAGGTAGATTCCATCGAATTCATCAGGTGCAAAGCCGGGGGCTGTCACTCTCAAGTTGTATATGCCTGCTGCCAGACCGTTAAATCGGAATGTGCCTTCGTCGTTGGTGCTGGTGAAGAGGGAAAAGCTTGCGGATTGATTGAAAATAGCAATGCTTGCTCCGGGTATGACAGCGCCGGCGGGATCCGTGATGGTGCCCACGATGCTGGAGGCAAACGCCGCTCTAACGGGTTCAGCTTGTGCACTGTAGTTGGAGTTTGATTGGAGACTGGGAGAGGCTTGCGCTGCGGCCGTAGACAAACTCAAGGTGGCGCTGAACGCACCGGCCGCAAGGCGGGAAACGCGGCGGACGATCTGATGCAGTTGACCTTGCGCCTGTCGAATGATGGGTGTGCCTTGCGAATCGCGATAGTAGCGCACGCACAAGCGGCCTTTTGAACGAGCGACAAGCCGCGCCGCCCGTGCGTAGGTCAATTCGGAAATGTTGTGGACCTTGAGATTGCAGTGGTCGCAGAACCTGACTTGCTCGTTCCCCGTCATCTGATCCCAATCAGCGAGGCAAGGCGAAGCGACCGTGATCTTACGAAGAGAATTCTCGGTGGACATAGGCTGGCTCCTTTCAAGTTGGCGTTGATCGGAGAGCCTGGGGAGAGAAGCTCAGAGGTCAATGGCGCATAGTTAGACAACCAATCCGAAAAACTGTTCCGGATTCCTTTACTCAAAGAATTGTGTGTTTGGCCTGGGGAGGAGCTGCTTGGGGATTCGTGCGTGAGATGCCCGGGCGTAGCCGGTTGGTTGTCAAACTTTCGTAGCCAGTGACAAAAATTTGGATTATGACTCTGCCAACGTGTTTGCAATCTCTGCGGCGACGCGTGCGTTGTTCTCGAGTAAAGCGATATTGGCTTTGAGAGTTACCCCTTTACTCGTTTCAGCCATGCGCGACAACAGGAACGGAGTTAACTCACGTCCGGAGATGTTTTGCTCATCTGCCTGTTTCAACGCTGCGTCAAGCGTTTCATTGAGTTCATCAGCCGGCACTGCGAATTCTGAGGGCACTTGAACCGTCACCAATAGTGCGCGGTTAAGCTTCAACTCTTCCTGAGCGCGGAAAAGCTGAACGACTTCTGACGGATTGCTCACTGAAACATCAACCGGCAAGCCGCTATGCCGGGAATAGAATGCCGGTAGCTCATCGCAGCCGTAACCAACCACAGTGATGCCGTTGGTTTCCAGCCATTCACGCGTCGCGGCCAAATCAAGAACAATCTTGGCCCCGGAGCAAATGACAATGATCGACGTCGAAGCGAGCGCGGGCAGATCGGCGGAGACATCGGGCAACGAACCGCGATGCACGCCGCCAATACCTCCCGTTGCGAAAACTTTTATGCCTGCTCGCTGAGCAATCCAACAGGTCGTTGCCACCGTTGTCGCGCCATTCCACTTTTGCGCCACCGCGATTGGCAGATCGCGAACACTGACTTTTTTTATTTCACTGCCCTCAGCAAGCATTCTAAGTTCATCGTCGTCGAGTCCAGCGCGCAACATGCCGTCCAGAATCGCAATAGTGGCCGGCACTGCCTCAGCTTCGCGAACAATCTCTTCAAGCCTGCGCGCAACCTCCAGGTTTTGCGGGCGCGGCAATCCGTGAGCAATGACGGTTGATTCAAGCGCAACGATCGGTTTCTGTGCGTCAAGTGCTGCCTGAACTTCGGAACTATATTTAATGAGTGTGTTGTTCAGCATTTATCGTCAGCCTACGTTTAGCGGCTTTGCAGCCTTTCGTGCGGAAAGGCTCTGCCTTTCCGTAACTTGCTTTTATTCCTTGAGGCTATGCCTCAGACGAAGGCGCAGCCTCAACAACACAATACTGGATAGGAAAGGCAGAGCCTTTTCGCAAGGAAAGCGGCAAAGCCGCTATATGCCGGTAGCAGAATCCTGAGAAGAAGTTGATGCAACACGCGCCTTCTTCAGGCTAAAAATCGTTCCACTACCGGGCTGTTTTTCCCAATTAATCTCAGCATCAATCAGGCTCGCGCGCGCGCGCATGTTTGCCAAACCCCGACCTTCCTTGCGCGTTTCCCTCGTGGGATCAAACTCGCGCCCATCGTCTGTAATGGTTAACTCAAAATTATCGCCCTTGGTGAGACCAACATGCATCTTCACATGGGTCGCGCCGGAGTGACGACATATGTTGTTCAGGGCTTCCTGGACAATGCGATAGATCTGCATCTGCACATTCGGCGCCAATTGCACTTTTTCTTCCAGCGAATCGTCGCAAGCAAATTCGTAGGCAAACTTTCGATCCGCCGGCGCATCTTGCACCGCATGCGAAAGCGCGAACTCAAGCGCCGCGGCAAAGCCGACGTTTTGCAGCACCGACGGACTGAGGTCCTCGCAGATGCGGCGCACTTCCTGCGAGATTGATTCTATCTCGGTGCGCAATCCGCTTGTGTTTAGCTGTAAGCGTTGCCCCGCATCTGCGGCTGATGGCTGATCCGTAAGCAACATCAGGTGACGCAGATCCGCCAGCGTCTGATCGTGAAGATCGCGCGCAATCCGCCGCCGCTCGCGTTCCGCTTCATTCGCCAGATTCAAGCGCGCGTCCGCCAGTTCCCGGTTCGCGGTGACGAGGGCGGCGCTGGTTCTCGAGATGCGGCGTCGTTCTTGGATAGCCCAAAACAACGCCAGCAAGGCCAGCGTAAGAAGAATCGCGAGCGCGGTTGAGGTCCACGGGAAAGGGGCTTTTGCTATTGTTAACTCAAACGACAGGGGCGCCGACGAAATGAGATCCCGGCTGAAAGCGCGCGCCGTTACGCGATACTTCCCCGGCGACAAACTCTCAATCGGAAACTGCGATTCATGCGAAACTTTTTGCTTAATGAGATCGCCTTTGGAATTTGCGAGCGTGAACGCATATTGAAACTGCTCGGGAAAGGTCCGGCTGCTAATGGCCGCCACATCGAGCAACAAACCATTCTGCGGGTATTCGAGGTAGATACCTGATTGTAACTCGGCAGGCGAGTGCACCCGTTTGCTGATTACGCGCGCAGCGTAGACAGTCGGTGCGAAAGCATCAGGCGCGAAACGAGCAACGCCGCGACTGGTGCCAACCAACAATGATGCGCGTCCATCCGCCTCCTTGTACGGAAGCACTGCGAACGCATTCTGCGAAGGCAAGCCCTGTTCGGCATCAACCTGTGACACAAGCGGCACGCCGAGCCTGTCATCCAGCACTATTTTCAGCAGGCCGCTCGCAGTCGTCGCGCACCAAACTGTATTGTCTTTTGGAGTCGCCGCATGCGACAGGAAGCGGGCTTCATAGCCGGCCGCCGCCGCCAGGCAATCATCACCGGAGCGACAAAGAAACACGCCGCGATTGGTAGCAAACCAAAGTATCTGGTCACCAGTTTGAGTTATCGAGCGCACCGTGCTGTTGTTGAGTTTTGCGAACGCCTCCTCGGTTTTTGCCTGGGTACCGTCGAAACTAATAAGGCCGTCTTTGCTCGTACCAAGCAAGAGTCTGAGATCCTCGTCAGCGAATAAGCTGATAATTTCGCGGCTGGTGGTCGGATCGTTCGGCCAAACAAGGGTCACACGGTTATCTGCGTAGCGTTCGAGGCCGCGACCATAGCTGGCGAGATAGATAGCGTCACGGAAACGAGCTATCGCGCGAATGCTGCCAACCGCGTCTGCCGCTCCGGAACTCGCTTCGATGCGCGCGAAGGTTTGTGATTCAAGTTGAATGTCAGGCGTCATTTTTGGCCCGACGTAAAATCCCGCTGCCGACCCAATTAGCAATCTGGCGTTGTCGTCCTCTGCGATGCAATAAATTATGTTGCGCGAAAGTTCGCTGATTGAATTCCAACGCGCGGCTTTAGCGTCGTAGACGAAAAGCCCACGGTTCGTTCCCGCCAACACCTGACCAGTCGAAGTTTGATAGAGCGTGCGTACAAAATTGCTTTCCGCGTTGTCGCCGACATTTTCAACTCGCGGGGCATTGGGATCGTAGCGGCTAACGCCTCGGTCGGTGCCAAACCAGACCACATCTTCGCGGTCGACAAAGATTGCAAAGATATGGTCCGAACGCAGGCCGCCCTCCGTTCCGTCAAAAGTGAGGTTCACACTTTTTCTGGAAGCCGGAAAGTAAAAGACGCCGCGGCCGTCCGTGCCAACCCACATGTCGTCAGCATGGCCCGCGCGCAAAACGGTGACTGTTCCGGTGACTTTGTCAGCGCTGGCAACCTCTGAAAAATCTTCGGCGGAATGCAAGGCTTGCTGATCTTTTCGGCTTTTGGTTCCGACCCACAACTGGCCGCGCGCATCGGTGGCTAGTGCGCGCACAAAAAAAGCGGGCCGCCGCGCCTGCATCTCAGTAGCGGAATTGTTTTCGATCGCCAGCAGACCGCGGCTAAGCGAACCGGCAAACAATTTCTCGTGAGCAACTGTAAGACTTGTGAGTGGTAACGGGCCGGGATTGTCTCTGTCGGCGCTCTCGAGCGGCTTATCCAAAAGTTTTCTTATTTGAAAAGCGCCTGCGTTCGTACGGCATTCATAGACCATTCCCTGTTCACTGGCCATCAGCAGCCGGCCGTTTTCCGGTTCGATGATCGCGTTGATGGTCTGGCCCTGAAGCTCCTTCACCGCATCGACTCTGCCGTTCAAGATGCGCGCCGCGCCATTGTCAGTTCCCACCCAGAGCGCGCCGCTCGCGTCTGTCAACAGGGAAAGCACTCGACCCTGGGGCATTTGTGGATCATTGATTGTTTGCATCCGCCGGCCATCAAACCGGGCCAGTCCCGCTTCGGTGCCAAACCACATCATGCCGTCCTGCCCCTGCGCAATGGCGCGCACGCGGTCTGATGGCAAGCCGTGAAATAAGGTCACAGCTCCCCATTGGTGCAGGCCAGTAAGGGGTGTCGGTGAAGGAGAAGGCAATGGCGAAGGGGAAGGGGAAGGGGAAGGTGAGGGGGATGGCGAAGGAGACGGTTGTGATTGTCCCGCATCGTTTTGTGCTGAAGAGAAGGCAGAAGGCAGTAGGCAGAAGGCAGAGAGCAACAACACAATGAGCAGTGAGCGTTGAGCAAACATTAACGTTTCCGCGTCTTCGCCTCTTCGCGCTTCTGCTCTTCGAGAAACTTCTTCTGGTCGCGCTGAATCCAGACGTCTAAATCCTCCGCAGCCTTTTCCAGTTCATCGTTATTCAGCAAGCCGCGTCGCAAAGCTTCGAAGAAAGCACGCGTGCGCACGTTGTAGGCGAGCTTTTCATACGCCTCATGCTCGGTGCCTTCAGCAAGCGACATGAAAAGTTTTTCATAGAGAGTTGCCAGGCGGCTTTCCACGCCACGCAGACTCAGGGAGCACTTGCGCGCGATCGCCCAGTTGGAAAGCCCAAGCGCCAGGTAGTAAAGCGCTTCCGATTCAAACTCTGTCAGCAGCGGCCGCTTGAACGAGTCTTTAAACGCCGGATCGATCATATCCGCGCCGTCTTCAAGGACGGCGGCAACGAAACGCAGGAAACGCGATTCAGGATTGTTTTTGTGAATGAAGCCGTAAGCGGGCGGCGGATCTACCGACTTAACGATCTTGCGAA
>JBDUCC010000069.1:0-12467 GCA_040003675.1 bacterium | reverse complement strand
TGATCAGACGTACCTGAATTTTGTCGCAATTCAAAAGAACTTAATGAGCCTCATGCTTCAAAGCAAGACTTCACTGGCGGGTCTGGTGTTCCTCTCGCTTTCACTGTCGAGTTTCTGTCTCAGCGCTTACTCACAAACAGACCAAAACCTTAACGAGCTAAAACAACAGGTTGGCGAACTAACAAAACAGACGCGCTATACAGAAGCCTTGCCACTACTCGAGAGAATTGTGGCGGCTGAGCCGAAAAATGCGGAAATGGTTTTTCATCTCGGTTTCGCACTGGTTGCCCAGGCGAACACGACGACTGAGACCGCGGATAAACAGGCGTTGCGCGTAAGGGCGCGCAATGCGTTCATTCGAGCGAAGGAACTTGGCGTCAGAGAGCCGATAGTTGAAGCATTGATTCAGAGCCTGCCGGCGGACGGATCAGACACAAGTTCGTTTTCGAAAAACCTGCTTGCAAATGCAGTGATGGTCGAGGCGGAGAGTTTTTTCGGCCAGGGCAAGCTCGACGAGGCCCTCAAGGATTATCAGAAGGCGCTCAGTCTCGATCCAAAGCTCTATCACGCCGCTCTGTTCTCAGGCGATGTCTATATGCAACGCGGCGATTTTGGTCAGGCCTCTGCGTGGTATGAAAAAGCGATCGCCATCGACCCCACAATAGAAACTGCCTACCGCTATTCCGCCACGCCGTTGATGAAGCAGGGTAAAACAGACGCCGCACGCGAACGCTACATCGAAGCCTTTATCACGGAGCCTTACAATCGATTTGCCCGCGCCGGACTAATCCAATGGGCACAACTTACCAAAACAACGCTCGCGCATCCGCAGATTGACGTTCCTACGAAAGTAACCTTTGATGA
Organism: bacterium; assembly: GCA_040003675.1. Lineage (GTDB taxonomy): Bacteria > Acidobacteriota > Blastocatellia > Pyrinomonadales > Pyrinomonadaceae > PSRF01. Next base: position 11,603 of record JBDUCC010000069.1, on the reverse strand, counting down.
AAAGGGCGACGCGAAAATTGATCTCGACGGCAGCGCCTTATTGGGTGCGCAAGATGAAGGATTATTTGCGTGGATATCTTATGGAGCGACGCGTTCAGCCTGGCACAAAGGGAAATTTGCGAAAGCGTTTCCCAATGAACGCGTTTACCGTCACTCTCTACTCGAAGAGGCGGAAGCGTTAAGGAGTGTTGTAAGTCTGGCCGTGTCGGACCAGAAAACAAAAAACCTTAGTCCTTCTCTGGCAAAGCTGAAACAGTTGGATGAGGAAGGATTATTGGAGGCCTATATTCTGCTGGCGAAGCCCGACGAAGGAATTGCTGCCGATCACCCCGCTTACCTAAAAGCCAATCGCGAAAAACTGCATCGTTACGTAGCCCTCCATGTTATTGGCAAGGACTCAAAACCTTGAACGGTCAGGGGTTCGATTTCTTCGCTTCTTCACTATCTCTTTTCCTGACATAAACCTCGCCGCGCGGCACCAGCCCCGATTTTTGCGCCAGCGTATATAAAGCTGACTCGATCAATTCCTTATTCTCTAAACGGAAGCTGGTCACACCGCCAACGTTTGTGTCGGGATCGCTGAACTGCACCGTCAGGTAACGAACTTTTGTCTTGATCAAACGGGCCGGCAAGGAATAGATCGACGGCAGACTGCCGGCGATGGTCGCGGCCTTCGGCTGCCGTTTCTGCGTATCGGCAAAAGCTGAGGTGACCGCCTTGTAAGGTATAAAGAAAACTTCTTTGCCGTCCTTGCGAAAGAGCAAGCGCGCGTTAGTGTCGTCAAAGCTGATGGTGCCTTCCATCGTTTTTGGATAACCGAAGATGCCACCCTCGTATTTTGCCTTCATGGTTTGCGGCGCGGCCGGCGGTGTCGCTTTCGAGGCATCGGTAGCAGTGTCGATAACTCGCGGGCGCTGCGCCAAAGCGCTAACACTCAACAGCGCGGCCAGGAATAAGAAAGCCACTAACTTCATTCATTTACCTCCCACAAAAACTACAACTTATTTCGCAAACGGACGCACACGCTCTGCCGATTCCTTGAAATCAGAATCACTCGGCGCCAACTGCAAACCTTTTTCATAGGCGGCCAAGGCCTTGGCGTATTGTTTCGTCACTTCGTAAGCGTAACCAAGCTCGCGATAAACGTTGACGTCATCAGGCGATTTTTGACTGGCGGTTTGCAGGGCCAGGATTGCCTTCGGGAAATTCTTGGCCCGCGATTGCGCCACTCCCAACAAATAGAAGGTCACGCCCTTGGCATCCGTTCCCAGCGTTGCGCGTTCCAGCGCCGCTGCCGCCCGCGAATACTGCTCGGAACCAATCAGCGCCTGTCCAAACAGGGTTACCGCTTCGGCGTCGGTGCGCACCTTGATTAATCCTTCGCCGGCGCGCACGGCGTTTAAATAATCCGCCGCAGATTTCGTGGTGTCCGTGCTCAGTGCTGCGCGGCGTAAATAAGCAGACGTCAATAACGTCCACGCCGCTGCGAACCGTGGATCAATCACCGTCACCCGATTAAGCGAAGCAATCGCGCCGTCCAGATCGTTTTTACCGACGGAGATTTGCGCCAGGTAAAAGAGCGAGGCCGAGTCTTTGGGATTTGCTTTGACGACGGCGTTGAAAGTTCGCTCGGCGTCAACCAGTTTGCCGGTCTTGTATTCAGCCAGCCCGCGATAATAAAGCATTGCCGGATCGGGTTGCGTACCCGGACGAGTCGTTGCAGTTATGAGCAGTGGTAACGCGCGTTCGAATTTCTCCGACAGCACATAAGCCTGGGCCAACGCGTCTGCGGTGTTGACGTCCTGACGTTTGGAAACTTCCTGGAGGTTCAAAGCCTTTTCAAGGTCCACAATCGCCAGGCTGTATTGCTTGAGGTTTAACTCCGCAAAGCCCGCGATCTTCCACGCTTCGGGGTCGTTAGGAAACTGCGCGGTCAGAGCTTTTGCTTCTTTGGCGGCTTCGGCAAATTGCTTCTGTTGCAGCAACTGGTAGGCGTGTGTCGTGTCGCCGGCGGCAACCGTATTCACCACCGGTTTGACGGGTTGTACATCAATCAACGGCCGATCGGCAGTGTTGCGGGCAGTCGGACTCGGCTTGGGCTCGGGTCGCAACAAGGGCTCTGCAGCGGGTTTTAGCGGTTGTTTGGTCACTCGCCGCGGCCGGCTGGACTGGGCGGCTGCTGGGCCGGCAATCATAAGCGAAAGAACGCCCAGCAAGAGTGTTCGTTGAAAATATCGATTTAGCATAGTGGTATTCGGGGAGTAGTTTGAAATTGCGGACCGGTAAACTTAGCGGCCTGGTTTCGGATGCCCGTGGCCGCTTTTTAGTTTGCCTGATCCGGCGAAAAGACTACTCACTCAGGCCGTAAAAGAAAAGCGACCGGCGTTATGAGATCTGAAATCTGAGGCCTGAAATTCAAAGGGACAGGCCGAAAAGCCTGTCCCTGAAATTGACACCAAAACGGAGCGGAAGGAGTGTCTGCCCTCTCCCTCTTAAAAGTTCAGCTTCAATCCAAACTGAAACTGCCGCGGATCATAGACCGCGGTCGGCTGGCTGTAATAACGGCCGTTGCCCGCGCGCTGCCTAAACGCATCGACAGTGCGGAACTCTGGATTGGCGGCCGCTTCATTGAAACGATTCAAGAGGTTGAAGCCCTCCGCGATCAAATCCAGTCGAACGTTTTCGCCCAGGCGAATGCCACGCATGACGCGTAAATCCAGGGACATATAACCGTGAGTGATGCCGCTATTACGGGGCAGATTGCCTGCGGTGAATGCGGTGGTCGGCTGGAACAGGCTGCCGTCCGCATTGAAGCTCGGACGATCCGTTGAGCCTTGTAAATCGCCGTTAGTATCTGAGCCCGTTAGGATATTGAAAGGACGTCCGGATGAGATTTCAAGAATCGGTGCGACTGTAAAGTCGGACAGGAAGCGACGCATGGTGCTCGACGAGCTGCGCCATGCCAGCGGTGAAGTTATTGCGCCGCTGAAGACAAAGCGATGACGCTGATCGAAAAGTGAGTCCGCGCGTTCGGCGGCGAAGTTGCGATTATCCTGTGGCTTGAGCAACGTTTGCAGGTCGCTCGAATCGTCGATGGAATGCGACCAGGTATAGGAAGCAAGGAAGGTGAAATTGTTTGCGAAGCGTCGCTTCAATTCCAGATTCATCGCATTGTAGTTTGAGTTGCCATCAGATAACTGCGCATCAACTTCTCCGAACGGCGAAAGCAAACCTGGACTGCGAACGCTACCTCCCAACACACTATCAAACAGCGCCTTGCTGACACCGTTAGCTGCCAGGAAGAAATAGTTCGGACCATTGGGACGGAAGAAGTTGGCAGCAATGGGACTGACTATCCTCTGTCCCGCAGCATTAACGCCTACGAACCCGGGGATGATTATCGTATATCCCGGCGGGCACGGAGTTCCGCCCGGGGGCGCTGGACAAGCTGTCGGCAAACCAAAGAACGCCGCCGCGCCGCTACTCGGCGGGTTGACTCCCGCGAACCGTCGGAAGTTTTCAATTAACAAATCGGCACGTGGCGCGTTGATATCCTCGGGGTGCGGCAGATGATGGGCGCCGACGAATATCCAACTCGCTGAAAATGACATATTCCTAGTCAATTCACGTTCAATGGTCAGATTCGCCTGATTCGCATAGGCATATTCGAAATTCTGGGCGACTCCAAGCGTGAAGGGTAATATGGGACCAAAGCCGGCGAACGTTTGATCATTGAAGCGCACGCGGCCCGGAAGATATTGTGCTGAGGGAGCAACTCCTGGCGTCGTAAGTCCAGGTGGGCAGAAGCCGCTGGTAGTCGCCGGCGAACAGACCGTTCCCTGAAAAAGTTGCAGCATGTTAATGGTTGCATTAGAGGCCGGGCTACCCGGTAAGACGGTAAAGTATTGTTGTTGCTGCGAAGCATCCGCGATGTCGGAGTTGAAGGCCACCGCCAACAGCGGGTGATCGTAAAACAAGCCATAGGCGCCGCGCAGCACCGTCTTGCCTCTGCCACCGATGTCCCAGGCAAAGCCTACCCGGGGCGCGAAGTTGTTCGTGTCGCGCGGGAATCCCTGCTGCACACCGAGCACGTTTTGCGCGGCCAGCAAGTCTGCTGCTGAAAGTGAAATGCCGGTTAGCGGATCCCTGAAGGGTTGCGGCGCAATCGTATCAGTAAATTCAACATCGTAGCGGACGCCATAATTGAACGTCAGATTTGGACCTATCTTCCATGAATCCTGGGCAAAGAAAGCCATGGGCCGGTTCCTAATTGTGCTGTTCGGATTGCCGAAACCCTCGATAAAGGCGCTAGGGAATCCCAGGCCGTAGGATTGAACTGGGGTTATCGGCGGCGCGGTCGCAGGCAGGCCCACGATGAAGTTGGCCAAGGTGCTTTGCGGCACGCCGCCAAAGTTAAAGAGTCCCGGGAAATTCAATTCAAAGCGCGCGCCCACATCGATACGATTGACGTCATAGCCAAACTTGAACGTGTGATTACCACGAATCCAATTAAAGTTGTCAGTAAATTGATAGCGCTTCTCTGTGCGATCAACTGGCGAAAACGGATTCGAACCCAGAAACGCCGCGCCAATCACCTGAATGGCTGTCCCGGGAATTTGCGAATCGAAGGTGGCCTTGCGACGCCCAAAACTGAAGCGCGCTTCACTGACAAAGTTGTTTGAAATCGTTGAGGCAAGCGAAGCAACAAACGAGATGTCTCGCAGTGTTTGAATGCCGGTGCGGGAAAAATCGTTTTGTCCGACCGTCTGGTTTTGCGACTCATCCTGTATCCCTGTCAGATCGCTTGGGTTGTAACTAAACCGCACTGTCATCTGTTGCTTGCTACTGAATGCATGATCGACCCGACCGGAAAAGAAAGTAGTTGCTTCCGAAATCGGAAAGACGCGCGACAGAGTATTTAACCCTCGAAAAGCAATAGGCTGGCCGGCGGCATTTATCGTTGTAAAACCGGTAACCGCATTATTGTTGGCTGCCGTAGGAACGGGAGTTCCGGAAATGAAGAACCGTCCGCCAATAACCTGGCCGGCTGGAATTGCGCCGCCGGGACTAATTAGCGTGCTGACCCCATTAAGTCCAATCTGGCCGCCAGAGGACGCGAACGTTGCATACGTGATTGCACGACCGATACGCGCGGCATCGCCGCTTGCGAGTTCGCCGCCGATGAACGTGACTTGCGCGGGGGTGAGATTGGAGTAGACATTGGTGAAGGGTAGAAAAGGAGCACCGATCGTGATGCTGCTGGTCAGACCGGCACTAACGTTGCTCGTGAAAAACCCTGATTCCTGGCGGCGACGCTGCTCAAAGCTCGTAAAAAAGAAGGTGCGGTCCTTTGCGATCGGACCACCGAGCGTGGCGCCATATTGCACGCGGGTAAACCCTGGTTTCTTGTTAGGATCGTTGTCAACAATTGGCGCCAGTCCATTGCGCGCTTGAATCGATTTGTGACGCAGGAAGCCAAATAGATTTCCGCGAAACTCGTTAGTACCGCTCTTAGTAACGACGTTGACGATACCGCCGGTCGCACGCCCAAACTCAGGCGCATAGGAATTCGTGGCGACTTGATACTCCTGCACTGCTTCCTGACTGACCGTGGATCGGGCTGCGTTGACTGAGTTGTCCGTGAAGTCCGCTCCATCGACCTGCACCAGCGTCGAACGGCCGCGCTGACCGCCAATATTCAAGCCTGAGGTGGGGGCTGGTCCAATAGGACGGCCGTTGTCACGTCCCACAGTCGAGAGCGTTAACGCGAACCCGGTGGCGCTGCGTTCATTAATCGGCAGGTCGTTAATGCGCTTCTGATCGATTGTGTTTGAGACTGTGTTGCTGGACGATTCGACCAGCGCAACCTCGGCGGTGGAGATATCGACCGTGGCGCCCACCGATCCAACCGTCAACGGAATGTCGAGATCCGCGCGCTGACCAACGGTCAAAGTAATGCTGGCAATTCTACCCTTCGAAAAGCCACCGGCTTCCACCGTTACCTCATAGCTTCCTGGCGGAAGGTTTGTGATTTGGTAATAGCCTTCGTCGTTCGTGGTTACAGCGCGCGAAAAGTTTGTAGCCGAATTCACCACCGTCACGGTGGCGCCGGTAATAGCAGCTCCGGAAGGGTCGCGCACGTATCCCTGAAGATCGGCGGCGTTGGATTGTGACTGACCAAACGCGACGCTCGCGCCAAGGAGAGTGAAAATGACCATGATCAAAAATGTGTTTATGCGGAGGTAAGTCTTCAGCGAGTGCGCAGCGGAACCAAACATCATTTCATTCTCCTTAAGGTAAAAGTAGAGTCGGTCAAACTGAAAACGGCCAATTTACCAAAGACTCGCGCGACGTCGACAAATGTGAATTACAGCAGAGTTTTTGCCACGCTAAGTCTGGGGAGCATCCGGTCGTAAAGTCACGACCTTTTGAGAAGGCGCCGGGGCGCACGTGGACGAATTGCTCAGCCGTTTTACTCCAAGAAGTCTCTATTTGGCAAGCATTTCCTGTCTTGCCGGGATACGTAGGACGATGGAATGGAACAGGCGCTGTCTCAAATAGGCTAGGCTCTGGCTTCACTGTTGTTTGCATGGCGAGTGGCGCGCGCGAGTTTGCGCCGCAAGTAGGCGCTGGCGCCGAAAAGAAGGATGGCCGCATCAGCCAGGTGGGGAATAAACGCGGCGCGACGCAGTAGTCCTGAAACCCTCAGGCGCGAGTCAAACGTTCTCGTATATTCGCGTTCATACTCTTTCGCGACCAGCCGAATTGTTTGCGCGTCGGCCGCCGGTCCCAAATGCGCTTTAATCGTCTCGGCAACGACGAAACCGCTTTCCAGCGCCATCAACATGCCGCCGCCGGTAAAAGGATCGATGAATCCAGCTGCATCGCCGATGGTTAACAGCCCATTTGCCGGCATCAACGCTTTGCGTCCAAAGCCGTCGAGCGCCACGCTGAGCCAGGCAGAATGAAGTCGCGCCTGCTCGAGCGTTTTAGCGGCGCGCGAATTTTGCATTACGACTTCGCGCAACACGCGATCCGGATCGGAATTCAGACTGCGCACGTCGTCAGCCGAAACAATAAAACAGAGATTACTAAGGCCATGTTCGATTTCGCTGAGGCCGCCGTAACCACCCTTGTATAAATAGATCTCGCACGCACCCGGTGCGACGCGCGCGTTTTCCAGATGCGCTTTGAATGCTACTAATCCGCGCTTTCGTTTTATCGTGGGGCGGTGCTGCTCTCGTTCAAGATGGCGCGCCAGCGCGCGCGAGCGGCCGGTTGCATCGATTGTTATCTGTGAACGGAATTCTCTTAGGCCGTCCGCTGTCTTCACTTTCATTCCGCAGACAAGTTCGTCCGCGAAAAGCAGGCCGGCAGCCTGCGTGTCTTCAAGAACCATCACGCCGGTCGCTTTGGCGCGCTCGAGCAGGCGATGGTCCATCTCGCTGCGACTCAGCCCGAGCGCGGTGGCGCCGGAGGTGAACCATTCGCTTGGCACCGCAACCTTATAGTCGCGCGCTGAATAGAAAACAGTCTCGCGCAGGGACGTTGCGCCAGCCGAAAGCATCTGATCCAGTACGCCGAGCTGCTGAAAATGGGCGATGCATTCAGGAGAGATGAATTCGCCACACAGTTTCGCGCGAGGAAACTTTTTTTCCTCAACCAGCAACACGCGGATGCCATTCAGTGCCAGCCGAATGGCCGCGCTCGTGCCGGCGGGACCCGCGCCCGCGATGGCAACGTCAAATGTATCTGGACAGCGGTTCGTCAATTTCGGTCGGACCTTATAGTGCTGAGTACTCAGTGCTGAGTACTGAGTACTGGCCGCTTCTTTAAATATCCTACCTACTCAGCACTCAGTACTCAGCACTCAGCACTTTTTGCCATGGGCCGGCGTAGCCGCAAGCACCAACCGGTACGGAAAATGGCGCGTCACCTGAATTTCGTCGAGCCCCGCAGCTCGCGCGAGACTCTCAAATTCGTGCGGCTTAAAACTTCGCCGGATCGATAGCGCGCCGTCTTCGCGTATCAGCCGATTGTGCAGAAACAGATGGCCAATCGTAGTAAAAAAATAATACGCAACTGGATGCCGGTGCAGGTCGATGACAAATACTCGGCGCGCCGCTACACGGCTCAGCTCCCGCAGGAGCTTTACCACGCTGTCGTCCTTGAAATGATGCGTAAAGAGCGAGCAGATAGCGTAATCGGAAGTGTTGTCGGCAAATGGGAGTTGAAACGCGTCGCCTTGCAAAGCGCTGATTTCTGCAAACGCCGGCGACTCGCCGGCGATGGCTTTGGCCGAGCGCGCGTTCAACTCAACGCCGGTTAGGTTCGTTTCTAGTTTCCTCGCGCGCGCCCACTCGGCGATCACGCGCAGCAGCTCGCCAGATCCTGCGCCCACATCAATCACGGAGAACGTAGCCAGGTTCAGGCGCTGGATTTCCGCGAGCAGTGAATTTTTCAGTGCCTGCGCATCACCGAGCCAGCGATTAACTCGTTGCAGCTCGATAATGCAGCCATCGTACTCCTCGGCGGTATAGTCCCCCTTGTCGAGGTGCTCAAGCTCCAAACTGCGTTCACTAAACTGACCAAACATGAAAGCCTATGATAGTGCGTTACCGGCGGGATAACCATCGTGATACATTTTGATGATGGTGATTTTGATTTCCGATAAGCTTTAGCTTGCGGTACTTACCCTCCCTTTGGGAGGGGTTAGGGGAGGGTGCGAAGCTGGCGGCGTACAAGCCCTCTCCCAAAGGGAGAGGGAGAAAAGACTAAACTTCAATTCCTATCGGACATTTGCAGCGAAACGGATCTTCACTAGAGATTTTGGTGATTCTTTATGCGTGTTGATGCCAACCTTGCGGCTGAACAATTTCCCAATCTCAAGAACGCCGGCGAAGCGGCGTCACCAAATTTCACCGGCCGTTCTGCGTCGTTCGCGTGTGGCGCGGTAGCCAGGGTCTCGATACAGATAGATGAGGCGCAGCGGATCGTTGACGCGAAATTCAAAGTTGCCGGTTGCACCGCGCTGGTAGCGGCGTTGTCTGTTCTCACCGAACGGGTAAGAAATAGGACCACCGCTGAAGCGGCCGCACTCGCCGAAGACCTGGAAACAATTGAGCGCGGTTTAGGTCAAGCCGCAGCGGACCGAGGCGACTGCGTGCTGCTGGCCTCTGAGGCTTTGCTCGAAGCTATTCGCGCTTACAGCGACTCAGCGCGCGATCATTGGGACGGCGACGACGCGCTGATCTGCACCTGCTTCGGAGTATCGGAACGAACAATTGAAAGCGAAATTCAGATCAGGAACCTAAGCACAATCGCCGAAGTAACGCAGGCGTGTAATGCCGGGGCCGGCTGCCGCTCTTGTTACCCATTAATAGAAGACATTCTGGAAGAGGTAAATCGTAAATAGACGGGGTGTTATAGTGACGCAGTACGAATTGGAAAGTCGTTGGATAACTGCTGATGGAATCGCAGGCGTCCGTTACCGTTTTGGTGACCTGGTCCTCATCAAATCTGGCGCAAACTCGGGACAGAGGGCTGAAGTCGTTTCATTACTCTCAAGCGAGCCTGAACCGGTTTATGTCGTTGAGCTGCTCAATACCGAGTGCGAAGTTGTTTCTGAGAGCGCGCTGGAACCCACGGGATCTACAAGCGGGCGGCCTCTCAAGCTGAAACCTCCCGGATCGCTTCCGTTTTAACTATTCACTATTTACGATTCACGATTTACGAACCAATGATCTATCTCGACAACAACGCAACCACGCGCGTGGCGCCTGAAGTTTTTGCGGCCATGCAACCTTATCTAACCGAAGTTTACGGCAATCCTTCTTCCGCCCACTCGCTGGGCGAACGCATGAAGGCCGCAGTCGAACACGCCCGCCAACAGGTTGCAGAATTAATCGGTGCTGCTGAAGCGAGTGAAATTGTATTCACTTCCTGCGGCTCGGAATCCGACAACTGGGCCATTGGCGGCTTTCTCGAGCAGAATCCCACGCGCCGTCACATCATCACCACCCGCGTCGAACACGAAGCCGTGCGCAATCTTTGCGCGCATTTGGAAAAAACCGGCTGCGAAGTTACCTGGCTGGAAGTGAATGAAAACGGTGAACTAAATCTCGACGACCTGCGTCAGGCGCTGCGACCCGACACGGGAATTGTTTCGGTGATGCTCGCCAACAACGAAACCGGGGTGCTCTTTCCGGTTGAAGAGATAGGCAAGATTGTTAGGGAACAGTCTGACGCCGTGTTTCATGTTGATGGCGTCCAGGCAGTTGGCAAAATTCCTATCGATTTAAAGAACAGCGAAGTCGATCTGTTTGCGCTTTCCGGTCACAAACTTCACGCACCGCAGGGAGTCGGTGCGCTTTATGTTCGGGAAGGTTTGAAACTGCCGCCGTTCATCATCGGCGGTAGTCAGGAATCCGGACGACGCGGGGGCACCTCGGCAGTCCCAAACATTGTGGGCCTCGGCGCTGCTTGCGAGTTGGCAAAAAGTTTTGCAGATCACGATCGCATCGAGCGCTTGCGTAACAAGCTGGAAGACGAAATATTGAGCACGATTCCTAACGCGCGCTTAAACGGCACGCCCGATCGCTCCAGACGTCTGCCCAACACCGCAAACATTTCTTTTGCATACGTCGAAGGGGAAAACATTCTGGTGCAACTCGATCAAGCCGGCATTTGCGTTTCCACCGGGTCGGCCTGTCATTCCACTACGCGAGAGGCTTCGCCGACATTGCGCGCCATGAATGTTCCTTACACCGCCGCCCAGGGCTCGATCAGGTTTTCACTCGGTCGCTACAACACTGAAGCTGAAATTGATCATACGTTAAAGGTACTGCCAGATATTATTGGCAAGCTTGTAGAGATGTCGCCGTATGATAAGGAACTGAAAGCGCTTTATACAGATCGGAGTGCCGCCGGAACTAAGAGCGGGGGCAAGCCCGCCTTCCCAACCTGAGAGACTTGTAGCTCGCTCAATGCGATCGCCGCTTGATCATCTTTCAACCCGGAACGCGAACTCGACGAGGTGGTCTCATAGTCAGGAAGGGGGCATGCCCCCGCTCTTGGTGGCGCGAACTGATCTCATAAGGTTGTTCATGCTTTAGTCGTCTCAGCTTTACTGCTAGAATCGTTTAGGATTTAAGATCATCTTCGCCTATTTCCACTCCAGGGAGTTTTCGGAGCAATTGTTAAATGTCAGGTGATTCAGCCACCCCACAAAGTCATCCCATAGCTGTCGCCAGCACCGAGGCGTCTCGGAAAGCGCGTGCCGATAGCGTCAGCCTGATGGAGACAGACGATTACGTCTGTATCGAGCCTTCTACCCCGCTTTTCAAAGCTGTGCAGGTAATGAAAAAGGATGAGGGTGGGTGTGCGATAGTTTGCGCAGCAGATCGCTCGGTAGTAGGTATTTTTACGGAACGCGATCTTCTGAACAAGATCGTTGGACAGGCGATTGACGAGAATGCGCCGGTGAGTAATTGGATGTCGCCAATAGTGGCGACCTTAACGCCGGAGGCGACGATTGGTGATGCCGTCGCCATCATGAATGATAAGGGTTATCGCAATATTCCCCTCGTGAAAGACGGTAAGCT
>JBDUCC010000003.1:0-37901 GCA_040003675.1 bacterium | reverse complement strand
ATTAGACGCGATTTGCGCCCAACTGAGTTTACATGCGGAATTTTTCGCCGAGATAGAGCCGTCGCACTTCTGGGTCTTCTGTCAACTGACGGGGAATACCTGATCGGAATATTCGCCCATCAGCCATAATGTAAGCCCGGTCCGTGACGCCAAGAGTCTCGCGTACATTATGATCCGTTATCAGAATGCCGATACTTCGATTGCGTAAATAAAGTATGACATTTTGAATGTCGTCAACCGCTTTGGGATCAATGCCGGCGAAAGGTTCATCAAGCAGGATGTATTGCGGCTCAGTTGCCAGGGCGCGCGCGATTTCTGTTCGCCTTCTTTCGCCGCCCGAGAGCGCATCGCCTCGGGTATTGCGAACGTGAGCGATGCCGAATTCTTCCAACAACTCCTCCAGCCGGGTTAGGCGTTCACGCCTTCTTAGACCCATTGTCTCAAGCACTGCCAGAATATTTTGCGCCGCAGTCATTTTGCGAAAGATGGACGGCTCCTGGGGAAGATAGCCCAGGCCAAGGCGCGCGCGCAGATACATCGGCAGTTTCGTCACGTCGCGTTCCCCGAGACTGACAACCCCTGCATCGGGACGCTCGAGGCCCACAATCATATAGAACGTTGTCGTTTTACCGGCGCCGTTTGCCCCGAGCAGCCCAACAACTTCACCTTTCTCTACGTGCAAACTTACGTTATCGACTACACGGCGTTTGCCATACGACTTTTGGAGTTGGAATGCTGCCAGTGCGGAAGCGGAAGGAGTTTCACTTGCACGCTGTGCGGTACTGGAAGTGGCGGCGGATTGGCCGGTGAGGTTTGCGATGTTCACGCCTTCCGTTCGAATGCTCATAGTGTCCGCACGACCGTGGCCGAATAAAATCTATTACACGTCAGCCCGCTATTGCTTCTTTACTTTGTGGGTCGATCTCACGCGACCGGGCGACTGTGTTCCTCTTGCGTCATCGGCGATGACTCTACCGTCTCGCATGTAGACGGTCAAACGACCGCCTTCGGTACTGCCCTTCTCGGTATCTTCAACGCGCGCCGGATTTCCTTTTAGAATTGCCACTTCGTCGGCTGAAGTATATTCCAGCCAGTCACCCATCCCTTTGCGGTTCGGCTGCGTCAGCACAACATTGCGTTGCGCGATCGTTTTTTCAACTTCGCTCGAGTCTCGCAAAAGATAAACATCCGCGACCCCGCCGGTTAGTCGATCAGTACCCTGTCGAATGTCAACGCTTCCCTCATAATGGAGGGTGCGGTTTGGATCGGAATAGGACATCGAATCGGCGGCGGCGAATACCGGAATCGTGCTGGTGGCGCCTTCCACCCGCCGGCGCGCGTTGTAAAGGGCGCTTTGCACGTGCCCGTCTGCCGTCATCTTCTTGTCGTTGGTATAAATCGTCAGCTTGTCGCCGCGAACGAAATTGTCATCCTGCCAGGCGCGGGCGTTTCCGGTGTAAATCGCCACGCCGCTGTCCCGATGAAACTCACCTTTGTCGCCCACGATATAAATGGGGCTCTTTACTTTAGAGAAAGGCACGGCGCCGTTGGTTTGCTCCTGGCTGTAATAGGTTGTCGAGGTTTTGCCACGACTGTAGGAGACATTATTAGTGAGATCTGAATCCAGCTCCGGAGCTTTTGTGCGAGCGCGGGAATCCCAGACCGTCGGTTCACCGCCTCGCAAGCGGATAGTGTTGTCCGCAGCAGTGAATGAGATGGTCGACGCCACGCCATTTCGGTCGTTCTCATTAAACTTGGCGTCTCCCTGGGCGTCCATCCGTTCAACATCCTGTGTGTCTTTGATAAACACGGCCACCATTTTTTGCGAGGTCAGTACACGAGTACCACGATCGGTAACTGACTGGACCGGTTCAATGACAGCCTTGGCGCCGCCGGAGGCTGTGAACGTGCGTGCGAGGTTTCCAGTTTCGAAGAAGTCGCAATCGATCCGCGGTGCGGTCAAGGTTTTCTTGTCTGCCTGTGCATTCCTAATCACGGGATCGATAAATAATTCTGCGTTTCCTACTGCCTCAGCTTGTTGCAGGTCGCGGCCAGTGATGTGCCAGATCAGTTTTACCGTGTCCGCCGTCAAACGCTTGTTTGCAGCGCGGGGATCGCTTGCTTTGGATTTTGGCGCCGACAAATTGATGACAGAACGCCCTTCGGTGCGCATCTGTTTTAGCAGACTCCGATCGCCCTGCGCCTGGAACAGGACCTCGAGCAGACTTGCGCCTGTGAGTTGCAGATCTGAATCGGCGTCGAGAGTCTTCGCGTTGGTGTCGCGCATCGCCACGGCGCGCTCCAACCGCTGATCTTTGTCGAAGAAAAAATCCATATCGGCGGAACGGACCTCGGCAGAGCGGCCCGGCTCCATCGTGCGCAGGTAAGAATTCGTGCGCACTTCTACCTTTTGAATTTTTTTCTGCTGGTTAAGGTTGGCATACATTTTCTCGCCGCTCATCAGGTCGCGGTCCTGTTCGGCGGTTACGCCACCCGCAAACACCAGTTGCATGGTCTCATGCAGGAAAGATGCCTGGGCTGAGCGAATTGTGACCGGCCGAGAACGGCTGGAAGCCGGCTTGAGATTGGGGTCCTTCAACGCTTCAGGCGCTACGGTTATTTCCACGTCTTTCTTCAGATCCAATTTCTTTGATTTCGAAAAAACAACCGCGCCGGTTGAGTGTCCGGAAATATTTTCACGCTCAAAAGAGATCGGAGCATCCGTGTTGGCTACTTCATTATTCTGGTCGTAAGCGATCGATTCAGTACTAATTTTCAACGCGTCTTTCGTTTCTACTTTTACGCTGCCCAGGAAAGTAATGATGGAGTTTTGCTGATCATAGATGGCTTTGTTAGCGCTAATCTGATCCGGCTTATCGCCCACCGGCGGATAGACGGACAGATTTACTTGATCGAGCTCGTGATGACCATCGGAAAATGTGATGTCGCGCGCGGCTTTCACCAACAGGTATAGACGGCCGTCCTTCATGACGCGCTGCTCATAACCGTTAGTGATGCCAATAACTTCTTTGGAAAGTTCCGGGGTCTCAGACTTCAGGCGAAAAGGTTTGTTGTTGCGCAAGCGATAGTAGGAAACGGCTACGAAAATTACCGCTGCGACGAGAATGAGCAGCGCCGTGACACGCGCAACCAGCGGGGCGCGCGCTCGCAACCCGATGGCAATCGCTCTTTTTCGCGTAATTTCCTGCATAATTAACAAGCAGACAGCAAACAGTAAAGAGCAAACAGCCGGACCTTGGGATGATGTCCAAGGTTTTTCACTTCATTGCGGTTTAGGATATTTGTCGTTGGCTGATTAGTATTCTCACTGTTCACAGTTCACTCTTTACTGTTCACTGTTCACTGTTTGCTGTTTACTGTTTGCTGCCTTAACGTCTTGAACTGACAACTGCAAAAACGTTTCGCCATTCCATTTATTCGTCTCAATCGTGTAGACCATTTCGACGCCATTCTTCAGCGCCACCGCCTGTTCCGCGCCGTTCCACCAGATAGTCTCAAGCGGCCGGCCTTGAGGCCCGCGCACGTTCAGCTTCAGATGACGTTCACCAATTAGACGTGGTTCGTTAACGATGCACAAGTTGCGCGCCAAAAATGCCGGCCGGGGATTCCCTGCGCCATATGGTTCAAGGTCCTTTAGTTCTGAAACCAATTCAAAACTGATGGCCTCAGTGGGCAACTCGGCATCAATATTCACGCATGGTTGCAGATCCTCGGTGGTCAAATGATCGGAAGCGTGCCGATTTAATCTGCGGCGCAATGCGTCAATCCGATCGCGCTTTAGTGTGACGCCCGCTGCGTGTGAGTGGCCGCCAAATTTGTCAAACAAATCCGAGCACGACGTCAACCCGTTAAGTAAATGGTAGGGTTCAATACTGCGCGCGGAACCGTGGGCGATATCACCTTCGAGCGAAAGAACGACACAGGGACGGTTGATCCGTTCCGCAATTTTCGAGGCAGCAATACCAATGACGCCACGATGCCAACCCTCGCCGGCTATGACAGCCACATAAGAATTTGCCGCATCCTGCGCAACGGATTCCAGCTCCTTAATGGCTAGTTCAACAATCTGGCGCTGCACTTCCTGCCGCTCCTGATTACGCGTGTCGAGATGCGCTGCGAGTCGCTTTGCTTCCGCAGGGTCGCGGGTGCTGAAAAGCTCGACTACGGCGCGGGCGGCATCCATCCTTCCGGCCGCGTTGATTCTAGGGCCAAGGCGAAAACCAATATCGTAGGCAGTCATGCCGCTGCCATCGCCGCAACCGCAAACTTCCATCAGCGCGCGCAGGCCCGGGTTTGTCGCTTTCGCCAGGTCGTGAAGACCGAGCGCAACAATCGCCCTGTTTTCTCCCGTTAACTTTGCAACATCAGCTACAGTTCCGATAGCGACGATTTTCAGGAAAGCGTTAACCTGCGCGCCCCGATCTCGTTCACGAAACAAAGCATCAACAAGCTTGAAAGCCACGCCCACGCCAGCCAAATTCTTGTCGGGATAGTTGCAACCTTTCTGGTTTGGATTGAGAACGGCATAGGCCGGCGGCACGCCCTCGCCTTCGTCGGGAAGATGATGATCGGTAATGATGACATCGAGGCCGTTATCGCGCGCCCAATAAAGTGGATCGTGCGCGCGAATGCCGCAATCGACGCTGATTACAAGTTTGTACCCTTCGGCGGCTGCCTTTTCGAGCGCCGGTTGTTGAATGCCGTAACCTTCCGTAAAACGATGCGGGACATGAAAGCCGGTGCGAGCGCCTAACAACTCCAGGGCGCGCAGCAGAACCGCCGTTCCCGTCGTCCCATCAACGTCATAGTCGCCGTAAACAAGAATCGGCTCGCCCGCATCGATGGCTTTCAGCAGGCGCGCGACCGCCTCGCGAACGCCTTTCATTAAATACGGCTCGTGTAGTTGATCATGAGAGGGTTTAAGAAACTTCCGCGCTGAGTTTTCATCAGCGCAGTCGCGCGAGATGAGTAGGGACGCAATGGTGGGCGAAACATTAAGAGCGCGAGCCAGCGAGTCGACCTGTTGCGCATTGTGCTCGCAAACAATCCAACGCTTTACCGTCATGTGAGGATTATCACTTCGTCATAGTTATTCGGCAAACCACCCGTCTTCGTCCAGCAGTTTGACGCCAATTCGCCGGCGGCCATCAAGCTGATCCGTCCACGCTCCGTTTACCTCAGCGTTGAGTTCCGAACCGAACGGTGGCGTTAGTTTTACAATTGCTCCAACCGGCACTTCTGCGTCGAGGATGATCGTGGCGCCGCCGCGACTGATCTTCACGGCCTGGGCTTTAACATTAAAGGGTTCGCCGTTGACAGTCTTGCCTTCGACCTCAAGGGCAAATTCCACCGGAACTCGCGGACTGCGCGGACGCTGCGAAGGCACAACCGCGCCTCGCGGGTCTTTATCATTCATTAAACTCACCGCCCTTTTGCGTTTGATGAGATGACCCCGAATGTCGGGTCGGGGAGGAAGAGGGGCAAAAACAGTTTACCTGAATCTCAAAACCTTTTGGTAGCGCTTTAATTCTGGAAGCGTTGCAAATGATTTCCATAAGTTTTAGTTAAGAACTTGCGGAAATATATCCGCTAATTAAACCGGCCATAATCAGACCGCCAAGCACAAAGCGGTACACGATGAAAACGCCGGTCGAATGCGTTCGCAGAAATCTAAGCAAAAACCAGATTGACGCATAGCCAATAACACCTGAAACCACGGTCGCAATCACCAATGGCAAAAAGCTCGCGTCCGGAAGTTTGTGCATTGCTTCCTTGAGTTCGAGCAACCCGCTAGCGGCGATCGCGGGAATCGACAGCAGGAAAGAGAACCTGGCTGCTGTTTCGCGCGTTTCGCCCGCAAATAGGCCGGCCATAATCGTCGAACCGGAACGGCTTGAGCCCGGAATCAGCGCGAGCACCTGGGCAAAACCTACGGCAAGTGCGTCGCCGATGCCAAGTTCTGTCAGCCCGCGGTTCTTTTTACCGACTGCTTCGGCCAATGCCAGGAGGATAGCGATGACAATCATCATCGTGGCGATTACCCAAAGATTTTTGGTGAGCGTTCCTTCGATCTGCCGTTTGAATAACAAACCCACGATCGCCACCGGAATCGATCCAATAACTACCAGCCATCCCAACCAGGCATCCCGCGATAGTTTGCCGCGTCCGTTTATAGTCGAGCGCCGACCGTCGTCATCCAGCGTATTACCATTGGCGGTAAGCCGATCGTTGGAGCGCCCACCAGTCAGCAACGCCAAATGATCGTGCACGAACGCGCGTGTAATCTTGACGATGTCGCGCGCGAAATAAAGCACAACAGCCAGCAGCGTTCCGAGTTGGACTACCGCAATGGTCGCCGTGGTCTGCTCAGCTCTAAGTGTCGCGTCCGCGCCCGCGTACAATCCGATGAGACGTGACGCCAGTACCAGATGCGCGGTCGAGCTTATGGGAATGAATTCGGTTAACCCCTGGACAATTCCGAGGATGATGGCTTGAAGAACGGTCATGAAGGTTCAGATTCTGAAATTTGAAATCTTGAATTTGAGTTAGTTCTTTGAGCTTTGAACTTTGATCTCTGTACTTGTGGATTTAGAAACCGACAACTACCAAGCACAAAATACAAAGTTCAAAGCACAAAGTTCAAAAGCCTTTATTCCCTAAACGAATTCTTTCGCGAAATCCGGTCGTACATCCAAATCGGCATTATCATACCAGCGCGCACAATCGTTGCCAGTTGCCAGGGAAAAGCGTACGACTTCTTCCGTTTCTCGATCGCACGCACAATTTTCTTCACCGCGTCGTCGAGTTCCATCAAAAAAGGCATCTGCGCTTCCCTGCCGGCAGTTAGCGGCGTTTTGATGAAACCTGGATGAATGATAGTTACCGCAATGCCTTTCGGCTCCAAATCGAGACGCAGGCTTTCAAAGAATGCCGAAACTGCGGCTTTGCTTGCGCAATATGCGGCCGACCGTGGCAGGCCACGATAAGCAGCCAAACTCGAGATGACGACCAGATGTCCTTGTCCGCGCGTTACCATTTGAGGCAGCACGGCGCCTACGCTATTCGCAGCCCCAACCACGTTGATATTGATGACGTCTGAAACTTCTTTCGCGTTCAGGTCTGAACCGTCCCGCGTTGGGCCAATGCCAGCGTTTGCGATCAGCACATCAACCGGACCAAGCGTCGACTGTAATTGGTCCGCCGCCGTCCGCAGCGAATCGGCATCGCGTACATCTGCCGGCAAGACCAACGCCCGTCCGCCCTTGCCTTCAATCGTTCGCGCAATGCCGGTCAGCGCCTCCGCGCGACGCGCCACCAAACCTAGCTTTGCTCCCCGCGTCGCAAGTTCAACGGAAAGCGCGCCTCCGATTCCCGAAGACGCGCCGGTGAGCATCACAACTTTATCGGCCCAATAAGACACCAAAGTTTCCTGAATTTGAAACTTGAAACTTGAAACTTAAACCTGCACCACGACCGGCATGATCACCGGCCGCGCGCCTGAAAGTTTTTGTATGAATCGTTTCAGCTCCACGCGCACGTGCTCTTTCAGCAGGCTCTCATCGGCAAGCGTCTGCCGCGACGCGCCAGCAATAGCCGCGGTCACGACACGCTGGGCATCCTTCAAAGAACCGTTGGTTGAGTCAAAACCACGCACGCCGCGCGTTACGATTTCCGGCGGCGATTGCAGTTCGCCTGTTTGTCCGTTGATGGTCACAATCAATGTGATCATGCCCTCATAAGCCAACTGCCGGCGCTGGCGAATCGTCTCGCTCTGAATCTCCTCAAAACCAGTATCATCAATGAAGGTGCGGCCGATTTCTCGTTTGCCAACCACCACTGCCCGTTCGCCGTCCAGCTCCAGCACGTCGCCATTTTCGATCAGCACAATGTTTTCTTCGGCGTAGCCCAGGTGATTTTTGACAAATTCCTTGTGGCGAAACAGCATGCGATATTCGCCGTGAATCGGCACGACGAACTTTGGCCGCACAGCCTCGGTCATAATGCGAATGTCTTCCTGGGACGCGTGACCGCTCACGTGGACCAGACGGCGCTTTTCTTCAATGATGTTGGCGCCGCGTTTATAGATCATTCCGATCATTCGTGAAATCAAACGCTCATTGCCGGGGATGATGCGCGCCGAAAGTACAACAGTGTCGCCCTCATCGATCATCAGTCCCTTGTAGCTCTGGGTCGCCATCTGGGAAAGCGCCGCACGCGCTTCACCCTGTGAACCCGTAACCAGAAACACAATCTCGTGATCGCGCATCTGTTTCGCTTCGTTCAGCGAGACAAGCAGGCCTTCGTGTATGTCCAGGTACCCAAGCCGATCGGAAATCTCGACGTTCTTTTGCATGGAGCGCCCGAGGACGCATACCTTGCGATTGAACTGCTGCGCAATGTCAATCACGATTTGCAAACGATGGATTGACGACGCAAATGCCGCAACAATGATGCGCCCACCCGCCTCAGCGAAGATCTCTTCAAACGCCGGTATCACCGCGCGTTCTGAAGGCGTGCGGCCCGGCACAGTCGCATTCGTCGAATCCGAGAGCAGCGCCAGGACTCCCTCTTGCCCGTAGCGCCTGAACGAACGCAGATCTATCGGCTCGCCGATCACCGGCGTTTCGTCAACTTTGTAGTCGCCCGTATGAATGATCGTGCCAACCGGAGTTTTGATGGCCAGCGAAAAACAATCCACGAGGGAGTGCGAAACGCGAATGAACTCCACCGTGAACACGCCGATATCAACCACGTCACGCGGCTCGACACGATGGAGCAAAACATCGTTCGTTAGTTCATGTTCTTCGAGTTTGCTTTCGGCCAATCCCGCCGTGAAGTGTGAACAATAAACGGGAACATTGAACTTCTTTAGAATGTAAGGCAGCGCGCCGAGGTGGTCCTCGTGCCCGTGCGTCAGCACTATCGCGGTTATGTGTTCGCGATATTCTTCGAGAAAGTCAAAGTTAGGAATGCAGACGTCAACGCCATAGGCGGTTTCTTCAGGAAAGCCCATGCCCGCGTCGAGAATGAGCATCTCATCCTCATAACGCACAGCCATGCAATTCATTCCAAACTCGCCGATCCCGCCGAGCGGAATGATCTCGAGAACACTACTCACCTGTGATTGTTACTCAACTCTCGGGAACGTAGTTGCGCAGCATCTAACGCTGCAATCGCGGGGCTAAACAAACATCTCAGTATAGCATGCAGATTTGAAACGTGCCGCAGGCGGCGCAGCAGAGTCAGCTTCTGCAATGTCCGACAAACTTAGGATATTCTGATCAAGTGTCTTCGACGCGTAGCGTCCGTATGAATTTAGCCCGGCGTTTCAACGCCGGGACCAGCGTCTTGGCTGCTCGTCGCGTAGTGACGATTGAGTTCAGGACGATGTCAAGCGTCGCTACGCGACGGGAACGCTTCCTTGACCATCCCGGCCTTGAAAGGCCGGGCTAAATTCATGCCGACGCTACGCGTCGAAACACTTGATCAGAGCTTCCTTTAGTTTGTCGAGACATGACGACAAGCCAAAAAGCTGGTGGTAATCAAACTGGTGTCTTCCTCTTTTTTTGTCTTTGACGTTAATTGCCTGCTGACTGCCGCGGACAACTTCGCTTACAATCCGGGCATGCTCAAACCATTGATGGCGGTTTCCGTCTTCCTGCTCGTCTTGTCGACTTCCGCCTTCGCGGCGCCGCGAACGATGCGGCTGGACTATTACCATACCGGCGATGCGAAACAGGAAGTGTTCAGTATTGACCGCGTGGTGATTGAACCACTTCCCTGGCCCGGCGATCTCAGTAAATTGATCGACAGTACGAACCTGGGAAAATATTTTTTTGAAGTACGCGATCAGCCGACGAAACGCGTGCTTTACTCGCGCGGTTTCGCCTCCATTTACGGCGAGTGGGAAACGACCGACGAAGCAGCCGCAATCAAACGAACGTTTAGCGAGTCTTTGCGCTTTCCCGCTCCCGACACACCGGTGGAAATCGTTTTGAAGAAGCGCGACGCCAAAAACGATTGGCAGGACATTTGGTCCACAACCATCGATCCGAAAGACATTTTCATCGATCGGTCGCGACAGGCTGCGCCGGCCCCGCTGATTGCGATTCAAAAGATGGGTGATCCAGCCTCGAAGGTGGATTTGCTTTTGCTGGGCGACGGATACACCGCGCGTGAAACGAAGAAATTCGTTGCCGATGCGCGCCGGCTAGTCGATGTATTATTTGCAACGTCACCTTTCAAAGATCACCGCAAGGATTTCAATGTCTGGGGCTTGTGCCCGCCGGCAGACGAGAGCGGAATCTCGCGTCCATCCACCGGCATCTATCACGATTCACCGGTAGGAGCGACTTACGATGCATTTGGCTCTGAACGCTACGTGCTTACTTTTGATAATCACGCGCTGCGCAAAGTCGCGCAGTTTGCTCCGTACGAGTTCATTGAGATACTCGCGAACAATCGCACCTACGGCGGCGGCGGGATTTTCAATCTGTATAGCACGGTAGCGGTACACAATGCTTTCGCCAACTATGTTTTTGTGCACGAGTTTGGTCATCATTTTGCCGGGCTCGCTGACGAATATTACACGTCAGCAGTTGCTTACAATCCGAGTGCTGAACATATCGAACCTTGGGAACCGAATGTCACCGCGCTCCGTCCGCCTTCAGACAAGGCCGGGATCGCCGGTGATTTGCGCTCCGTTCTAAAATGGAGGGACTTAGTCTCACCCGATACTCCAATTCCGACGCCATGGAACAAAGAAGAATTTGAAAAGTACTCACGCGAAATCCAGAAACGGCGCGCGCAGATTCGCAAGGACAAACTTCCCGAGAATGTGATGGAGGCGTTGTTTCGCGAGGAGCTGAAGCACGAGGAAACTATGTTTGCTCAGGAAAAGTATGCCGGCAAGGTCGGCGCTTTCGAAGGCGCTAATTATGAACCGAAGGGTTATTATCGCCCGGAGATCGACTGCATCATGTTCACACGCACCAATCACTTCTGCGCGGTGTGTCGCCGCGCGATCGAACGCATCATCGGGCTCTACTCATGATGACTCATCGCCTGTAATTAATAAATCAAACAATGCGAAAGGCCCTGCCATGAAAATTCGTGTATTACTTCTTTTAGTCTCTCTCGCCCTTTTCGTCAGTCCGGTTGTAGCGCAGAAGCGCAACATTACCGAAAAAGACTTGTTCAATTTCGTTTGGGTTGGTGATCCCCAAATCTCGCCCGACGGCTCGCGCGTAGCGTTCGTTCGCGTCACGGTTAACGAAAAGAAAGATGGCTACAACACCGCCATCTGGACCGTTTCACCGGGCAGTGGCGAGACGCATCAACTGACAACCGGACCGCGAGACACTTCGCCGCGCTGGTCACCGGACGGCAAATATTTGGTGTTCGTGCGCGTGACCGAAAAAGACGGGCGTCCTGATGTGCCGCAACTCTTCATGTTGCCACTGGCCGGTGGCGATTCGTTTCAGTTTACGAGTGTCGCGCGCGGCGCCGGCCAACCACAGTGGTCGCCCGACGGGAAGACAATAGCTTTTGTGAACAGCGCAAACGCGGAAGATTTAGCAAAGCAAAAAGAGGGACAACCGACTCCGCCATCTTCCGTACCACCGGTGGTTGTCGCCTCTCCATCGCCTTCTCCTGAAACAAAGAATGAGGATGACAAACGCGACAGTGATGTGCGCGTGATAACACGGGCCGTCTATCGTTTCAATGGCGCCGGTTATCTGGATACGAAGCACCCACAGCACATTTGGCTCGTGACTGCGCCCCGCAACGCCGATGACAAGGTGACCCCGAAACAAAGGACAACTGGCCGCTATTCGGAAGACAACGTCACCTGGGCCAGAGATGGGTCGCAGCTTTATTTTGTTTCCGATCGCATCGACGAACCCTATTATGAGTTACCGAAGACAGACATTTACTCCGTTCCGCTCAGCGGTGGACCAACCGTCAAACTCACTTCGTTTGATATGGACTCCGGCGCTTTCGCCGTCAGCCCAAATGGCAAACAACTGGCCTTCATCGCTTCCGCGGGCCAACCGATAACTTCTTATACGCAACCCGACCTTTGGGTGCTCGACCTTGCTGCCAACGCAAAGCCGCGCAATCTGACGGCAACTTTTGATTACGATGTTGGCTCGGGCGTAGGCGGCGATAATGCCCCGCCGCGCGCTGGGGGTGGCAATGCCCCAATATGGACCACCGACGGTCGCGGCATCGTTCAGGTATATGCCAAAGAAGGAAAGGCAAACCTGGCTACGTTTGACGTGTCCAACGGCAAGCCCGCGGATATAACTAAGGGCGATCAGGCGGTGCTTGCTTTCCGCTCGAACAACTCCGGCAATCTTGTTTACACGCTTTCAAGTCCAACTCGTATTGGCGATCTTTTCTGGATCGAGCGTGCCGGAAACGACTCAAAGCAGCTAACACACCTCAACGACGATTTGTTTGGGAAGGTCAATCTCACCCAGCCTGAAGAAATCTGGTATCAGAGCTTCGATGGGAAGAAGATTCAGGCGTGGGTACAGAAGCCACCTGATTTCGATCCAAACAAGAAGTATCCGCTCATTCTTAACATTCATGGTGGTCCACATTCCGCCTATGGATTTATTTTCGATCACGAGTTTCAGTGGATGGCGGCTAGAGGTTATGTCGTCATCTATCCGAATCCGCGCGGCAGCACCAGCTATGGCCAGGAGTTTGGCAACATAATTCAGTATCACTACCCGGGCGACGACTACAAAGATTTGATGGCCGGGGTCGATGAACTGATCAAGCGCGGCTACATTGACGATAAGAAGTTAGGTGTCACGGGCGGCAGCGGCGGCGGATTGCTTACTAACTGGACGATAGTGCAGACGACGCGATTCGCGGCTGCAGTTTCTCAACGCGACATCTCAAACTGGGCCGACTGGTGGTACTCAGCCGACTTCTCCCAATTTCAACCCGAATGGTTTCGCGGAGCGCCCTTCGAAGATCCGGACGACTTCAAAGCACGGTCGCCAATCACTTACGTGAAAAATGTGACGACCCCGCTGATGCTGATACTCGGGGAAGCCGACTATCGCACGCCCACCGGCGCCGGCGGCGAGCAAATGTTTCGCGCACTGAAGTATCGCAAGATACCGACGGTGATGGTGCGCTTTCCTAACGAATCGCATGAACTGTCGCGGTCCGGCCAACCCTGGCATCGCATCGAGCGGCTGCAACACATCGTTGGCTGGTTTGATCACTGGCTCTTGGGCGTGCCGAAACCGGAATATCAAGTAGGAGAGAAAACCGATTCCGCAGTGGAATGAGATTAATGAATGACGAGCAACAAATCCGCGATCTGATCGATACCTGGTTGCGTGTCAGCGCCAAAGGCGACATCTCGAAAATATTGCTGTTGATGAGCGAAGACGTTGTGTTTTTGACTCCGGGACAACCACCAATGCGTGGGCGTGACGGATTCGCAGCTTCGTTTGCAGGTTGGCAGGGTAAATTTCGCCTCGAAACGGAATGCGAAATTCAGGAGATTCAAACGAACGGAGATTGGGCCTACTCCTGGACCAAGCTGCTGGTGACGATGACGCCGATTGGTGGTGGCTTTGCAAATCGACGCAGTGGTTACACGCTCACCGTTCTGCGCAAGAATGCGGAGGGAAATTGGCAAATCTTTCGGGATGCAAATCTGCTGAGCGACCAGTGATGATGACCGCAATAAGAAGTTCCCAACTTTGCCGACTTGATTCGTTATTTCACTTCGGTCATAAATCCCAACCGTCCGGTAGCTACGTATATAGAGGTTGGGGGAAATAACAAACCATGTATAAGTATTTTGTCGTAATTGCTGTCATTTTTGTCATCGCCGCTACGATAGTGGCTTTCAGCGCCGACTCTGCTTCGGCAAAGGCAATCCCGGATCCGGCGTTGGATTCACCACTGGCCGCTGCTAAAGGCGAACAGACCGCCGTGCTGGCTGGAGGCTGCTTCTGGGGTGTGGAAGCCGTCTTCGAACATGTAAAAGGGGTAACAGAAGTGAAATCGGGCTACTCAGGCGGCTCACCCGTTACAGCTCAGTATGAGAAAGTCGGAACCGGGGAAACGGGCCATGCGGAATCGGTGCGAATCACGTACGATCCGTCCCAAATCTCTTATGGTCAACTTCTCAAGGTGTTTTTTTCGGTGGCCCACGACCCGACTGAGCTAAATCGGCAGGGACCCGATACTGGCACGCAGTACCGCTCGGCCATTTTCTTCGCAAACGAAGAACAAAAACGCATTGCGCAGTCATACATCCGGCAATTAAACGGCGCTAAGGTGTTTGTGCGGCCCATCGTGACTAACGTTGCCGCGCTTCAGTCTTTCAATGAAGCCGAAAGCTATCACCAGGACTATCTGGTCCACCATCCGGATGAACCATACATCGTCATCAACGACCTGCCGAAAGTCGAGAATTTGCGCAAGCAATTTCCTGCCTTGTACAAGGCAAATTAGTACCTAAACCCCCGAACGTAGTAGCCGAGGCCAGCGACCCGGGAACGCTACGTGAGAGTTAACCCTGGGGTGCCCGCCCTGGCTATTACATTCCGCCCCCTGGCACCTTAGACTAGAACCTTCGTACCCGCGAATTTCTTTTTGTTGCGGATTGGATTCTCCCAAGCCATGACTAAACGTATGCCTGCGATCTTCTTCGGACACGGCAATCCGCTGAATGCGTTGCTGCGCAATCAATACACTGAAGCCTGGTCCAATATTGGCAATTCCCTTCCCGGACCTAAAGCCGTGTTGTGCGTCTCCGCTCATTGGTATCTTCCGGGCACTCAGGTCACGGCGATGGTGAGACCTCGAACCATTCATGATTTCGGGGGTTTTCCTCGGGAACTTTATGAAGTGGAGTATCCCGCGCAAGGTAGTCCCGAGTTGGCGCGCCGCGTCCGCGAGGTGCTGGCGCCCGTTTCAGTTCAACTTGATGAAGAGAGTTGGGGCCTTGATCACGGCACGTGGTCGGTGCTGTGCCATGTTTTTCCCAATGCCGACATTCCAGTGGTGCAACTAAGCATTGATGAAACGCAACCACCGGAATTTCATTACGAAGTTGGAAAACGTCTGGCGCCGTTGCGCGATGAGGGCATCCTAATCGTGGGTAGTGGGAATCTTGTTCACAATCTTCACACCTACGCCTGGGGCCGGCAAAACGTAGAGCCGTTTGATTGGGCGGTGCGTTTCGAAAGGTTGGCGCGCGAACTTTTGCTAAAGGGCGATCACGCGCCTCTGGTAGATTATGAGTCCTTGGGCCGAGATGCCCTGTTGTCCGCGCCTACGCCTGATCATTATCTGCCCCTGCTCTATGTTATGGGCTCGAGCCGCACGGACGATGAAGTCAGCTTCCCTGTCGAGGGATTTGATGGTGGTTCGATTTCGATGCTGACGGCGCGGCTTGGCTAGATGCAGTATCAAAGTAACAACCCGATAACTACGCGGCTCGGATAGGAGCCGAAAGTCTAATTTGGACTGCGGCAGCTTGACGCCGCTTTGGGCTAGCCAACGAACTTCGTAAAAGAAAAATCTCAACTCCTTCACTTTTAAAGCGGCGTCAGGCCGCCGCAGTCCAAAATCAAGCCAAACATTGTCGAGAGTGCAAGTTTCGCCAGACAGGAACGTTCATGGGACAAGTGCGTTTGCCCCATCCGTTGAAAATTAGAGAGGCCACAATGAAAAAACTTTCCCTGCTCGCTGTCGTTCCCCTGTTCCTCATATTTATTTTGCCTGCCTGCGGTGAAATATCAGGCGACGCTATTCCGCCTTTTTTTGCTTCGGGTTGGACCGCGCCGGTCAAAAAGACTATGCGGCCGTTTCGATCGGACAAGGAGCTCGCTGCCTATTTGCGCGAGGTGGCGGAGAGGCTTCGACGGGAACGCCAAGCCGCTACCAACAAAGAAATGGCAGCCCCAGCGCCCACAGGCCTCGTCTCAGTGGCCGGTCTGGCAGATGCAAAGTCGTCTGACGCCGCCGAGTCAATCACCAACGTGCAACACGCCGGAGTTGATGAAGGCGGAATCGTCAAACTCCACGGCGATCATTTGGTTGTCCTTCGCAGGGGTCGCTTGTTCACCGTCGCCATTGGCGGTGACGCGCTAAAACCAATTTCTGCGGTTGACGCTTTCGGACCGGACGTCGATCCGCGCAACACCTGGTACGACGAAATGCTCGTCTCGGCCAACACCATCGCGGTGATTGGTTATAGCTATGAACGTGGCGGCACCGAAATTGGCCTATTCAACATCGACAGCACAGGGAACCTGAAATATCGATCTACTTACCACTTGCGCTCGAATGACTATTACTCATCGCGCAATTACGCGAGTCGCTTGATCGGTAATAAATTAATTTTCTACAGTCCGCTTTACTTAAACTACGACCCGCAGAATCCTTTTCAAAATTTTCCAGCCATGCGCAGGTGGCACAAAGGCGCGACCAGCGACGAATTTCAACGGATAGTTTCCGCGACTCGCATCTTTCGCCCCGAACGCAATCTGGAACTCAATTATGGAACTGCGTTGCATACGGTAACCGTCTGCGATCTTTCCGGAGGAGACTTTAAGTGTGAAGCGACTGGAGTGCTGGGCCCCCCAGGACGAGTTTTCTACGTGTCTCCTGATGCTGTCTACGTATGGGTAAACGACTGGCTGCGACACGTTAATGAAACGCGAACGCAATCGATGGTCTATCGCATGCCGCTGGATGGATCTAGCCCGAGCGCGCTCGGCGTCAATGGAGCTCCGATTGACCAGTTTTCTTTTCTGCAAAGTGAAGACGGAAACCTGAACGTGCTGGTGCGCGCCGATTCGGTCGGCGACGGTATGTGGAACGCTGAAATGGCAGCCGGCGATGTGGCGTTGCTGCGCGTACCGCTGACCAGCTTTTCAGACGGTAGCCAGGATGCTGCGGCTTACAACTATCGCAAACTTCCGAACCCTTCAGGCTACACGTTCCAGAACCGGTTCGTCGGCAATTATCTGTTGTACGGCACTGGCAGTGGCTGGGGATACCCGCAACAAACCGGCCGCACAAAACTGATTGCGGTGCGCTGGGCCGGGGGCGATGTGCATCAGGTTCTACTCCCGCACGGAATCGACCGAATCGAACAGCTCGGCAACGACGCTGTAGTGATCGGAACCGACGGAAAAGATCTGCATTTCTCAGCGGTGCGGTTGGGCGAATGGCCCGAGGTCGCCGATCGTTACACGCGCGCAGGCGCCTCACAGGCCGAGTTGCGCAGTCAGGGCTTTTTCTACAAACCTGATGGACAGGACTCGGGTATATTGGGACTACCGATCAGCGTTCCCATGCGTCCGGGTTATCAACACCTGTTTCAGAGTTCCGCCGCAATTCTCTTTCTCAGAAACGATTCGTTGCACTTTGAAGAAGTAGGAGAGCTTGCTTCGCTTCCTGACAAAGCTCTCGACGACGCTTGTCGCGCCTCGTGCGTTGATTGGTACGGCAACTCGCGTCCGCTATTTGTGCGCGGCCGCGTCCTGGCTTTGATGGGCTACGAGATCGTGGAAGGATCTGTGGCGGGCGGTCTCATGCGCGAGTTGCGGCGGGTGAACTACGCGCCGCGGCGTGTTGAAGTAACTCGCGGAGACGAGTAGAAAAGAGATGATCGCCCTAATTCTTACGGGAAAAGAAGCGACGCCGATATGCCTCCTGGGCGTCGCTTCTCCCCCAATCGCCAAGACCTCGCCTGAACCAACTCCTATTCTTTCTGGCACCTCGATCGAGCGCTTTGCGACTTTTGTTCTAACGAGTATTCGGAACTCAGCTAATTCGTTGCAATGATAGGGGTCGGTGCATTCCGAGACTGCATTGACTTGGAAGCTTGCTTTGGTCTAGCGTGCTGCCCAATTCAGGCCGTTTCTTACATAAACTTGCTCACCGGAGGATTAAATGAAAAAGAACTTCCGTTACATCGTGTTACTCACGCTCATGATTTTTGCGGTTTTCGGGACTCCTGTTTCCACCAGCTCGTCAGGCTCACCAGTGCAGCAGGGCATTGATCCTTCCTGCACGAGTCAGTGCGTATTTTTGCTAATGGATTGCGCTGCTAATGGCGGGAAAAACAATTACCATGCCTGCTATTCAGTTTATAAGCACTGCATGGCGCAGTGTGGCAAGCACGACTGATGGCCATTACTTCAGCGCGTGCGCAATGCGCGTCCAATCGTCTAGCGTCAGTGTCTCGGCGCGACGTTGCAGTTCTACTTCAGCGCGACATAACACGAGGCTGGCGCCACCGTGGGCTTTCAACTGTTCCTGCAAAGGCGGTGGCGCGCTTCGCAGATTATTGAGAATCGTCTTGCGACGCTGCGCGAACCCCGCACTGACAGCCTGCCACAAAAGCGTTTCTTCCTTCTCGTCAAAACTAATCCTCGGTCGAAGCTGCAATCTCACAACGCTGCTCCATACTTTCGGCGTGGGCCGAAACGAACCAGGTGCGACGTCAAACAACTTTTCTGCCTCGCAATAAGCCTCGACTATCACGGAGAGGTAGCCACGCTCGGTCGATCCTGGCGGCGCCATGATTCGATCGACCACTTCTCTTTGCAGCATCAATATCAACTCAGTGAGACACGCGCGTTGTTCAATCAGTCTTTGCAGCACCGCGGTTGCGATGTTGTAAGGAAGATTGGCGACAACCCGCGCCGTTGCCGCGGGATGAATCTCGCCGCAGATGTCGGTAATCAAAGCATCACTCTCAACAAGTCTGAAGCTTGCGTGTTTCCCAAACTCGTTAGTGAGAAAAGGGATCAAGTTTCGATCAAACTCGATTGCAATCAGACTGCCGGCACGTTCAATTAACGGCGCGGTCAGCGCTCCTCGCCCCGGTCCGATTTCGACAATCGTTTCGTTCGGCTGCGGATTGAGTGCCTTAACTATTCGGTTGATGGTGGATTTGTCGGTAAGGAAATTCTGGCCAAAGCGCTTCGAGGGACGATGGGCGGTGGAGGAAGGATGAGGGATGAAGGATGAAGGCGGAAGCGAAGAAAACTCGGGATCTTTTTTCATCCTTCCGCCTTCATTCTTCATCCTTAAGATTTGCCTAGGTAGCCAGTTACTTCAATGTCCTGACCGTGGCGCGCAATTTCGATGTCGTGAAGTTTAAGCGCATCGACCAATCGCTCTGCGCCCACGCCGCCGATTGCTCCGGGAGCATAGCGTCCGCCGATAATTATTGGAGCGAGAAAAAACGAAACCTTATTGACCAATCCAGCCTGGAGCAGGTTGCCCGCAACCGTGGCGCCGCCCTCTACCAGCACACTCTGGATCGAGCGTCCGCCTAGTTCGGTGAGTACGGCGCGCAAATCGCGCCCATTTGCGTCGTCAGACACGACTTCAACCCCTGACGATCTCAGCAGATCGAGTTGGGAGGTTTCGGCGTCTTTGCCGGCGAAGATCATCAGCGGTGCTTCAGCGGTAGTCGTCACCAGCTTCGCACTTAGCGGAATCTTCAAACCCTGATCGAGCAGAATGCGAGCCAGCGGTCTTCTGCGTTGTTTGCCGGATCGATCCGTTAGCAATGGATCGTCAGCCAACGCAGTGCCCGCACCCACGAGAATCGCGTCGTATTCATGCCGCAGTTCATGAACACGCGCGCGCGACTCCGGGCCGGTAATCCACTGCGACTCTCCCGTGCGAGTTGCTATCTTGCCGTCCAGCGACGCAGCCATCTTCAAATGCACGAAAGGCCGGCCAGTCGCCATGAAGTGGAAATACTTTTCATTTAGCTGCTGAGCTGCGCGCGCCAACAAACCAATTGACACATCAACACCAGCGGCACGTAAATGCGCGAAGCCTTTACCTGAAACTTTTGGATTCGGATCCTCAATGGGAGAGATAACCCGACTTACACCGGCATTGATCAGCGCATCAGTGCACGGCGGCGTGCGGCCATGATGTGCGTGCGGCTCAAGCGAAACGTAAGCAGTTGCGCCACGTACTCTCGCTCCTGCTTGTTCCAGCGCATAAGTTTCAGCGTGTTTGAGTTTCTCGTAAACGTAAAAACCCTCGCCAATGATCTCTCCCGCGGGCGAAACAATGACACAGCCAACCAAGGGCCCGGGGCTAACTTGTCCGACACCATGTGCTGCCAGCGCGAGCGCGCGCTGCATGAAGCGGCGGTCCGCTTCGGTCCACTCGCCAATTTGGTTTTGGATTGTTGCTGTTGTTTGCTGCACGGGTTCCTACTCAAATAGGCCGTTCACGTACAATTCGGGATCAAAGACAACCAGATCGTCAACCTTCTCGCCAATGCCTGCATAACGAATCGGTAAGCTCAGTTCATTCGCAATTGCGACTGCAATCCCGCCTTTGGCGGTGCCATCCAGCTTTGTGAGTACTATACCGGTCACCCCTGCAACTTTTAGAAACTGCCGCGCTTGTTCAAGTCCATTTTGACCGGTCACCGCATCTACCACCAGCAACGTTTCATGCGGCGCGCCTTCAACTTCTCGCGCCGCTACGCGTTTCATTTTTTCCAATTCGGCCATCAAGTTTGATTTGTTGTGAAGCCGGCCGGCAGTATCGACAATCAATACATCCGAACCACGGGCCTTCGCTGCCTTCAACGAATCGAAGAGAACCGCGGCAGGATCAGTTCCCTGCTTTTGTTGAATCAGGGGGACTCCGGTGCGCTCGGCCCAGATGGCCAGTTGGTCCGAAGCAGCGGCGCGAAAAGTATCGGCGGCGCAGATTAGCACGTCATTGCCTTCGGCTTTGATACGCTGCGCTAGCTTGCCTATCGTAGTTGTCTTGCCCACACCATTCACGCCTACAATCATCATCACATAGGGCGCAACGCTTTCCGGTACGCTGGTTTCCGAAGCCACTCCCTGCCGCTCGGACTGCCGAAGAATTTTCAACAGTTCGTCCTTGATTGCTAGCTTCAACGTGTCGAGATCGTTAATCTGTTTTCTGGCTACACCACGCCGGACCGTTTCCAGAATGTGTTGGGTCGTGCTTACGCCAATGTCGGCGGCGATTAGAGCCTCTTCCAGTTCATCCAAAAGATACTCGTCGATCTGCTTCAGTCCCTGGAAGACCGTGTCGAGCCTTTCGGAAAGAGTCTCGCGCGTGGCCGACACCGCACGCCGAAACCGCGCAGAGAATTCCTGTTCAAGCGCAGCTTCCTGCGCTTGCAGCTCTTCCATTGAAAGGTTGAGTCCCAACACCGACGTCGCAAACGGCGAGCGCGAAGGCACAGGTTTTTGCGAAATACCGGCTTCTTTGGGGGCAATGGGGGGTGGGGTTACTGACGGACGAGGCGCTACGGGGGCAGGCTTTTCGATAGGCGATTCGTAAGGTATCGGTGTCGGACCCGCACCAGTTGCTGGAGGCTCCAGTACAGCCGCCGGAGCTGTTGGCAACTCCACGGATCTCTCCGGGCGAACACTGGCCCGCGTTTCTTTTTCGCGCTCCTCCACTCTTGTCTCAGCTACAGCGGGCTCGTTCAATCTCAGGGAGACAAACTGATCGCCGCTTTTACGTTTCCAGAAAAGCCCCATGGATACCATCCCCTAATTAAAGCTGGTCGCAGTGAAATGCTGATTATACGGGCAACGCTGGCACAGCCACAAAAATGCCCATGAACCACACTAAGACCCGCACTTGAATCGCAGAAACGCGCGACTGGGAACGCTACAGTTATTTCCAGATGTTGTTGGGTTATGAGACCGGAACCGGCTCGCGCTCGATATTCGTTTCCAGTGGTGGTTGCGCGACCGGACCGCGCGCGGGAACCGTGCGCTTTAGTTTCACTGTGCCCGGGCGAATTTGCCCCTCTTCACATGCCTGAACGAATGCAGAAACAACTGCCGCATCGTAGCGAGTGTCGACAAAGCTCTGAATGCGTTTAACCGCTGCTTCAAAATCCATCGCGCGCTGGTAGGGGCGGTCCGTTGTCATTGCGTCGAAGGTGTCGGCTACAGCTACGATCTTGGCCATCAACGGAATCTCGTGGCCATGCAAACCCTGCGGGTAACCCTGGCCGTTTACCATCTCGTGATGCATGTACATGCCGGGCAGGAATTCTTTCATCGCTCCAATTTGCGACATGATCTTGTAGCCCTTTTGCGGGTGCTGCTTCATGATCAAAAACTCGTCGTCGGTTAGAGCAGCGGGCTTCTTCAAAATATTATCGTCGATAGCGATCTTGCCAACATCGTGAAGCAAAGCGCTGATTCTGATTTTTTCACATTCATCATCAGAGAGTTCCAGACGCTGTGCGATCGCCATCGACATTCTGGATACACGCTCAGAGTGTCCGCGCGTGTATGGATCCTTGCCATCGATCGCTGCCGCCAGACTCTTCACTGTGCCCAAAAACAACTCGCGGTTTTCGTCAGCGGAACGTTGTAGATCGCTGATGTAACGCTCAACCTGATCGGTCATCAGGTTGAACGAGTTGCCGAGGTCGCCCAATTCCGTGCGACTGCGAACGTTAATTCGCTGCGAGAAATCACCAGACGCGATGCGGTGGGCGCCGCTGGCCAATTCCTGTACTGGCTGCGTCAACTTTTTGGCAAAGAAAAACCCAATTAAAAGAGTCAGCAAGCCCGCAACGAAGCTGATCAAAATCGTCTGTCGTCTCATGTCGCTGATGGACGCGAGCGCTGCCGATTCATCCTGGATCGCGATCACCCCCAGGCGCGAGTTCTTATCCAACTCCGCGGTCGCATAAGATCCGAGCATCTCAACTTTTTTGCCGTCGCGCACGAGGGAAAACGGTTCCAGTGCCGACTGCACCTGGGCCCCGGACTGCTGCCAGTCCTGGACCACCTTCAAATCTGTCATCGGCTTTTCTGCAAAAGCAACGCCAGCTTCAGGATGGGCCACAGCCCGTCCGTTTTGATCGACAACAAAAACTACCGGCAAGCCCGCATCCAAAAGTTCACGTTCGCTCCGCGATGTTTGTTGATGGACTGCGTTGAATACTTCCTGGAACGAGATGATGGCCACAACAGCCGCAACTAAATCCTGTCCGTTCGGGCCACCCATCACCGGCGCCGCCACGGTTAAAGCCATCTCCTGCCCTGATCTGATGATTTGCGGCCGGCTAACAACAACACCGCGCCCATTCATTCTTGCCAGTACATCGCCAACGCGTTGATCCACTTCCTGATGTTGAATAAGGTCAGGTTGAAAAGCGCGGTGCACGGTTCCGTTGACAGGCCAGATAGCCAGGCCAATCAAGTTTGGATCTTCTTCGAGCGTCTTCTGCAAACGCGAATCGTAGCCTGCGTCGTTAAGCGCCTTGATACCGCCGGCGATTTCAAATGCCCTCGCGAGGCCAGTCACGACGTCTCGGTAGCGCTGGCCATAGAGCTCAATTTGTCTCGCCTTGTCCTGAACCAATTGCGCCTGATAGCGCCCCTCCACGGAACGCAACTCTTCGGCGCTACGATCGGAAAGCAACTTGCCGGCAAAACCCAGCGGCAGAAGCCCCACCACAAGTAGCACTCCGAGAACTATGTAAAGAAGGCGAATTCGGCCTGTCTGGTTCAACATTGATCGATTGACTAAGGCTACGGTTGAGGGAACGAAAGACTGTTTGGAAGGTGTGTGTCTCTGACGGCCTACTAATCACGGCCAACCTCATTATGGTTGAGCAAATAATGGTCTGTCAACGCGTTTCACCGTTGTTAAAGGACATTTAGCGCTCCAAGTTGCCCAATTTTGGCGATACTTCGGTAAACTGGCTTCGCAGGTCATCCGTTGGGCGCGAATTCCTTATTTACGTTTTATCGACTTATCCACCAGGAATCACGTCTAAACTACCGGGTGCATAGACCTTTCGCCGGCAAAGTTTTGGCCCCGATTGGTTTGAATGGAGGCGGCTACGAGCGACGAACAGATCGTAGAGCGTGCTTTAACGGGCGACGCTGAAGCGTTCGGTGAAATTGTGCAACGCTGGGAGCGGCGGATTTTCGCGCTTGCTTTTGGCATGCTGGGCCGCGAAGAAGATGCACGCGATGCAACGCAGGAAACGTTCCTCGCTGCGTTTCGAAATCTTCGGGCGTTTCGCGGCGAGGCAAAAGTCTCGTCCTGGCTCCATCGCATTGCCGTTAATCAATGCATCACGCGCCAGCGTCGCTCCAAAGTCAGAAAAGAGAGTGGTCTTGAAGAGGAAGAAGAAAAACATGCTGCGAGCTTTTCGGCGCCGCTTCAATATTCGCCGGCGCTCGTGGTTGAAGGCCGCGAGCGTGCCGCTGCGGTCCGGCGCGCGGTGAACAGCTTGCCCCTCGACCTGCGCCAGGTGCTAGTGATGAAGGAGTTTGAAGAGCTGACGTTTCGCGAGATGGCAGAGGCGCTCGATATCCCGCTGAGTACAGTGAAAAGCCGGCTGTACACGGCGTTGCGACAATTACAAATGCGCTTGCAGAAGTATGACAGCGAAATTAGTTGAAACGTGGGAGTGAAGAAGATGCAAGAAGATGCCCCAGTCTGTGGACGTGAAAACGATCTGATTGCTTTTCTCTATAGCGAGTTAAGCGACACAGAGAAAAAATCATTTGAAAGCCATATGCATTCCTGTCGCTTCTGTCTGATGGAGGCCGGCGAGTTCAGATTAATTCGCGATTCAGTAATAGCCTGGCGTGACGAGTCGCTCGGTCACGGCTCCGTGACGGTGCCTCAAACATCCACGTTCAATCAGCCTAAAGGTTCAGCCCTGGCAGCCCTGCGCGCGTTTTTTGATCTTTCTCCGTTATGGATGAAAGGCGCTGTTGGTATTGCTGCTATGCTGTTTTGCGTTTTTAGTGTGCTGGCTGTGGTCAATCTGAAAAAGCCGGCCGCAATCACTACTGACGGAGTGAAAAATTCGAGTTATTCACCGCAGGAGATGAATGCATTGGTAGAGCAGCGAGTACAAGAGGAACTGGCACGCCGCAAGGCTGTTGAAGCGTTACCGCCGACAGAATCGTCGCGAGCCTCCGATGCAGCGAACGATAAAACCGTTCCGGTGCGATCGCGTGGCCTTTTGAGTTCGGGCAGTGAGGTGGCAGCGAATGCTCGAAACGGCAAAGCGCGGCGTCCGTTATCGAAAGCGGAACGCGAGCAGTTAGCTGCGGATTTGAGGTTAGTTTCGTCCGGGAGCGAAAGCGGTCTCAATCTTGTCGGCGATCAAATAAATCAATAGCAGTTTTCCAACTCTCGGCACCCGAGTGTCATGAGGTCAATCATGAAGCACGACGCACAAATGCTTGTCTTGGTCACAGCGCTATCGCTCCTTTTGGGAACGCCAACGATTCGGGCGCAACAGCCACCGCCACAACTTCCCGAGGCGCAACAGCAGGGGCCCGTCGATCCCATCCTGCAACTGAATTTAAGTCCCGAGCAGCGCGAAAAGATTAGGACTATCCGAGAACAGACCAGGACCGAACGGGGTGCTCTCAACGAACGTGTTCGTCAAGCGAACCTTGCGCTTGAAACCGTGTTGGATGCCGACAACCCCGACGAAGCGCTGGTCGACCAAAGGATGGGTGAAGTGGCCGCGGCCCAGTCTGCCTCGATGCGTATGAGAATTCTGACTGAAGTTAGGATTCGACGCGTTCTTACGCTTGAACAGTTAGGAATTCTGCGCACGCTCCGTCAACAAGCGCGCGATGCCCGGCGGAATCGCCTGCTCGATAATTCCAGTCGCCAACGCCGCCAGGAAGCTGAGGGTTCTCGTGCAATCCAGAATCAACGCAACGGGGTAGCACCACTCTTTCCGCGCCGCAACTTACAACGCCGGCAGCGACCCTAACATTCCAGGCGGCAGGCTCCTCAATCATTTGGCCACGCTTTGGTGTGAAGTCTAACGCTTCTAATAAGTTCCGCTTGACGCTTTGCTCCGATATTGCGCATGATAAGCTGCTAGTTCAATCTGCCCATCGCCAAAAACAGCGTCGGATGCTTTTGACAGGCAGCCCCTGATAGTCGTCTGCGGCTATCGCGTGGGCAGCCGAGTCTTGGAAACAAACAGCGTTTCTGACCGCCGGCACCGTATCAGCCCTAATGAATTTAGCCACGCGCTCTCTTTTCGAGCTGCAAGAGACCACCTTGATAGCCGCCCGCGCTATGGCTGGTCTTTTCAAACGTCCGCGCTACATTTCGGAAGCGATCAACCAGATGGACGTGATTGGCGTTGGCTCGCTGACAATAATCCTGCTGACAGGTTTTTTCACCGGCGGCGTACTCACACTGCAGACTTTTCCGACGTTGCAATTCTACGGTGCACAATCGCAGACTGGTCGTTTAGTTGCGATCTCCTTAGTCCGGGAGCTGGGACCAGTGCTTTGCGCTTTGATGGTTACGGGACGAGTAGGCTCGGCCATTGCAGCCGAACTCGGCTCGATGACCGTATCCCAACAGATCGACGCCATGCGCGCACTGGGCACCGATCCGATCAAGAAATTAGTAGCGCCCCGGTTGATCGCGCTGGTAATAACTTTGCCCTTGTTGACGGTAGTGGCCGACGTAGTGGGCATCGGCGGTGGCGGAATCGCAGCCACAACACTTTACGGTTTGTCCATAAATGAGTTTGTTACTTCAGTTCGGGATGGTATCAGTTCCAGTGATATTATTGGCGGTGTTATCAAACCGGTTTGCTTCGCCGTCATCATTGCGGCGATTGCCTGTTATAAAGGACTGAGCACCGAGGGCGGCACAGTTGGGGTCGGGCGCGCCACGACGAAAGCCGTAGTCAGCGCATCTATCGTGGTCATTATCACTGACTTCTTTCTGGCGCGCGCACTACAATACATATTGGGTACGCACGTCTGAGCGACACATGATTTCCTCCGAACAAACTCATTCCAGTCAACCGCCTTCGGGGCAGGTGAGCAGAAATGCCGCCGGGTCGACTTTTGCCGAGGTCGACGACAGCGATCGCATAATTCCAGCTATTGAGTTCAAAGACGTTCTTTTGGCCTTCGACGACCGCGTAGTTTTGAACCGGCTTAGTTTCAAAGTGATGAAGGGTGAGACAAAAATCATCCTGGGTGGATCCGGCGGAGGGAAATCGACGATCATCAAGCTGGTGCTCGGATTGCTGAAGCCGGACGAAGGGCGAGTGCTGGTTGATGGCGAGGACATCACTGACTACAACGAAGTGAAGATGATGAGCGTACGGAAAAAGATCGGCATGGTCTTTCAGGAAGGCGCCCTGTTCGATTCGCTTTCTGTATACGACAACGTCGCTTATCGACTGCACGAGCAGGGATTGCCCGAGGACGAGGTTGAGCCGGAAGTGCGCCGCATGCTTCGTTTCGTAAACCTCGAGGATGCGATCGACAAAATGCCCGCCGAACTTTCGGGTGGCATGCGACGTCGGGTAGGTATTGCGCGCGCTTTAATTGGCGATCCAAAGATTGTGCTCTTTGACGAGCCGACCGCAGGTCTCGATCCGCCTACTGCGCGCACCATCTGCGAGCTGGCAATGAAACTGCGCGATCTGGAAGATGTGTCGTCCATATTTGTGACACACGAGATGAACAATTTGGATTACATTTGTTCCGAATATGCTGTCGTAAATGAACAGGGGCAGGTCGTGTTTGAGGTCGAAGGCGAAAGGCTTTGCCTGATTAACAGTAAAGTGATGATGATGAAAGAAGGCAATGTGATCTTCAGTGGCACTGACGAGAGCATTCGCAAGTCCACAGATGCATATATTCAAAAGTTTCTTCGGGGACGTTAACGAAAGGATGAAGGCGGAAGGATGAAGGCGGAAAGAAAATAACGCGCTCATTAATGGGCTGCTTCATTCTTCTCCCTTCATCCTTCATCCTTACTAAGCGCTATGCCAAGATCAACGAAGCAAGTGAGCCTGAACCAGTTGCGAGTCGGCATCTTTGTGCTGGTCTCAATAATCATCCTGATTTTTCTGATCCTGAACGCATCAGGCGATATCAATCCGTTTACCAAGAAGCTTCATTTAAAAGCGCAGTTTACCGATGCAAACGGATTGCGCGAAGGCTCAGAGGTGCGGCTGGCGGGTGTGCGCGTAGGCAAGGTCGACAAGATCACGTTGCTGCCGCCGTCAACCGAGCCAACCGCTAAGCGCGTTGAGGCGCTGATGACCATTGATTCAACTATCGATGGGCGTCCCGCTACCGAACGAATACGGCAGGACTCAACCGCGCAACAGGGCTCGCCCAGCTTATTGGGCAATGAAATGCTCCTCAATATCAGCCCAGGGACGGCATTGGGCCAACCCGTTAGAGACTACGACATCCTGCCTTCATCCAGCTCAAATACCGTTAATGATTTCGCAACTTCGGGCACCGATCTGGCGCAGCGCCTGAGCAAACTTTCCGATCAGATTAGTTTGATAGTGAAAGATGTCCAGGAAGGCAAAGGCACCGTTGGTCGTTTGTTTAGCGATGAAGCGCTTTACAACAATCTGAACGCAACCGTCCGGGAAACGGAAGATGTTATGCGCCAGATACGATCGGGAGAAGGAACTGCGGGCAGGTTTGTGAACGATCCCGCGCTCTATAACAACGCCAATGAGATCGCTTTGCAGTTAAGACAAATTGCCGCCGACTTGCGTGCAGGCCGCGGCACCGCCGGTAAGCTCCTAACAAACGATGAGCTCTACAATCGCATCAACCGCACCGCCGATCGGTTGGATCATTCCGTGGACCAGGTCAATTCCATGATCACGGAAATCAATGCGGGGCACGGCACGCTGGGCCGCCTGATTAAGGACGAGCAGATTTACAACGACGCGCGCGCCGCGATTGCCCGGTTTAATACTACCGCCGAACGAATTGACAACGTCGTTGCCGGCGCGCAAAGAGGCGAAGGCACGTTCGGCAAGTTGCTTACCGACGATGCGCTGTATTCAAACGTCAACCAACTCTCCTCCGAAGGCGTAAAGTTAATTTACGACTTCCGGCAAAACCCGAAGAAGTACCTGACTATCAAGTTCCAGTTATTCTAAAACGCGCCCTCATCCGCCGAGGGCCCGTAGATGGACGGTACTGGGATGTCGTTTAGCCGCAAATACACTCCCAGTTGCGCGCGATGATGGATCATGTGGTTCATCACAAATCCCCGTAACACTGCGATTTTCGGAAGCGTCATCAGTCCTTTTCCGTTTGACTGCAGCGTCCAGGTTTTAAATAAATCCTCATCGCTGGCGGCCTCGATCGCAGCCCGCGTCGCGGCTGTATTCTCATCAAACGTCTGAAGCACCGCGCTGGTAGAATTCAGCTCAGGTGTTTTCACCGGTTTGCCTTCGGGCGCCACATCAAACGAATCCGAGCTTAAAATCAAACTCCCCCAACTCGGCAGGTTCGCAAGATGCGTCGCCAGCCCTCCCATTGGAAAAGATTTCTCATGTGGCTTCCAAGCGAATTTTTCCTCCGGCACGCGCTCGAGGGTCTTGCGCGTGTTCGCCATCTCATTATCAAACTCGGGCAGTAACGATTTGCTTATGGACATATGACCTCCATCTGTCTAGTGTAAAGCAAACTGTTAGTTTGCGTTGGTGCCGTCCCATTCAACTTG
Source organism: bacterium (assembly GCA_040003675.1). Lineage (GTDB taxonomy): Bacteria > Acidobacteriota > Blastocatellia > Pyrinomonadales > Pyrinomonadaceae > PSRF01. The sequence goes on along the minus strand of JBDUCC010000003.1, from coordinate 8,330 downwards.
AGTGTAATCATTCACCGCAAATTAACACTTTGCGTTGGTCGCTCCCGCTTAAACTTGAGCGTGACGAATCGTCGCAAACTAACAGTTTGCTTTACCACCGCTCAGCTTGCGCCGGTCCTGGGAACAATGCCAAACGCTCGCACGGGGAATGTCCCAAAGTTTTTTACCTTCACCGGCACGGCAAAAAACCGAAAGCCGCCGTCCGGCAACTCGCCGAGGCCGCACAAATGTTCAACGATCGGAATGTCGTTAGCTAAAAGGATGGAATGCGCGGGACGCTCACCAGTGCCGGTGTCGTCGATGTTGTAGGAATCAATACCGACCAGCGCCGCGCCGTTTGCCGCTAACAACTCTGCTGCGTCCGCGGTAAGGAACGGATGCGTACCATCGCTGTAGGCTTCTGTGCGCCAGCGCAAATCCCATCCCGTGTGAAAGAGGACCGCCTTGCCTTTCACCTCATAACTTGAAACTGCCGCCGCGTCGATCGCGCGGCCCGCGTCAGGCTTTCTGCGAACAACGACGCCGTCGAGATTGGCCAGTGAATACAGACTCAACCCGGCGAGATCAGTTCCCTGCGGATAACGATGAAAAGGGCTATCGAGGTAAGTGCCGGTATTGGCGACCATGTCGATTTTGCCGATATGAAATTCTGTTCCCGGCGCGTAAAGCTCGCGCGAACGCTCACGCGACAGGTGGTCAGTGACTGACGGCGGCGGCAATCCCTTATAAGTGATCATGCCGTCGTGAATCGTGTGGCAAACATCCACCAGTTCGTAGGTGCGCGTCATCCTCGATCTATTTCCGGAGACTCGATGTCAAACCCTTTTCCTGAACCAACACTTGAAAACTTGCGGCCATTCCGTTTGGCAAGACCATTTCGCGCGCCTCCGTACTCAAACGAATTCTCTCTGTTTCAGTGGCGCTTTCAGATTGCAAAGCCAATTGATCGAGCAATCCCGCGTCCAGCAGAAATTTGTCTTGTCGGGCTAATTCGATTGTCTTTAACCCCAGGCTTTCACCAAGCGCCCTTACCGCCGTCCAGTTAATGGTTGTTGTCAGGTCAGATTCTCCGGGCGAAGTCAGTACGTTTTCAACGAAGGAATGTCGCTGAAAACCACGCAGCGTTCCCCGCTCGCGTTCGACTGAAGAATAAAGCTGCGCGGCCTCGGCTCCATAATCCACAGTAATCAGATAGCCGCGCCGCAGTTTTCCGGCCACATTTTCCAACCATTGTTCTGCCGCAAGACTAACTTCTGCGATCTGGCCTTCGCGCAAACGAATGTCGTCGCGCTTCAGATAATCGTGAAGTCCCGAAGTCGACATTGGACCAATCAGCCACCCAAACTGTCCTTCGCTGTCGAGTGTTACGTAATATTCGCAAAGCTTGCCCTCGATCAGAGTGACTCGATGCACGGGCAAAGCGTCGAGCAATTCGTTACTAAAAATGATCCCCGGATCGATCTCCGAATTATCCATGCTTGAAAACTCAACCCGATCGGCAAACGGAAGCAACCGCTGGCGCGCGGAGAATTTAGCCGGCGCGCTGACCTCAGCAAAAGTGTAACGCGTCGCTGAGAAGACACGCGGAAAGTAAGTCTGCAGGGTTTGTAAAACTCCGAAAGCGAACTGCCCTGCACCACCGCCGATTTCTACTACCGAAAACAATCCCGGACTATCGAGCCGTTGGTAGAGATCGGCGAAGTAGCGTGCAAATGTCGCCGCAAACAAATCACTTCGTTCCGGACTGGTGCGATAGTCGCCTTCTCTTCCCCAAATCGTTCGCTGAGGCTTGCGGTAGTAGCCTTCAGCAGGATCGTACAATGCCGTGCGCATCCATTCGCAGAACGTGATTGGACCTTCACGCTTGATGCGTTCGCGCAATTGTTCTGCGAGGACTGATGTATGGGGAACTACCTCGATCATCGATGATGGACCAGTCAGAATTGTAGCGGCAACCTAGCCGTCTTTGGGTTCTTCCTTGGCAAGCAGCCGGGTTGTATTTTCAGTTACACTCGCCGGTGTCCGGATCTCACCAGTATTCGGCTGCGGCCTCCAGGATGGCGGGTTCAACGAGGCTTGTGCGACCGGTCTGCGAATGTCGAGTTGCGGAGCCACTGGCGGTGCATAAGCAGCCAGCTGGGCCGTATCAGTTGGCGCATTCGCATCTTCCATCATCAAAGCATAAAGCATTCGCAGCAAACCGCCGATAAAACAAAAAATCGCTACCAAGGGAATGACGATTTCGGGAAGAATGTTTAGGTTGACAGTGAGAATCGCCACAATCGGCACTGCCAGGAGTGTGCTGAGCATCAACAACGCACCCTGACGCACGCCTTTGCTTCGGGGAGACAGCTCTCGACTTGCTGATTGTAAATAACGCATCGGCAACTGTCCGCCTGATGCCACGACAAGGTTCACGCCCTCAAGCAGAAAGCCACAGCGCGAGCAATACCTTACCGTCTCAGAGACTTGCTGTTGTCCACATTGAGGGCAGAACATTCCGAAACCTCGAGTAGGATTTGAAACCGGCGCTAGATAATAAACCCTGACGGGCTGATACCGGAAAGCGTTTTTAGTGTAACCCATGCCTGGCTTTGATAATGCGTCGCTCGCAGAAGAGTCCTAAGCAACAGTTCTACCAACGGTACCAATCCGTCTGCGGGCGTTGCCACAGATTTCAGGAGACAAGAATCATCTGTGAAGCTGGCGAAGGCATGCTCCCTGGTTGCCTCAACCTCCAGAAGATGAGCCAACACAGTCGCCGGCGTGGATAGTTGTTCCGGCAAAGTCCATTCAAAAGGATCGTCCCACAGGTTCGCAGTTATGCCACCGAATGTCTGCTCGATCGCCGCGGCGGAGCGCAGCACACTCTCGCCGACTGATTGCAATTGAGCGACGGGCTGAATACTGACTTCGTAGAGAAGCGAGGCGGGAGTGCTCTCAATTATCTCCGATGAACGAGAATGAAGGCGCGCAAACTCTCGATCGAAACTGGCGACAACGTCGCGTTGCTCGAGAGTATGCGCGCCTGCTTTTTCTTCCATACGCGGAGCCGGCGGCGCGTCCTATCGTCGCTTGGAAGTCCGGCCGGTCTCTTCCAAAACCGTCCCGAAGCTGCGGCCGCCCCATTGGAATCCGTTGAGCACTCGACCCTTCACGCCCACGCGCGAGCCTCGCGAAGGCACGCCGCGCCTCGTGGCTACCCAGATGCGACCGGTGCCATCATCAACTTCGTAAGCGCCGTTGCCGAGAATGCCGTAGCTGTCGGTAACGTTACCCACAATGCCAACTTCCTTACCACGATAACGACCCGGATCGGCATTAATACTCGAGACAGTCGTCTGGCTGGGGCAGGCTGTCAGCAGAAACACCGCCACCAATAAGACCGCGGCGGGCGCCATTCGTTTTACAATATGCATAAGCGTCTCCTTCTTTGTGTTTCAGTTTTCTTCGAGGGAGAGCGCCGCAATGCAGCCTGCACGCTGCAGAAACATTTGCGGCAATCTAGAGATGCCGTAGGGGAAGAAACGGTTTTCCTGAAATCATAATCGCTGTGTTTACTTGCCAAACCAACCGATCGGTTTGCCTGACAAATCAACCCACACGCTCTTGACGTTGGTGTACATCTCCAGCGCGTGCTTCCCCATCTCACGGCCATAGCCCGACTGCTTATAGCCACCGAAGGGCGAAGCCGCATTGAACATGTTGAAAGTATTGATCCAGATGACACCAGCCTTAATCGCTTTCGCGAAACGATGCGCACGGGTGATGTTGCTGGTCCAGATGCCGGCGGACAGGCCATAGATGGTTTCGTTTGCCTGCTTGATCAAATCGTCTTCATTTTCAAAACTGATCACAGAAACGACCGGGCCAAAAATCTCTTCCTGCGCCACGCGCATTTGATTCTTCACCCCTGAAAAGATCGTGGGCTGGTAGAAGTAGCCGTTCTGAAACGCGCCTTCCAGCGTTGGGCATTCACCGCCCGCAAGCACCGTCGCGCCCTCACTGCGTGCGATATCGGCATAGCTCTTGACGCGATCGAGTTGTTCTCGCGACACCTGTGGCCCCATGTGCGTACCCTTGTGCATCGGATCGCCCACCACAATTTTCGCGGACTTCTCTTTCAGCCGATCGAGGAATTGGTCCTTCACTTCTTCCTGCACAAACAGGCGCGAGCCGGCGCAACACACCTGGCCCTGATTGAAAAAGATTCCCATCATCGCGCCGTTGACTGCTTGCTCAATGTCGGCATCGGCAAACACGATGTTTGGAGCCTTGCCGCCGAGCTCGAGAGAAACCTTTGTGAGGTTGTCCGCCGCGGCCTTCGCAATTAACTTGCCGACTTCGGTCGAGCCGGTGAAGGCAATTTTGTCGATGCCGGGATGCGCTGCGAGAGCTGCGCCCGCCGTTTCACCGTAACCGGGAACGATATTCACCACGCCTTCCGGGAACCCTGCTTCCTGAATCAACTTTCCCAACTCCATGGCAGTCACTGGAGTTTGCTCGGCGGGCTTAAGCACAATCGTATTGCCGGCGGCGAGCGCAGGCGCCAATTTCCACGCAGCCATCAGCAGCGGAAAATTCCAGGGGATGATCTGTCCGCAAACACCGACTGGCTCTCGCAGCGTGTAGTTGAACATCTGTCCCGGAACGGGAATTGTTTCGCCCTCGATCTTCGTGGCCCAACCGGCGAAGTATTCAAAATTCTCTGCGACCTGCGGCAGGTCAACATAAGACGACTCCTTGATCGGCTTGCCGTTGTCGGCAGTTTCGAGCGCGGCCAACTCCGAGCTATGCTCTTCAATCAACTGCGACAACTTGTAAAGCATCCGCCCGCGATCGCGCGCGCTGATCGAAGACCATTTGCCTTCGAAAGCGCGGCGCGCGGCGGCGACGGCATTGTCGATATCAGCTTTGTCGGCTTCGGCCACTTCGGCGAGGGTTTCGCCGGTCGCCGGATTAGGCGTCGTAAAAGTTTTGCCGGATTGCGCGTCGACCCACTGGCCATCGATGAGCAACTGATATTTGCGAGCAGTGTTTGTTCCGGCCGGTTGTGCAGATGACATTTGTTACTCCTAATTTGTTGGATCTAATTCTAAAAATCAGTGGTGCCCGCAAGCAATTGCCTGAGGACGTACGGCAAAATTCCGCCATGCTGGTAGTAGTCGATCTCGATCGGCGTGTCGATGCGCAAGATCACCGGCACTTCCTCGGTCTTTCCCGACGACCGATGAACAATCAGCTTCAGATCTTTCTGTGGCGCTACTCCATCTTCGAGACCAACCAAATCGAAAACCTCGCTGCCGTCCAAACCAAGCGAACTAGCGTTGGTTCCTTCCTTAAACTGGCACGGCAGCACGCCCATGCCCACAAGATTGCTGCGATGAATGCGCTCGAAGCTTTGCGTGATCACTGCCTTAACGCCGAGCAAACGCGTCCCCTTCGCGGCCCAATCGCGCGAGCTGCCAGTGCCATACTCCTGGCCGGCAATTACAACCAGCGGCACGTTCTCTTGCTGATACTCTACTGACGCATCGTAGATACTCATTCGCTCGCCATCGGGTTGATGAAGGGTTACGCCGCCTTCGATGCCCGGCACTATCAGATTTTTGATGCGCACGTTAGCAAATGTACCTCGCACCATGACTTCATGATTGCCGCGACGCGAGCCATAGCTGTTGAAGTCTTCGATCTGCACTCCTTTTTCCTGGAGATACAAACCCGCCGGCGAGCTTGCCTTGATTGCGCCGGCCGGACTGATGTGATCGGTAGTTACAGAATCGCCAAAGATGGCCAGTGGTCGAGCGCCGTAAATGTCTTCAAACTCTCCAACCGCATTGCTGAACCCTTCGAAGTAGGGCGGCTCGCGAATGTATGTTGATTCCGGATCCCATTCATACACGTTGCCGGTGCTGGTGGGTATCTCGTTCCACAACGGATTCTGTTCGGCAAAGTCACGATACAGTCGCCGGTAAGTTTCCGGGTCCATCGCCGTTGACAGTAGCGAATTGATCTCCTGAAGGTTGGGCCAGACATCGCGCAGGTAAACGTCCTGGCCATCGCTTCCCTTGCCCAGCGGTTCGCTCGAGAGATCAATGTTGACTCGACCGGCAATCGCAAACGCAACGACGAGCGGCGGGCTCATCAGAAAGTTGGCCTTGATGCTTTGGTGGACGCGGGCCTCAAAATTTCGATTGCCGGAAAGTACGCTTGCGGCAATCAGATCGTGTTCACCCAAGACCTGTTCGATTGTTGGGTCAAGCGGACCGGAGTTGCCAATGCAGGTGGTGCAGCCGTAGCCAACCAAATTAAATCCCAGTTGGTCCAGATATGTCTGCAGGCCTGTCTTCTGAAGATACTCAGTTACTACGCGCGAACCCGGCGCCAGCGAATTCTTTACCGCCGCTCCAACCGTAAGGCCACGCTCGACTGCTTTCTTCGCAAGCAAGCCCGCCGCAAGCATCACGCTCGGGTTCGAAGTGTTAGTGCACGAAGTGATCGCAGCAATTAGCACATCACCATGGCCCAAATCCACCTCAGCGTGGGGAAATTCCTCCGGATGGACCTCGTCAACGCGATCCGGCGTGGGCCGGTTGTTCACCATCTCGGTTTCGGTCCATACGGACGTGTTCTGCGGAGTTACGACGCCGCCGGCCGCTATGGGAACCGCGTTTGGTCGCTGCTCGCCGCCACCGCCGATTATTTTCTTTGCGATGTCAACAGTTCCGATGCGCGTGAAGTAACGCGAGTCGGTTTCTTCCTTTGATTTACCATAGCCGCCGTCGCTTGCCGGCATTTGCAACAAATCGATAAACCTATCCTTGAGGTTTGAAAGTTCAATGCGATCCTGGGGACGTTTGGGACCAGCCACAGCGGGCGAGATGGAAGCGAGATCCAGATCAAGTACGGTGCTGTACTGGCACTCGCCTGACTTTGGAATTCCAAACATACCCTGCGCTTTGTAATAGTTGCGCACGGCGTCAACTTGTTCGTCAGTCCGCCCGGTTGCTTTCAGGTATATGCAAGTCTCTTCATCCACCGGGAAGAATCCCATCGTCGCGCCATACTCGGGCGCCATGTTCGCAATGGTCGCGCGGTCGGTTACCGACAGGCTGGTCGCACCTTCGCCGTGAAACTCCACAAACTTTCCCACCACCTTCGCCTTGCGCAACATTTCAGTGACGCGTAACACGAGATCAGTTGCGGTAACACCTTCGCGCAAACTGCCGCTCAGATTGACGCCCACCACGTCGGGAGTAAGAAAATAAACAGGCTGGCCCAACATTGCCGCTTCCGCTTCAATGCCACCAACACCCCAGCCGACGATACCCAGGCCATTTATCATCGTGGTGTGCGAATCCGTTCCGACCAAGGTGTCGGGATAGTAAACGCCGTGACGCTCCCAGACACTCTTTGCTAAAAACTCCAGGTTTACTTGATGACAAATGCCGATGCCCGGCGGTATCACGCCAAAACCGTCGAAGGCTTGCGTACCCCATTTCAGAAATTGATAGCGGGAGTTATTTCGTTTGAACTCCATCTCCATGTTTTTTGTGAACGCATCTTTGGTACTGGAAAAATCGACCTGAACAGAATGATCGATGACCAGATCCACCGGCACCAACGGTTCAATGACTCCCGTGTTTTTTCTTAAGCGCGCTACAGCGGACCGCATGGCGGCGAGGTCCACCAGCAAAGGAACGCCGGTAAAATCCTGAAGCAGCACGCGCGCCACGACAAATGGGATTTCTTCCTTTCGCTCGCCGTTAGGTTGCCAGTTTGCGAGCGCGCGCACATCGTCTTCAGTAATCTTGCGGCTGTCGCAGTTTCGCAGCACCGATTCGAGTACGACGCGAATACTGACCGGTAATTTTGCAACCGGGCCGACGCCTTTCTTCTCGAGTTGCGGAAGCGAATAGAAATTTGCAGTTTGACCGGCGCTGGGACTGAACGTTTGTAGAGAATTAAAAGGAGCTTGTGGCATAGAAACCGCAAATGTTCGTGATTAACTTCAACTATTAATCACGCGAAGGACTTGTAACAGTTTTGTTAGCAACTTCAGTGTAAAGTCCGCTTGGTTAATCGTCAAGCGAGCCTTTTTGTGGCTTTCAGCCGGAAACATTAGCGCGATTGTTGGTCAGTTTTCTCGGCATTTGCTATAGTTTTGCTACCCCCGCATTTTCGCAAGTAGCTGCAGTAGTTGGTAGTTTGTTATTTGGATTAATCTCTGTGCGTCCTCTGTGTTCTCTGTGTCTCTGTGGTGAACAATCGCCCAGGAGAATATGGCAATTTCGCTGCTACCCAGAAGTTTGAGTCCGACCCGGCAGGCG
>JBDUCC010000068.1:0-12603 GCA_040003675.1 bacterium | reverse complement strand
GCACCATGTACATGAAAACAAACGACAGCACGAACGCCAGCATGAAGTAGTAACCGGCGCGTCCCAATTCTTTTGAGCGCCCCGCTAATCCTGTCGAGTATGCCGGGTCGATATTTATCTCTTTGGCAAACTGATTCAGCTTGGTAATCACGGCTGCCTGGGAGCCGCCGGGTTTGACGTTCGCCATAAGGGTCACTTGTCGCTGCCGATTGAGACGATCAATTGCCGAAGGACCGGTGCCTTCTTCAACCTTCACCAGGTTGTCAAGACTTACCCAGCCAATCTTCGACGAAGAAACGATCATGCGATTGAGACCTTCGACGCTCGATCGAAATTGACCAACAGCCCGCACGCGAACGTTGTATTGATCGGTACCGGCGTTAAAAGTCGAAACTTTTTGCCCGGCAACCAGGGTGTTCAAAGCCTGCGCGATGTCGGCAACGCGGACACCGAGATCTCCCGCACGCGCGCGATCGATGACTACGCGCAATTCCGGCTTCCCGGTGATTAGCGTTGAATCAACGTCAACCACATCAGGGATCGTTTTCATCTTTGCCTGCATTGCTTCGGAATACTTGGTGAGCTTGTCGAGGTCGGGTCCCCCGATGATGTATTGAATATCGGCATTGCGAAAGCCGCCGCCGGAGATGGTTGCGACCTGCTGCACGCTGGTTCGCAGCTGGCCGGGGTATTGCTTCAGGTACTTCGCTAAAATTTCAGAACGAGCGCGCGACATCAATTCCGCCTGAGAGACGTCGCGATCTGCGATGGGCAAAAGCTTCACATATATCGACGCGACGTTAACCTGCTCCTGTTGACCGCCGCCAATCGTAGTGAGCGTGTCAGTCACTCCCGGCAACTTGCGCACGTCCGCGGAAATTCTTTCCGCCAGCTCAGAAGTAGCGGCGAGCGTGTAACCTTCCGGCGCGCGCACATTTAGTTCAAACTGCGATTGGTCATCGACTGGCAGAAAGTTTTTGCCGACAAACATAAACAGCGGCACGATGCTGATGATGACCACCGCGCAGGCAACCACAATTATCCAGCGATGCGCCATTGACCAAGTCAACATTCGCTTGTAGGTCTGATCAATCGGCCGGTAGAAGCGCGATTCTTTCGAGCCGTGGTCGGCAGGCTCGGTGCGACGCTCAAAAGCGCCTTCCTCTTTATCGCTGCTGCGCTTGATCAGGCGAGCCGCGAGCATTGGCGTCAGCGTGAAGGAAACGAGCAGTGAAACAGCGATCGCAAACGAAGACGTCAAACCAAATGAAGACATGAAGCGGCCGACAATGCCGCCCATAAATCCCACCGGCAGAAATACCGCCAACAACGAAAGCGTAGTCGCTGTGACCGCCATGCCGATTTCTTTCGTGCCGTCGATCGCCGCCTGAAAAGGCGGAATGCCTTTCTCTTCAATGAAGCGAAAAATATTTTCTAATACAACTATGGCGTCGTCGATAACGATCCCGACCATCAGCGTTAGTGCCAGCATCGTGATTTGATTGAGGGTGAAACCCATGGCCGCCATCAAGCCAAAAGTTGCAATCAACGATGTCGGGATAGCGAGTGCAGCAATAATGGTCGAACGGAAACTCCATAAGAAGAGAAAGACAACGATGGCCGCCAGGATGCTGCCTTCAATCAAGTGCGTTTGAATAGCTTCGATCGAGGCTTTGATAAAGATGGACTGATCGCCAACTATTTTCGTCTGGAAACCCGGCGGCAACGTCTTTTGCAGTTCCTGCAAACGTTCCTTGACCGCATCTGCGACCGCAACCGTGTTCTGCCCGGATTGTTTAGCAACCACCAGGGTGACCGCCGGCTGGCCATTCAGCCGTGCTTCAGTTCTTGCTTCTTCCGCGCTGTCTTCCGCATAACCGACATCGCTGAGTTTTACGGAGTACGCTCCACGACTGCCCACCACCAGGTTATTGAAATCGGCTGGGTTAATGATGCGGCCCATTGTGCGCACTGTTAGTTCGCGCGTGCCTTCGTCAATTCGACCGCCCGGTACTTCCAGGTTCTGGGCGCGCACCGCGTCCGCGACTTGCGCAACCGTGACGTTGAACGCGCGCAGTTTGTCGGGATCGACCCAAACTTCAATCTCGCGCATGCGCCCACCAATGATCTGAACATTGCCCACGCCATTGATCGATTCAATCTGTTGTTTGATTTTCTTATCGGCTACGTCAGTGACTTCGCGCGGCGAGCGCGGCGCCGATACCGCTATGCGCACCACCGGTGCCGCATCCGTATCTAACTTCTGAACGATCGGCTGTTCCGCAGTTACCGGCAGATCACCGAGAATCAAGTCGATCTTATTGCGCACTTCTTGCGCAGCAATGTCAGGATTTTTTTCCAGCAGAAAAGTAATGAATATCTGGGAGACGCCTTCAACTGAGGTGGAACGCAGTTCGTCGATGCCGCTGACCGTGTTGACTGCGCCCTCAACCTTGTCGGTAATCTCGGTCTCAATCTCCTGCGGCGAGGCACCAGGATTGACGACTGTCACAGTGATCGTGGGCAAGTCGATCTTGGGAAACAGATCCACTCCCAGCGATTGGTAGGAGAAGAGTCCCACGACGGTAAGGCTCAGAATGAGCATCGTCGCGAACACCGGACGCCGGACACAGATTTCAGCTAACTTTTGCATCTGACTTAGTTTCGAGTTTCGGGTTCCGAGTTTCGGGTCAAACTCGGAACTCGAAACTTATTGCCTGACAGCCATTCCGTCGCCCAGTTGTTCAATATTGCTGGTCGCAACTAGTTCATCTCCGGTGACACCGTTTTTAATCTGGATCAAATCACCTTCGGTTTGGCCTAGTTGGACCACGCGCTCCTGGACGTGCCCGTCTTTGATCACAAAGACACGGCTAACTCCGGATTCGGTACGCACTGCGCGTGCAGGCACCAGTACCGCAGGTTGCGCGCGCGATTGCAGAATTCTGACGGTGGCGAACTGCCCGGGCTTTAATGCGCCGCTGCTGTTTTCAATCTCAGCTTCCACCGTGAGCGTGCGCGAAGAGGGAGTTACGTTAGGTGAAACCCGCGCGATGCGGCCGCTGAAATTCTTGTCAGGCCACGCACTCGTCGTAACAGAAACTGACTGGCCCACGCTGATTGCGGGAATTGCCTGCTCGGGTATGTCGATGCGCACGCGCAAAGGATTTATGCGTACGATTGTGGCCACCTTCGTCGTAGGCGAAACATACTCACCCAGGTCCGCAGTGCGCTCGGAAACAAATCCATCAATAGGAGAAAATACGAGCGCGTATGAAAGGCTGCGGCGGGCGAGATTCAGTTGACTTTCGGCGTTTGCGACATTAGCGCGCGCCGTCATCACCGCGGCGTAGTTTTGCCGGGCCAGCGAAAGGGCAGCCTGGTAAACTTCGCGCAACTGGTCGCGCTGGGCTTTCTGTTGATCATATTGGGACCGCGAAATGTCGCCAGATTCAATTAACTTCTCCGAGCGGCGCAAATTCTTTTCCGCCAGGTCAAGCGCAACCTTGGCGTTGTTAACTTCGGGAATTTTGTTCAGATCAAACGACTGGCCGGGACGAACTCCAACTTTCTCCTCAGCCTGACGCAAAGACGCTTTCATCTGATCGAGTTGCGCCTGTTGCTGTTGCACGCGAAGTCTCGAATCCACATCGTCAAGCCGGACAATCATCTGCCCACGCTTTACGTAGCTGCCCATGTCCACGCCGATGGCTACCACTTTGCCGGCAATCGATGGCGCAACGTCCGTCTGCTCGTCGCCAGTTAGACTTCCCGTCGCTTCGAAGTATTGCGGCAGTTCGCGAACGATCGCGGTCGCCGTCGTTACATCGATGGCGACCGGTGCGGAATTCGCTTGTTCTTGTCTGACGTTCGCTTTTGAGCCCCCGCAAGCTGCCGCAAGCAGCACCACGAGGGTCAAACACGCTGATAACAGCAGCAAATAAATGGTTTTGGGAGGTAACACGAGTCTACTTCTTTCTCGGAAATCGATTGCCGAAAAATTCTTCATCTTTCTTTATGCAGCTTTGCTGCTGATGCCGTTTAGCAAAATGTCTGTAAAGTGTTTTGCCGCATCCTGATTGGAAATCTTGAGCAAGTGTCGCTGCGGATCCCAGAGATTGTTGTTTAATGAATGATGGATGATCATGCCGATGAACGCGCGCACCACGATGGCGGGATCCATGGCTACCATTGCGCCGTCGCTCTGCCGTTCGGCAATGTAGTTACCGAGCAGCTCGTAAACTCGCCTGACAAATTTTTCAAAAAACATTTGCGCCAGTTCGTGGCCTTCGAGGGCAGAGTGCAATAACAGACGTTGAAACTCAGGATCGCATTCGTGGTGTTCAAGAGCGCCCAGCGCCAGCCGCTCAAACACGGCGCGGTCGTCCTTTTCCTGAAGCGCCTCAGCCACCATCGCTTCGGGATTCATCGCGTCTCCCGAACAGGCTTTATGATCCAGGATGGCTGAATACAGTTCCTGCTTGTTGGCGAAGTGCCGAAAAACCATTGCTTCGGACACGCCGGCTGCTTGCGCAATTTCCTTGGTGGTAGTACCACCGAATCCTCTTTGTGAGAAAAGACTTACCGCCACGCGCAGGATTTGCAGCCGTCGCTCTTCCGCGGACATGCGCGCTGCATTGGGTATCGCTGCCCCCGTCTTTATTGTTGTTTGCTTAATCAAAAGTGCTTCCTTGGCCAACCCGACCTGCAAAGTAAGTACTTACTTACCATTGCCTCGGCTAGCTGTCAAGGGCAGGAAAGCAAATCATCCTCAGTTCCTGCACGCGCGCTGCGCTTGTATCGTTCCCGACCCGAAGGCACCGCTGATTTGTACCTTTTCACAACAAGAATGATTCCGGCCGCTCCTCGGTTCTACTCAATCACCGCAATTGAAACAAGTTAGGCGGGTTGGCCGACTCGGCACGTTGTTTGCTGAATAGAGTGGTGATCAGTTCTATGTGAGATTGAATCTTCCCAAACGGGAAGCACTAAATAACTAGCAACAATAAGGAGAATTCACAGCATGTCGCAGAACAGCTCAAGCACAGATTTCCCCGGAACAACAGGAACCACTGGCTCAAACGCAAGCTCAACCTCTGGTGGCGCAAGCACAGGCACGGGAGCCGCAACCGGCTTGGCGCAGACGGCGCAAGAATATGGTGAGAAGATTTCAGGCGCTGCAAGCCAGGCAAGGGATTACGTCAGCGACAAAGTAACTGTCGTTGGTGATAAGTTAAAAGATCTTCAGAACGCAGACCTCGGTGAGATTGCCGATAACGCAAAAGACTACGCGCGCAAGAATCCGGGTCAGGCAATTCTGATCTCCGCGGCGGCAGGATTGTTACTCGGTTTGGTTATTCGCGGTCGACGCTAGGCCTCGCTACTCGCGATTGCGCTAGTTGGAAAAGGAGACAAACCCATGGCGGCTTCAGCTACAGGTGCGACATCGACAGTGATGTCGCGAGAAACTGATAACGAAAACCTTCCTTCACTCTTTAGCCGGTTAGGCGATGACGTGATGCAGCTCTTCGATACCAAGATGAGCTTGCTAAAAGTGGAATTGAAGGAAGAAGCGAATAGCTATGCTCGAGCAGGGGCGATGATCGCAGTGGGCGGTGTCATCGCGGCCATCGGCTTTGCCTTATTGAATGTGGCGCTCGCGTTTGGGATATCCGTGCTGCTTGTCAACGTGGATATCAGCCAGCCCGCTAAATACGCTATTGGTTTTGTCACCGCCGGCGTGCTCTACCTGATAGTGGGAGTCATAATCGTGAGCACGATGAAAAACCGTCTCGCCAGGCAGAGCCTTGTGCCCGACCGAACAGTTGAAGAACTAAGAAAGGACAAGCAATGGCTGAAGAACGAAATTTAGGTCTCGCGCGGGCGCGCGAGACGAGCGACGAAGATGCTTCGAAAGAGGCCTTGCAACGTCGCATGGAAGAAGCGCGTGATTCCATCACCAACACCGTCACGGAAATCAAAGAAAACGTGACGCAGCAATATGAAAACGTAAAGGATGCGCTCGACTGGCGCGAACATTTCAAAAAACAACCGGTGGCCTGGACACTGGGAGCGGCCGGTGTTGGGTTTTTCGTCGGATACGGAATCGCGGCCGCAATAACCGGCGAGGATACCGACGACGATATTCCGTACGCGTCGCAAACTATGCGTACCTATAGGGCCCAACCTGTAATCGGAGAACCGCTCGCAAGCGCCATGTCTTCCGCAAAGACAAATGGCAAAGATGAGGGCCCGGGACTGATTGAGCGTTTCAAGGAAACGTCGGCGTATGACCGCCTGAGCAAAGAAGCAGGATCGCTCGGTAATCGGCTGGTAGAAGAACTTTCCACTACGGCACAGCAGGTCGTTTTGCCGGCGCTACTGAAAAAGATCAAAGGCTGGATCGGCGTCGATCTCACAAACAAGGCGACGTCGATGGCAAGTGAACAACGGGTCCCTAATACCTATGAACCTTCGCTGGCGCAGTCGAAAGAGTTTTAGAAAACGTCAGAATTTGCGAAGAAAAAGGCGAGCAGCAGTGCTCGCCTTTTCTTATTTCTGATAAACCTACGGACTAACCTTTCCAAAACCCGCGTAGCGGGTGAAAGCATAAAGCCTGGGGTGGAGCGAAGCAAAACCCCAGGATCTCAAAGTCGTCAAAACAATCGAGTTCGCTAAGCGGCCGATAGCGGTTCAATTGCAAAACGTCAATCTTTATAAGCTGCTGTCGGCCGCTCCGCGGGCTTTGAATAATTTCGTCGCCCATTTCTGGGGTTCCGCCCCAGGCTTTATGCTGACGCGGCGCTTCGCGGGCTCATTACAAACTTTTTCATTCCGTCATTCAAGGCACCGGCTTACGCGGCACCTTTTCATCCCGCATTGCCGCGTTGTAAATGAAAGCGGCCATGATCGTCGCCGCTTGCTTCATGTCGTCTCCCTGTACCCGATCAAACACGTCCTGATTTGAATGGTGCGTGCGCGAATCATATTCGATCTCATCCTGAACAAACTGAAATCCGGGAAGACCCACAGCATCGAATGACAGATGGTCCGTGCCGCCGGTGTTCGCGATCGTAAGCGTGGCCGCGCCGAGATCGCGAAACGGCATCAACCACTGGCGAAACAGCGGTCGCACAGTTTCATTACCCTGCAAAAAGACGCCGCGAATTTTTCCCGTTCCGTTATCGAGATTGAAGTAGGCGGCAAAATTATTGTATTCCGGTGTTGTTATTAGTTTGGGTGCGGTAGGCGCTGCGCCACCGGCGGGTGCGGCTGGTGAATCAAACTTAGCGAAGTGTTGTGCGACATAGGCCTTTGATCCCAGCAGCCCCTGCTCTTCGCCGGTCCATAAGGCAACGCGAATTGTGCGGCGCGGTTTTAGACTGAGCGCCTGGATGATTCGCGCGGCTTCCATGGCAACCGCTACGCCGGCGGCATTGTCAGTCGCACCCGTTCCGGCGTGCCATGAATCCATGTGACCGCCAAGCATTACTACTTCGTCCTTAAGATCGCTGCCCGGAATTTCGGCGATTGTGTTGTAGCCCATGGGATCCGCATCCTGCCATTCGACATTCAATTCGACGCTCATCTTTGGGTTCTCGCCGGCTTGAATCATGCGGACGATACGATTGTACTGTTCGACAGCGAGCACAATTTGCGGCGTTACCTGGGTGGCATTCTTGTCGTACGACTGAATTAAGCGCGGCGCGTTGGTGCCGTATGAATCGATTGTTACCGGCTGGGCGACGGTTGCAGACTGCACAAATATCGTCCCGCCATCTCCAGCGCGACTGGGGTCAACCAACATCGCTGCACCTTCGTCGCGAAAGAACAAATACTTTTGCATGTTGAAAACTTGCGCGGCGCGGAATTCCGGAGTGAAACGACGTCCGCCAGGCGTGGGTTCGGGGGCATCTGCGAGCGCCAGCAAATCCTTTTCATTTAGCCGGCTGCCGAGCGGCTCAAAATGCGCTTTCACGTCACGCACTGCGGAAGTCAAGACAATCGCGCCTTTGAGTTTGCCTTTGAACTGCTGCAACTCAGCTTCATTTTTCGCGTCCAGGTAAATCACGGGAGCATTCAACCCTCGTGGTATCGCAGGCGACCACGCTTTCGGGTAAGCAATTAATGGAATGTTCAGCGGTTCGCTAACCTGGGCGGAAAAACGTTTCAGTGTCCAACCACGGCCGAAAGGTCCCCACGCTTCGAGGTGCGCATTCTGAAGTCCAGACTTTGTAAGTTGATCGCGCGTCCATTCGTTTGCTCGCTTCATTCCCGGCGAGGCCGTCAGCCGTGGCCCAATCACGTCGCTGAGATAACTCAACGTCTGCATTACCTGTGAACGGTTGAACCCCTCGTCTCTAATTCGTTCAATTGGATCGTTTGGATCTTTGGCAGGCGTCCGTGGCCCACGCCCTTGCGTTGCTGGCGCCACCACCGGAGTAGGGGCCGGCTGCTGGGCCACCGTAATGGTGGGCAAAAGCACAAAAACAGAAAGCAGCAAGAGTGCTACATGGCGTCGAATCATGTTCAAGTTCTCTCCAGTTTTTGGGAATGGCCTAATGGATTACAGCGCAATTTTGCGTTGCATAAGATCAAGAAGTTCAGAGTAGAAACTTTAGTTTGCTTTGCTTCGGAACTACCAACTCAAAGGTTGTACTCTGAACTGCTTGAAAGCCGTCCTAGGCAACCGGCACAGTCTTTTTCGGCTTCGATTTCGCTTTGGGGGCTTCGCTCACTTCGGACTCATTAGATCGATAGCCGCATTCAGTGTTGGCACAGTAGCGGAACGTTCCTTGCTTCTTGGTGGTCTTCTCGAGCAGAAACGGCTCGTTGCACTTCGGGCAAGCCTCGAGGACGGGCTTATCCCAATAAACGCGATCACAATCGGGATAGGCCGAGCAGCCGTAAAAAACTTTGCCGCGCTTTGATTTTTTGACGACCAAATCACCTTTGCAACCAGGCCGCGAGCACTTAACACCCGTCAGTTCCTGCTTGATGTACTTGCACTTGGGATAGTTCGAACACGAAACAAACTCGCCAAAGCGTCCGAAGCGCCGCACCAGTTGCGCATCATCGAGCGGGCATTTTTCGTCAAGTGGAACCGGCGCCGGCGCTGCCACCCCACTCTTCGCAATCTTGCGAATATTTCGACACTCGGGATAGCCGGTGCAACCCAGGAAGGGACCAAAGCGGCCGCGCTTTAACTGCATTGGCTTGTCGCAGAGTTCGCAAACTTCCGGCTCAGCGGCCTCGGCGCCGGCGGCCGAGTCAGTTCCCTTTTCACCGCCGTTCGTCGCCGCCTTAGGCTCAGCATCGCGAGTGGCGTCGCAATTCAAACACTTGAGATACTTACCAAAGCGGCCGCGCTTCCGCACCATGCCCTTTGTCTCACACTTCAGACAGACCTCGTCAGTTGGTATTTCTTCATCCTTAATACGTTTCGTGTATTCGGTGAACGTAACCAGGTCCTTCGAAAACTTGTCATAAAACTCATGCAGCGCGGTGGTCCACTTAAGTTTACCTTCCTCGACGTTGTCCAGCTCCTCTTCCATTCGCGCCGTGTAGGTTTCGTTAAAGAGATCGTCAAAACCGCCTTCGATCAACAGGTCGTTAACCGTCTTGCCTAACTCGGTGGGATGAAAACGTCCTTCGTTTTTCTCGACGTACTCACGGGCCAGAATGGTCGTCATGATCGCGGCGTACGTTGATGGCCGGCCAATTCCCTTTTCTTCCAGGGCCTTTACGAGCGTGGCTTCCGTGAAGCGAGGTGGAGGATCAGTGAAATGTTGTTCGGGCGTAATCTGGTTGAGCGCGAGCGTCTCACCTTTTTCTACCGGCGGTAGAGTGCGCTCGGCCTCTTCATCTTCTTCAGTCTTCTCGTCGCGACCCTCCTGATAGAGTTTCAGGAAGCCGTCAAACTTCTGCACCGAACCCGTCGCGCGGAAGGTGAAGCGTCCCGCTGCAATATCGATAGTGGTCTGGTCAAACAGGGCGGGCGTCATCTGCGAAGCAACTGAACGCTGCCAGATCAAGCGATAAAGCCGCAGCTCATCATTGTTCAAATAGCTGGCGAGCGCATCAGGAGTACGCGTTACATCGGTCGGACGAATTGCTTCGTGGGCATCCTGCGCGTCCTTTTTCGAGCGATAGTGAATCGCCTTTTCCGGCAAGTATGGCGCGCCATACTGTTTGCTGATGAAATTCCGCACCTCACTGAGCGCCGCATCGGAAACACGAGTGGAGTCCGTTCGCATGTAGGTGATCAAACCGACGGAGCCTTCGGCGCCAATCTCGATGCCCTCGTAAAGCTTTTGCGCAACCATCATTGTCCGTTTCACAGCCCAGCCAAGTTTGCGCGCCGCCTCTTGCTGCAACTTCGAGGTGATGAAGGGTGGAACCGGATTACGTTTGCGCTCTTTCCTGGTTACCTCGCTGACAACAAACTGTTGCTGGTTGGCTTCCGCGACCAAATCACTTGCGCTGGCTTCGTCTTTAATTAATATCTCGCCGCGCTTAATGTCCTGGTCGAACCCGCCTGTCTTCACCGTCTGTTCGCCAACCTTAAATAGTCGCGCATCAAACGCGGGTGGAAGTTTCGTGCCGAGATTGGCAAAGATTGTCCAATACTCAGTCTTGATGAACTGCTCAATTTCGCGCTCGCGCTCAACTACCATCCGCAACGCTACTGACTGCACGCGCCCCGCGCTAAGTTTTCCTCCGACGGTGCGACAAAGAAGCGGCGAGACCTTGTAACCAACCAGACGATCCAACACTCGGCGCGCTTGCTGAGAGTCAACCAGGTTTTGGTCAATTTGTTTTGGATGTTCGAAAGCTTCGTTAACTGCACGCTTCGTGATCTCATTGAACATCACGCGAAAAGTAGCTTTCGCAGGTCGCTTCGGAACAATTTCTTCTGCCAGGTGCTGGCAAATTGCTTCGCCTTCCCGATCAGGGTCCGCGGCGAAATAGATATTGTCCGCTATTTTGGCGGCGGCCTTAAGCTCGGACACGATCTTCTTGTTGTTGCGTTTTTTGGAATCGGGAATTACTTCGTAAGTAGGTTTGAAATCGTCATCGACGTCAACGCCCAGACCTTTGGAAGGCAGATCTTTGATGTGGCCTATCGAGGCCTTAACCAGATAGTCCTTTCCCAAATATTTATTAATGGTTTTCGCCTTCGCCGGCGATTCAACTATGACTAAATTTTTTGCCATCTCTTTTCCGTAAACTGTTAACCGTAAACCGAAAAAGCCCTCGTTCCCTTTACCGTTCCTTTACAGTTCACGGTTTACGGTTTTCTGTTCACCGCGCTTCTACATCTTCCGTACAAAACATTTGCCCGGCAACGCTCGCACCAGGTCGCGCATTTCCAGTGTCAACAACGCCGAGGTCAAATCCGATATCGACAACTTGCTGCGATCAACCAATGCATCGATGTGTTTCGGATCATCCGCCGACAGTAACTTGAAAACCGAGTTCTCAAATCCCGTCAACCCCTGTGGCACCATCGCCAGTTGATCCGCCAGTGACTTCTCCTTCTTCTTGGCGCCGAGCGGCGGCGGCAAAAGTCTCGCGGCGATCTGCGGCGGCAGCTCAGCCGCGATGTCCTGCCACTGCTGTACCAACTTTGCACCGGCACCCTTAATTAGATAATTCGTGCCAAAGGACGTGCGCGACGTAATGTTTCCTGGAACCGCGAAAACCTCGCGATTCTGTTCGATAGCCAACCGTGCAGTTATCAATGAGCCGGAATTCTCGGCCGCTTCTACAATTACCACGCCCAAGCTCAGTCCGCTAATGATGCGGTTTCGGTAAGGAAAGTTTTCCGAGACGGGCGGCGTGGATAATGGAAACTGCGAAACCAGGGCGCCACCCCGTTCCAAAATTTCATCTGCCAGCCTCTTATGATCGCGGGGATAAACTTCATCAATACCAGTCCCTAACACCCCCACCGTGCGGCCACCAGCTTCAATCGCACCACGATGCGCTGCCGCGTCAATGCCACGGGCAAACCCCGAAACAACCGTCACGCCGCGCTGGGCCAAATCGCGGGCGAGCATTAACGCTGCGTTCTGGCCATAAGTCGAACATTTGCGCGAACCAACAATTGCGATACATGGCTGATCCAGACACTGTGACCACGCGCCTTTTACATAGAGCGCCACCGGCGGATCATAAATCTCCCGCAGCAATGACGGATAAACACCGTCGTCGAGCACCAGAATGTCGCCGCCGATTTCTCTGACGTTTTGAAGTTCGACTTCTGCTTTCTCATGCAAGTCACGAGCAATGATGCTGTCGACAGCTTCGGGCAACAGTCTCAGCCTTTCGAGCTCGGCGCGTTGCGCCTGATAGACCGCTTCAGCGGATCCAAAGCGCTCAAGCAACTTGGCCGCTGCCCGCGGGCCGATGCCCGGTGTCATATTAAGTGCTACCCATTCTTTCATTGCCGATTTCCAATTGCCGATTTCCGATTGCGTTGTGAGTGGTCCGTTGTCAGTTGGAGCTGCCCTCGGCTTTCTGCCTAATGCTCCTGCCGACTGCTTTTTGGCGGAGGCGTGTAGGAATCGAACCTACCTGAGCCTGTTCTCACAGTCTCAC
>JBDUCC010000067.1:0-12612 GCA_040003675.1 bacterium | reverse complement strand
ACTTCTGCTACTCGAAAACCTTTGCGGAACGCTTTGTACTTCATCTCGACGAGAAAAACATAGCCGCTGGAAAATGCGTTCTCAAAACCAATAGCTTCGAGGGCTTCTCGTCGCCAGCAGCTAAAGCCACTAGTCGCGTCGGTGACTGGAATACGCGTGATAAAGCGCACGTACCCGGTCGCCAACTTACTCAGCATCAGCCGCTTCAAATCCCAATTAACGACGCTGATGCCGTTCAAATAGCGCGAGCCAACCACGAGATCATAGTCTGCCATTTGCGCAAACATTTCCGGTAAATGGCTGGGATCGTGCGAGAGATCCGCATCCATCTGCAGAACGTAGTCGTAATCTTTTTTCAAGACCTCTTTAAAACCATCGACATACGCTTTGCCTAAGCCCTCCTTGCGTTTGCGATGCAGCACAAAGATGCTTTCCGGACTTTTCCCGCTCAACTCATCTGCCAAACCTCCGGTACCGTCCGGAGAGTTGTCGTCAACAATCAGCAGGTGCAGATCCGGCGCAAACTGGCGCAGCCTTTCGACAAGCGTTTGCAGATTCGCCAATTCGTTATAGGTTGGAACTACTACGATGGCTCGCATTCAGAGTTTGGCTCCTCGCCGCCGGATAATGAAAGTTCAGTCTTGCATGCGATACACATAAATTGAATTTCCAATCACCGCTTCGGGCTTCCGCCGCCGAAACTCGTCGAGAAAATTAACGCGCTCTGACTCGGTGGGCCATTTACCGCGCAGGAAATACTCTGGCGTCACGGAGCCGTTAAGAAAACTGGCGCCGACGGCCGCGTAACGCGTAGGTTCCGGCTCGCCTGCCTCCGGCGAGATTAGGCTGATCGATTCCACCCCGTAACGGCCCAACGTAAAAAAGTCGCCGAGGAAAGCTGTTTGCACGCGCGTCTCACCGCGATCATGCAAATATGCGGCAAGCCCTTTTGCGTCGTCGCCCCATTCGACGTTTGAGTCAGAGAGATACCACCAGTGCGGATGTTTTGCCGCGAGCTGGTTCATATAGGGCAGATAATTCGGAAAGGCGCGGACATTCTCGACGCCGATCCACAAAAGCATGGCGCAAACTATCGCGGTGGCGACCGCGCGAGCACGTCTGATCTTTAGCAACGAATCGAGGAACGCACCACCGAGTATGAAGAGAAAGGGAAACGCGGGCAGATAATATCTGACACCGATGTTGATGTGACTGAAGAATACGAATACCGTGTAAATCACAAACGGAAGCAGCAACGCGAGGAAACGCAGATCCCGTTTTCTGATGAGTTGGTGTGTGGCCCAGCCAAGCGAGATAAGCGAAATCAGCAGGAAAGGAAGTGTGGTCTTAAGCGCAAAGGCAACCGGAAAGTAATACCACCAACCCATGCGACTGTACTGGCCAAGCAACGATGCGTGATGTCCTTCGTTGTTGTGCCAAACTTGCCAAAATATACCTAACACAAAGTCGGTCGGTACAATGTAGGAACCGGCTCTGATGGTTCGTAACACGGCCACGGCGTCTGCTGGAAAAGACTTCTGGACCCAATAAATATCCTGAGGGCTCAGTTGGCGCCGATTAAACAAGTAAGCCGCATTGATTGAAATTAGGACCACCAGCGTCACCAGCGCGGCGTGTTTCAAAAACATCGAGCGCGCCTGTTGTTTTCGCGGCGCGCGCCACCAGAGTGCCACCAGCGCAATTAGTAGAATCGGGCCGGCCAGCAACATTGAAAACTTGGCAAGTATTGCCAGCGCAGTGGCGCCTCCGAGCGCTAATGCGCGCCCCCACGATGGTGTTTGTAAGTACCAGTAAAGGACAAAGAAGAACAGCAGATACCCAAACGCGGCCGGCACATCCGTTTGCACAACTCGTCCATGCGTCAGTACCGTCGGTTCAAAGCTAAAAAGAGCCACGGCAAATACGGCAGCGCGCGCGCCAAACAGATTACGAGCGATCACGAATATCAACACGCCCAACGCGACAGTGCACAAGATCATGGGAACGCGCGCCCAAAATGAAATCGATTCAAACTTCGCCGCGTTGGCATTCCAAAACAGAATGTACTCGGGAGGCTGCGGCTCGTTTGGCTGAATCAGCAGAAGCGGCGCAGCTGCAAGGAATTTCGAAAGCGGCGGGTGTTCGTTGACGAGTTGGAAGTCGCCCGCGACCAGATGATAGTATGCCGAAGGAATCATCACGATCTCGTCAACAGTAATATTCTTACGCCTGACGACAGCGAGCATCTGAAATGCTGCAGCGGCGAGCAGCATGGCGCATATCAGCTCCGACCGATGCACCCATACCCAATGGTTCGCTGCGGCGAGCGCCCGACGCGGCTCGGACAGAATAAGCGGAGTGTCCGACAGCTCGCGTTCCTGATTCAATGCACCATTCATCCAGTTTGCGTCTCAGAATTAGTTCCGACTACCTGGCCGCCGCCGGCGTAACGCTCGCGCCGCTCTGTTACTTCTTTCGCGCGGTGCAGGGCCAGCGTGTTATCTCGCCGGACGACGGCATAATCTTCAACATACCACTTCGAGTAGCCGCCGCGAACATTATGCGAGCGGGTTATCTTCCCCTTTGGAATCCCTACCTTTTTAGCGGGATGCCGCTCCATGGTGCGGCCCAAGCGGGAGTGCTGTTCCCTCTTAACTGGTCGTATCTCGTCTTCTCCGCACCTGTCGCTACGAATGTAATGATGCTAGCGACGTATATGTTGGCCGCACTAGGGGCATACCTCTACGCGCGCAGAAGCGGCAGCCTGTTGGCCGGCGCGGTCGTGACCAGTCTCGCCTGGCAATGGAGTTCATTTCTCATTGCACACATCGGTCATACTAACATTCTGCAGACAGCGGCAATGTTGCCCTGGATTCTTTGGGCCATCGACGGCTATGGCATGAGCGAGTCCGGCGATCAGCGCCGCCGTCGCGGAGTTTTGCTGGCAGTGCTGGTTGCGGTCCAGTGTTTCACCGGTCATCAGCAGACGTTTGCCTACTCACTGTTGCTGGCCGCCGCTTACGCGCTTGTTATGGCGCGCCGGTCCCACGGTTCGCCGGGACGGAAGACGGGCTACTATCGTTCACTCGGTTTTTTGGGTGCCGGAATTTTGCTGGCTGCGGTGCAAATCGTACCGACCTTTGAGTTACTCCGCAACAGCACTCGTTCGGCGGTCGATTACGATTACTTCACATCTTTTTCGCTGCCGCCACGCTTCGTGCTGACTTTGCTGGCCCCGTTTCTGATGGGCGGCGGCGACGGTTTTCTTTTCCGCGCGCACTATGTTGGTCCAACCTTCTACGCCGAGTATGTTGCCTACGTCGGGGTGATAAGCCTGATGCTGGCGCTGCTTGCCCTCTTGATACGTCCCGACAAGCTTACTAAATTTTGGACCATCGTCGTCGTAGTAGGCCTTCTCCTTGCGCTAGGCAGTTACGCGCCGCTCGGGCTTTACAAGCTAATTGCTTTCGTGCCGGTGCTTAACTTATTTCGCGTGCCGGCGAGACACCTGATGGAGGTCGACTTTGCCCTGGCCGTGCTCGCCGGACGAGGTTTGTCCGCACTTGTTAGAGCGCGATCAGAACCGCGGACGATGCGTCGCGTAAAAATTGCGGGCATCGCGATCGTGGCACTGACGCTGTTGACGGTCACACTCGGAAGGCCCGCAAATTTTAAACTAGGCCGGGAAGCGCCCGCGACTTTCTTGCGCACACCCGAATTCTTTATGCCGGTCGTGTTCTCACTGCTCGCAGTCTGGGCCATCTGGCGCTTTGCGCGCGGGCGGCGCGGCGCAACTGTCTTATTGTTAAGCGTGTTGGTAATTGATTTGGCTCTGTGGGGCCAGTCGAGCGGTTGGCGCCCGGCGAGTGCACCACGTAATTTCGAACTCTGGGGCGAACCGGACACGGTGCATTTCCTGCGCGAGCGGGGGACTGAAGAGGGTAATTCGCCGTACCGGATACTCACTGAAGATCAACCCTTCGATCCTGACGCGCCGGTAACACCGCGGGCCGCCGGCAGTGCCTGGATCGCGACGCTCCAGCCTGACGTGTACATGATGTATGGAATTGAAAATGCTGCGGGATATGACGGCTTTGGTCTCGAGCGATATCAACGTTTCGCAGGCAAGATGAAAACATGGGGCGAACTGGGTGACGCCGAGCGCACTCTGCGCGGTAGCGGTCGCGAGATCGATTTGCTCAATGTGCGTTATCTACTGACGCGACCAATCGAGGACGTACCGACTAATGATCCAGCCTCCACTTTTTCGCGCTCACGGACTCCGGCAAAACTTCCTGCCGCGGGCCTGCTAACCTTTCCTGATGCAACTGCGACGTTCGGCGGCCAGCGCTTCGCTGCGGGGGAACTGAAACTACCCAGCCTCGCAGCGGGCGCGCGTCTATCGTTTACAGTTCCGCCGGTAGAGGCTGACACCATTGCGTTGGTCACAAGTCTTTCATGGTCTTTGAAACTGCCGGATTCAACTCCGGTAGCTCACCTGGTTCTCTACGCCGAGAACGGCCGTAAGTTTGACTTTGACTTGCGAGTTGGAGAGCACACTTCTGAATGGGCTTACGACCGCGGTGACATCCGAAGTCAAATTAAAAATCGAAGGGCGCCCGTGGCGACTAGTTACGCTGTTAATGATCAGCAATCGACTTTCAAAGGGCACACATATGTTGGTTCTTTGAAACTTCCCGAGAAGGCGACGATAAGCGGAGGCGAACTCACCGTGGCCAAGCTGGAGACTGCGCCAGATCTCACTCTCAGCGTGTTTCGTATCTCCCTTGCAAACGAAAACAAAAGCTTTCCCTTGCGCGCCGAATGGATCACGAAAGAGGCCAGTGCCGCACAGTCGCAGGCAGCGGAAACGTTATCAGGCGGACGATGGCGACGATTGAAAAAGCTCGAGCGTGTTTCAATCTTCGAGAACGCGCAGGCTTTGCCGCGGGCCTGGCTCGCATCCGAAGTTCTGACTTTGAATGAGAACCAAATACTAAACGTGGTTCGCACCGGAGAGTTGCCGGACGGTGAAGTGTGGCACCCGCAACAAGTGGCGCTGGTGGAAACGCAATTAACCTTGCCGGGTGCGAATGAAGTTGGACAGCCCGCTCAGCTTCGCACGGCGCGCGCGGACGTTACCAGGTATGAGCCGAACCGTTTGGAAATACGTACGACCTCGCCTGCCCCAGGCGTTCTTGTGCTCAGTGAAAATTATTTTCCCGGTTGGCGAGTTTATGTAGACGGGCAGCGGGCGCAACTGCTGCGTGTGAATTACAACCTGCGAGGTGTGGTGTTGCCATCAGGTGAACACGCTGTCAGTTTTGTATATCGGCCGTGGTCGGTATTGATTGGGGTTATGGTGTCGCTGCTGACATTGATTGGGCTGTTGCTGCCCGTACGAATCTGGAGACGGCCTAAATTACCAAATGTTAGCTAACTCTAAATTGAATCGACAAAGGCTCCGAGCCTTGCTGCTCAAACCAGCAGACATGCTGAGCAAGTAGGTCAACGGTAAGGGTGTAAGACCCAGCGCGCTGCGGCGCCGTGTATTCGATGGTTAGCTTAACTGTTTCTCCGGGAGCGATGGCTTGGGGCAGGGGCGGGTCCCCGTGAAACTCATTGACTAGCGTTGCAACATGATCGGTAACTCGGACGGCGGGCATTACTATTCCGGCTCGTGCAGATTTTCCGGCAAGCCAAAGCGTATCACCGGTGTTTTTGATCGAGATCGGGATGGCGAACCCTTCTCCCGGAGCAAATACCTCTCTTAATGGCGACAGCAATTGGAAGTCGGCGCTCAAACGATTGGGCCGGCGGCTGTCAGGAATTCTGGAAGCCGGTGCTCCTTCACAAACCTTCTTGCAAACGAGATAGTGATAATTCAGCGCTGCCGGACCGACAGGCAGTCGACCGTCTTCCAAAAGTTCGCGCTCAAAAAGGCCGTTGATGCTGACGTAGTCGCCCACAACCGCCAGTCCATTTTCATCAAGCAGCGCGCTCAGGTAATCGCCGTCGAACGGCGACTCGAGGGTGCGAAATTCACGCATCACGTTAAGCAATTCCCGCTCACTGGCGGACCCCGCCGGCGGGCGTTTGCCTTCAAGCACGAACAGTTGACCGCCAATCGGAAGCATTGCCGCCAGGTGTCGAATGACCGATCGCTCGTCCTCGAAATGATGTAGCGAGTCATAGCAAACGATTGCCGCGAACTTTTCGGCGAGTGGTTCGAGTTCAATGTCGTGCACCGCAAACGTGCAGCGCAAGGGCGTTTCATGATCCACGCCATACGGCACACCCGCCACGCGCTCACGCGACATCTCAATCAAGGACGAACTGATGTCGATACCTTTTACTTCATAGCCGAGCCGCGCGAAGTATTCACTTAACCATCCCGAGCCGCAGCCCACGTCGAGCACGCGACTGCCGGGCGGCAAGGCCAGCGTGACGGCCATGTTTGCGAAGTCACAGAAATGACGCTGCATATCTTCGTCCATGCCTTCGCCCTTGTATTTTGCGGGCTTGTGGGCAAGGTTGTAGAAGGGCTTGGTGCGGAGATGGTGATGGCGCTCTTGCTCCAGCCGGTCCAGATATTCGATCGCCGCGCGCTTGTAATCCACGGCTTCAATTTTGGGTAGGCGTCCAATCTTTTGAGTGGCTGAAGAACGGGATGACTCCGCCACATTTGCATGCTGCTCGTCGCTAAAGGATTCAACTACGGGATGGTCGCCGTTGCCATTGTCGCCCGAAATGTCGGTGCTTCCGTACGCGGGCAACGGCGCAAGCAGGCCTACTTCAACGGCGACGCTGCGCATAAACTGTTCGTCTCGAGAGCCAAGTATTGAAAGCTCTTTTGAGATGGAGGCAACCAGTTTCCGTTGCGGTCGACGGGCAAGCACTTCGTTAACCAATTCAAGATAGTCGTCCGCCGCTTGTTCCATAGAATGGTGGGCCAGCATATGCCGGCGAGCATTGTCGCCAATGCGCGCGCGAAAAACTTTGTCGCTAAGAAGTCGCCGGAGAAATGCTTGCAGCAGGGCATCAGCGTGGTAATCCAGAGGGATTTTGATAACTGAATCATCGGGAAGCTCAGCATACCAGCCGCTGTCAGCGACGATGCTCGGGACGCCGGCAGCCATGATGCGACATAAACTTGCCGATGTTTCACCGACGGTGCGCTCACGAATGTTTAGCGCAATATCAGTCGCCGCGATCCGCTGCTTAAACTCGGCGAGCGATACGTGGCCCGTGATGGTCACGCAATCAGTCATACCGTGGTCGGCGATTAGGGCGCGCACATTGAAATAGGAATTGTCTGCGCCGACCAGTGTGTAATGAAAATCAATTTCATCGCGCAGCGTCGCGAGCACCCTTAGCACCTGTTCGATTCCTTTGCCGGGAGTGATCAGCCCAAACGAGGCAATCGAAACTGGCCCGTTGTTGTCTTGGCCATTTGAGTCGGCGTATGGTCCCGCGAGCACGGGCATGTTGATACGTCTAACCGGTACCGCGGGTGCGATTGTTTGCAGACGTGTCCGCGCCCACTCTGAGTGTGTAACGATGCCTTCAGCTTCACGAGCCAGGCGGCAGTTGAGCGGAAAGCTGAGTGGGGCGGCGACGTGCGGCGGCACACTTCCTCGTCGCAAATGTTCTTCCGCCAGCCTTCGTTCCTTGTTACCGTGACACGCAAGCATCTCGTCGAGATAAAGACGCAGGTCCTGTCGCTCGCGAGCGAGCCCGAGAAAAAAATCCTGCAAAGCCAGATCGTGAAATACGGCAATGCCGGGATGACGGCGCATGGTATCAACGATTCGCGCGTGATAGCGATGATCGTTGCCGACGTGGTAAATGATCGCATCGAATTTGTTGAGGTGTTCAGCGATCGCTGGGTCGCGATGGTAGTCAACCCATTCGAACCGCTCCAGAAGTGAATCGTCGGCTGGACGAAAACCATCAACGAAGAGCGTGATGTCCGCGCTTTTCGCGAGGTGCGGCAGCAACTCTTCGCTGTAATCCGATATCCCCGAACGTTGCGGATTGAGCGGGCTAAAATAGGCTATTTTCATAAGTCTCTTATCCGCAGATTTCACAGATTATGCAGAAATAATAGGCTGAGAAACTTGGCGACACAGACTTCCCTGGCTTCGTATCTGCGTAAGCGGCGTAATCTGCGGACAATATCCGATTACCTAACAACAGTTACATTCGTTCTCGCTGTCGGCGAACCCTTGTCGTGAAACCACGCAACCTGCTCCTGCACGAGGTCGACTTCGAGAATGTAATTACCTGGAGTCGTCGGCGCCGAAATCGATAGCGACACTTCCACTTCCTCACCAGGACGCAGATCTTTTCCCAGACCAATGCGGCCGTCCATCTCCGTTAACAGTTTTCCATCTTCCTGGAGCCATAGATCGCCGAGAGCAATATAGAACTTGTTGCTTGGGTTATCGTTTATTTCGCCGCCACGAGCCCACCAGAGAACCTCGCTGCCGTTTTTTACCCGCACGACAATGGTCTCCTTCTGTCCGGCACGCAGCTTCGCCGGCGCATCTTTGAATGCCAGCTGTGCTCTGAAGGCTCTGTCGGGAAGGGGACCGGGCGTTTTACTGGCAACCGGTTGGTTGCTGTCAGCCGTGTTTGCCGACGGCGTCGTGGTGTTGTCTTTGCAAGCAACAGCGCCGAGCAGAATTGCCAGTGCGATAATCGAGAAAGCAGTTTTAAGACGCATAGGAAATATTCCTCCGGTTGAATTCTAAATAATGGTTTTTGGTCTTCGGACTTTGTACTTAGTTCTTTGTGCTTAGAACTTTGTACTTAGAGCTTTGACTTGATCCTGGAAACTGCGACAAACAAAGCTCAAAGTACAAAGAACTAAGTACAAAGACCAAACCTCAAATCAGCGCTCGACGCGGATGGTTAGCCGTAGAGGCATCGCGCCGCGTTCGAAAAACCAGGTAACGCCTTCGTGCACCATGTCAATTTCAAGTATGTAGTCACCTGGTTCTGCCGGGGCTTTGACCGTCAAGGGAAGCTCGACCTCATTCCCCGGCTGTAAATCGGCCGGCATGCCCGTTCGCCCGTCAAGTTCATTGACTTCCTTCGAGCCAGTCTTGATCCAACGATTGCCAATGTTAACTTGAAAACGCCCTTCCTGATTGCCTACCGCCGGCCAGGTCGAATATCCCAGATTCTTCACGCGAAAGCGTAGTACGAGCTTTTCACCCGCGCGCATCGAAAGAGGCGCGTTAAGCGCTGTAATCTGTTCTCGATAATCCGAGTCGGGAAACGCCGCGTTCATCCAGGAGGAGACAAATTTAGTGCGCGCTTCTGCTTCCTCTGGTCGGCGAAGTTCGATGAGCATCATACCGATACGCTCCCGATTTGAAAAAAACGGAATTTCCATCGGTGTAATGCTGCCCACTTCTAAACCTCGCAGCGTCGCCGCCTGTTTGGCTCCCGGAACCTCCTCAGCAAGGCATAACGAAAACATCTGTGGGCTGCTCAACTGCTCTACTGTCTCAACAAACTGCCGCCGCGACTCGCGCGTGAAAAAATACTCCGGATGATTGATCGAGATGATCGGCCGCTGGTGATCTAGTAAGACTTCGATGCCGGTTGATTTCACTGAACTCTCAACCCACACCGGAACAGTGGCCAAAGTATTACGCTGTTCCTGCAAAAGAAACTCGGGCAACGACCGATCGCGGAGAAACATTCTTGCTTCCTGTAGGTAGGGCGAAGGGTCTGCGATGAATGTTGACCGTCCTCCCCACTCGTGGTGCAGCACGTAACTGCAAGCGACTGCGATCTGGACCAACAACGCAAGCGACAACACCAAGGCTGGAATACTCGTCCAGGTCCGGTGCGCCCGGTCCCTAAGCAACGCGGCGGCAACAACTATCACGATTATTCCCGCGAGCAGTTCGTCATAAAGTCCATACCGGCCATAGCCAATTGCCGCAATACTCCACAGCAGACAACTTGCGAGCAGCAGCAAGCAGAGCTGTCGCAGATGAATCTCCTTCCTGAGAAGAACGATACCGAAGGTTGCGGCAATCACGCCGATGGCTAAACGTCCCGAATAAACAGCCAGCTCAGAATGTCTTTCCGGGTGAAACGCGGCGAGTACCGGCCAGAAAATCGTTTGCCAAAATCCGGTGGGCCCCCAGCGATTGTCCCAGCCCCCATGCGTGGGCCAATACGGCGACTTGAACAGCACATTACCGATCGGGAACAGCGGGTTCCCGGTCAAGCGGTACATGTATATCGAAAACGGCAGCAACGGTAGGACGAAAACCAGTAGCGCCAACGCCCCAGTTTTCAGTTGCTTTGCAAAGGTGTGGTGCTTCCAGGTTTTGAACGCCCAAAGCAACAGCAGGGGCAAAGCCACCGCGAGGTTCGTTATCTTGAATGCAGCGCTGGCGCCGAGCAGAAAAGCAATATGGTAAATGTTCCCACGTGTGTTCTTGTCTTCATCCGCGCGCAGAGTCAGGTACGTCGCCTCGAGCAACAGTGGCAGCGCGAGGAGATCCACCATATAGGTGCTGACTTCAAAGAGCAGATGCTCCGCCAGAAACACTACCAACACGCATGCTGATCGCAACCAGGCGCGTGTTACGAAGGGTCGGAGAAACTTTTCTGTTACTTGTGCCGCCCAAACCAGAGCCAGCCAGTTGATAACCGTGCCTAACCGGTAGCCGAGTAGCGCGCGGCTGATGGCCGTCAGCATGTCTGGAGCTGGATTAAACGGGGCAGCTGTCGGGAAAAAATCACCCGGCATGAAAAGTGGCCCACGGATTGAACGTTCGCCCTGGAACAGGTGATAGCTCAACACGTCAAACGAAAGATCGGGAAAGGCAGCGCGCAAGGCGTAGATTGCCAATAACGGCAAAGCTACAAGCAACCAGAAGCTGCTACTGGAGCGTTCCGCGGGAATCCGTTTGGTTGATATATAAAGGTACCAACCAAACGCCGCCAGTGGAGCGGTTAGCATCCACGCGAGCACGTTGCTGTGAACAACCCACGAGTATTGTCGCAGGAAGATTGCGATGTAGAGGTAGAGCAGAGCGTCGCCCAACCCCCCACGCGTCGCCAGAGTCAGTCGGAAGTCATGAAGGATTGAATGGGTGCGGTGCGTCAAGAGGCCGTTGGGCTGTTCTGTTGACATCAAGCTATTCGACCAACAACAATGCCCATCTCGGAAGGAAGAGCCAAGCTAACATTTCGCCGCTTGCAATGACAACTGCGCGCAGTGCAAATTCATCGAGGTTGAAACACCGCGCGATCTCAGTCGGCCGCCGCTTCTTCCATACCATCACTCGTCGGCCTTTCCTGCGCGAAATTCTTATCATCCTTGCGTTTTGCCTGCTCACATCGGCCATGACCTGGCCCTACGTGACAAGGCTGCGCGACTCCGTGGCCGACGCGGGTGATCCCTATCTGCACGCCTGGGTCATGTGGTGGGATTATCATCAGACGTTTCATGATCCCCTCCATCTTTTCCACGCAAATATTTTCTACCCGCTGCCATATACCCTGGCGTTTACCGAAAGCGAATATGGCATCGCGCTCCTCTTCTTTCCTTTGTACGCAATTGGTCTGCACCCGCTGACGGTGCTCAGCGTAGCCACGTTTCTGGGCTTCGCTTTCAGTGGATATGGGGCGTTTCGGCTTACACGAACACTGAGCGGCTCTAACTCAGCAGCATGGACCGCCGGCGTGATCTTCGCGTTTATACCTTACCGCTTCAATGTGATGTCGCAGGTTACCTATGTCTTCGCGGGCTGGATACCGCTGTTGCTGGAAGCGCTCGTCCTGTTCGCGCGCGAGCGCAGCTGGAAACGTGCCGCATGGCTTGGCGTCGCCTTCACAATGAACGCTTTGTCCAGTCTCACCTGGATGAATCTTTCGTTGGTGCCGCTGGTGATTTCGGCGATGTTCCTGATGGTTCGTTACGACCTATGGCGCGATCGGAAATTTTGGCTAAGAGGCGCGGTCGCCGCGGGCGCTTCAGCAATCGCACTGCTGCCGTTCCTTCTACCGTATCTCTACGTTAGCAAGATGTATGGCTTTACCTGGGGACGGGAAGTGTTGGATAGAAGTTCAGCCGGCGCATTGCGCTGGTTCGCGATTGAGCAACGCAACTGGCTGTGGCGCGGGTTCGGAAACAATTTGCCAGGGGCGGCGAAGTTTTTTCCCGGCCTGCTGCCATTGCTCCTGGCGCTCGCCGCCGTGTTAATTCCTGCAGCGCGTGAAAGCAAGCCCGTCACAACCGGGGAAGATAAGCGCGATAGGTTCGCAAAGTGGGCCATGTTGTTTGACGCCTTGGCGGTGGTGGGCGGAGTGATCGCGGTGATGTCGGTTGGTTGGGCCTTCACGGCGTGGGCAAAATTCTTTGAGATGTTCACTACAGACCGCGCCCTGCTCGTGGTTGTGCTCGCATTGATTTCGCGCTTGGCATTGAGTTATCCGCGTGCGCTCAAACGCCTGACCGGGGCGGGGAATTTGATTGAACACATCCGCCATTCTCGGCGTGAGGCGGTCTGGCTCGGCGCTACCTGGGCGATCATTGGTTTCTTCCTTTCTATCGGGACCAACTCGTGGTTGTTTCGC
>JBDUCC010000066.1:0-13032 GCA_040003675.1 bacterium | reverse complement strand
AATGGTAAATGGAAAATCTTCTTAATCCCATTCCGCCCGTTTAGCTCTACTTAACTAAATGGAAGATATCACTTCAATCGAGCGCCGCGCGTCGCGCGTGAAACTTCTCTTGCTGGATTGCGACGGCGTGCTCACCGATGGACGACTTTGGCTACTGGAAAACGGAGACGAGCATAAAAGCTTTAATACGAAGGATGGTTTGGGCCTGGAATTGTTGCGCCGCGCCGGGTTGGGCGCAGGCATTATCACCGGCCGCAGTTCGACTGCGCTGGCGCGACGCGCCGAAGAGTTAGGTGTCGAGTTTTTGCGGCAAGGAAACGAACAAAAAATAGCGGCCTTCGAGGAAGTCCTGCACTCTGCTGGAGTAAAGGAAGAGGAGGTCGCTTTCGTCGGAGATGACCTGAGCGACATACCGCTGATGAGACGGTCTGAATTCGCGGTTGCTGTTGCCGACGCGGTTGAGGAAACACGCGCCGCGGCCCATTATATAACGCAGGCAAGGGGTGGACGCGGCGCGGTGCGCGAAGTTATTGAAATCATTCTCAAGTCGCAGGGTCGTTGGAACGACTTGGTTGAAAAGTACTTGAAGTAAAGTTTTTCATCGTTCATACTTTTGCTTGATCCTTCTCGCTGCGGGCGTAACTCAATGGTAGAGTGTCAGCTTCCCAAGCTGAAAGTTGCGAGTTCGATCCTCGTCGCCCGCTCCAGATCTTTTCGCAGCAAGAAGGCGAGAGATGTTGTTTTTGGGAGTATCAATTTCATCGATGCCGGAAATCCGGCGAAGCCAACGCGTCATCATTTTCTTTGTGCGGCAGGATTAAGATCGGGCAAGGAGCACTTCAGGCATCCAGTCTGTCTGGACCAAGTGATGTGGTCAGCGCGCGAACTCTAGCCAACGCCTCGGGACAACGTTTTCTGGAAAAGATTTCAAATCGGGTGGAATATGCGGACGGTTCAATATGGCAGCGGAAGGATTGGGACTATCTGAAATCCGCCTGGCGCTGAAGCAAGCGCTGTCCACACCCTGGACCGAAATGTGCCGGGCCCTGGGAAGTTAAGCGACTTGCGATCGATCGCGCGCGGCGGGACTGGAAATCAACTGTGATATTCAAAGCGCGCCACGTCTGATTCTCCCAGAATGACCGTGTCGCCCGAGTTTAGAGTGGCCTCGGTGACGCGATCCGTTGTTGGATCGTTTATAAACGTGCCATTCCGAGAATCCTGATCAACAATCTTCACCACGCCATCTTTCACGCCGATCCATAAGTGGCGTTTAGAAATACGAGGATCCGAAACGACGATTTGCGACAGACTTGCTTCACGGCCAACGTACGCACCTTCCGGCTTCACCTCGAATTGCGTTCCCGCTAAGACACCTGAAGTAAAGTTTATGGTTCCGTAGCTGATCGTGACCGTCTTTTCGCGTGTAATCGCGACAGTTCGGGACGGATCGAAATCGAGTGAGCCGGAATCGGGAGCCGGCTGGAAATCAGCGGCAGCTTCAACTGGGCTTGCTTCTTGAGAGGAAGAGGCTGGCTCTGATCCCGCCGGAGCGGAGTCAAGTGCGGGCGGAGCCGATTCAAAAGCAGGGGCGGCGGATTCAAATGCCGGCGGCGCCGCCAAAAGATCTGCCTCCGGCGAAGTGGCTACGTCAAATGAACCGGGAGTTTCGGAGGACGCTGAAGCAAGTTGGGCTTTGCGACGCTTTCGGTAAATGAAAAAGATCGCCAACCCCACCCCGACGATCAGGACCACAAAAAACAGCAGCAGTATGACCACGCCAATAATGACCCACATCGTCGAGTCAGATTCCATCTTTACGTGCTCCTTCAAAGATAAGTAGTTAAATTTGTTGGTGCTAGCTGGTGGAATATTAGCCTAAAAAGGTCTCCATTGGTTGAAAATTCTGCGTTTCTTCGAGGTATAAACTGACCCAGTATCGAACGAATCCGTTGGCTGCCCGTATGTTTTTTGTTGCAAGGGAAGCTGATGGGAGGCGATTGACGGCAAAGTGATGGGCATTAGCGTGGGCTGGCACGTTGCTTGCCCAAAACCCGTCGCAGATAGACCACAGGTAAAGGGTTTTAGGAGGCATAAGTGAAGAATAAAATTTTCTCTTCGGTTGCAGTTGCAATCTTCGCCCTGGGTGTCAGTGGTTGCAACACCACCAATGACAATGCCAATACAAATGTGAACGCAGCCAAAGTGGTTGCCAGCAACAACACGCGCGTGGGAGCGGACGATTCCGAGATCATAACCGCGGTTGACTCTAATGGGATAAAAACTGAGACGCGCGTATTTCATAACAACCCGCGCGTTTCAAAGGTTGTTGTTACAACCCGTGATGGAAAAAGGACCGTAACGGTTTTCGCGCCGAGCGGCGAAGCGCTCGAGCTAAATAAGAACGAGCCGGAAGACGTACTGGAAGCGACTGGAACCGCCATAGCGGACGCCGTTGGCTTTGTTGCCGACAAAACGGTTGCAGGCGCAAAGACGGTGGGCGACAAGACTGTCGATACGGCGAAGACGGTAGGTGAAAAAACTGCGTCTGGTACAAAGACCGTGATTGAGAAAACCGGAGAAGGTGCGAAGAAGACCGGTAGGGCCATCAAGAAAGCAGTTACACCTTAGGCTCAAATTTGCTCAGACAGTGGCAAAACAGGGTGGCGTGCGCGTCACCCTTTTTTTTTATTATTTCAGGATGCGGAACTGAACCGGCGAGGGGCTCGTCCGGTTGTTGTCATGTTATACTCGTGCCTTCGAGGTACTGATCAGTAGATCTTTTTTCCGGAGTTAGTCATGGCCGACACGACGCGTTTCACTGTTATCTGTCCCTGCTGCGAGGCGACGCTGGGAATTGATGCGCAAACCGGAGCGCTGATTTCGCACGAAGAGAAAAGCAAGCCGCTCGCGTCATTCGACGAGATGGTGAAGGGACTAGACAAGCAGAAGCAAGTGCGCGAACAGATCTTTTCCCAGGAACTCAATTCCATGAAGGATCGCGATCGCATTCTTGAGGAGAAGTTTCAGGAGGCGATGAAACGCGCTGAGAAAGACAAAGACAAACCTTATCGTAACCCCCTTGATTGGGATTGATGTGAATTGAAACCCGCCCCCAACGTGCTGCGTACATATCAGCACGAACCAAAGAGTCAGCGAATTCCCCTTAGCATTCAGCGAATCCATTTTTCTGGAGTTAACTTGATGAAGCAGCAAAAATTTGTACGTATGTTTATGCTCGCCGCAATCTTTGCGACCACACTTGGTTGCGTGGAGATTTTGCGGGCACAGGGCGCTATGCCAAAAATTTCTTTCAAGGACCGGCGCCTTGAAAACGGCATGCGAGTGCTGAGCGCTCCAGACCATTCCAGCCCGACGGTAGCAATCCAGGTTTGGTATCACGTGGGATCAAAAGACGATCCGACCGGCCGCAGCGGCTTTGCACATCTTTTTGAGCACATCATGTTTAAGGCGACGAAGAACATGAAGTCCGAAATGATGGACCGGCTTACGGAAGACGTGGGCGGCTTTAATAACGCGTTCACCAATGCTGATGTGACGGTCTATTACGAAGTCGTTCCTTCCAACTATCTCGAGACACTATTGTGGGCCGAAGCCGATCGCTTATCAGGACTGACTGTGGACGAGCCGAACTTCAAATCCGAGCGTAGCGTTGTCCAGGAAGAGTATCGACAGAGTTATCTGGCCCCGCCCTATGGGATGCTCGATTATTTGATCGAGCAGCAGTCGTTCATTGCCCATCCTTACAAGCGACCGACTATCGGCAGCATTGCCGATCTGGACGCCGCATCGTTGGAAAACGTGCGCGCATTTCACTCGACCTATTACCGTCCTGACAATGCTACGCTCGTAGTGGCCGGCGATTTCGATCCAAAGCAACTTGACATGTGGGTCGACAAATATCTGGCCCCGATTGCAAAACCCACCATTGCGCTGCCACGCGTCACTGTAAAAGAACCGGAACGGATAGCGGAACGCCGCATAACACATTACGCGCCCAATGTGCCGCTGCCCGCCATAGCGCTCACTTACCTGACGCCGGCGGAGAAAGATCCCGACACGGCTGCCTTGCGCGTGGCGGCAACAATTCTGGCGCAGGGTGAATCTTCCCGGCTCTATCGATCTCTAATTTATGAGCAGCAAGTAGCGCAAAGCGCCGACGCCACTCCGGATCTGCGCGAAGATGCCAGCGTTTTTTATTTCAACCTGGTGCTCGCCAGCGGCAAGAAGCCTGAAGAGGGCGAGCGCGCCTTGTTGGCCGAGATCGCAAAAATGCAGAATGCGCCGGTTGCGGCCGCTGAACTCGATAAAGCCAAGAACCAACTGGTGACAAACGAAGTGCGGCAGCGTGAAACGAGTAACGGCAAGGCACTATCACTGGGTGAGGCCGCAGTATTGTTCGGTGATCCTAATCGAGTCAACACGGATCTGAATCTACTGCAGAAGGTCAGCGCGGCGGACGTTCAGCGTGTCATGAAGAAGTATTTCACTGCGGCGAACCGGCTGGTCATTTACTACTTGCCTAAGGTGGAACAAGCGACGAGCTACCTAAAAAATCCGGCTGATCGGGCGGATCTGGTAACGGGAGGACAAGGACGATGAGAATCCATAGAGTTTGTAATGCCGCAATGCTTTCCCTCGTTCTCCTCGTAGTTCTTCTCAGTACTCCGTCGGGCGCCAGGGCCCAGACGCCGAGTCCACAGGCGACGCCTCCACCGCCGGCGCAGCCGCGTTCAGCGCAGTTTCCTAAGCCCGTCGAGAAGACGCTGGCAAACGGACTGCGCGTCATTGTCGTTGAACGGCATGGCAGCCCGCTGGTTGCAGCTCAGCTATCGCTTACAAACGGCGCCGAAGTTGATCCGCCCGAGTTGGCTGGACTCAGCAACATGACGGCCGATCTGTTAACGAAAGGTACGGAAAAACGCAGCGCAACCCAGATAGCTGAAGCCATCGAAGCACTAGGTGGTTCACTTGACGCGGCCGCGCGCTGGGACGCGTCGCGGGTTGGGGTGAACGTAATGTCTGCGAAGATTGGACCGGCGCTGGAAATTTTGGCGGATGTAGTGCGGCGACCGACTTTCAAAGAAGACGAGGTGGAACGCCTGCGACAGCAAACGCTGGACGACTTGACGGTGGAGTTGGGCCAACCAGGTTCAATCGCGCGTTATGTTGCAGCGCGCGTGGTGTTTGGCGATGCGCCTTACGGTCAACCGCTGGCCGGTACACCGCAGTCGATCGCCAGAATAGATCGCAACGACGTCGTTACTCACCACGGCCGTTTCTATCGTCCTGACAATGCCATTCTGATTTTGGGTGGCGACATAAAGGCTGCCAATGCATTCAAGCTTGCGCAACAATATTTTGGAGACTGGGTCAAGCCGAGTACCGCCTTGCCGGCGTTACCGGCCGGCAAACTGCCTGCAGCGGCAAGTCCACGCGTGGTAGTCATCGATAAACCCGATGCTGGTCAGGCTGCGGTGTTGTTGGCGCGCACGGGAATTCGACGCAGTGATCCCGATTATTATCAGGGTCTGGTTGCGAATTCGATGTTGACCGGCTACTCCGGTCGCTTGAATCAGGAGATTAGAATTAAACGCGGGCTCAGCTATGGCGCCGGGAGCACGCTGGATACGCGTCGCGAGGTCGGACCATTCCTGGCTTCGGCTCAAACCAAAAATCAATCGGCTGCTGAAGTAGCGGGACTATTGCTGTCGGAAATTAATCGTTTGTCATCGGCTTCCGTTCCGGACCTCGAGCTAACGCCGCGAAAGGCAGTGGTGATTGGAAACTTCGCGCGTAATTTGGAAACTTCTTCGGGTCTTGTCTCTCAGGTGGCGTCGCTCGCGCTTTATGGCATCGGCTTTGACGAGATAAACCGTTACATCACGAGCGTGCAGGGGATTACGGCTAGCGATGTGCAAAAATTTGCCGGCGCGCATCTCGCCGCCAACAACGCCAGCATCATCGTAGTCGGTAATGCCAAGGAATTTTTGCCGGCGTTGCGCAAACAGTTTCCGCAGGTGGAAGTGATTCCGGTGGCGGAAATGGATTTGAACTCAGCATTACTGCGAATCAAGCAGCCAAGTAAGTAGTTAAGGGGATTGCGAAGAGCGGGGCAAACCCACCTTCCCAAACTGAGAGCCTTCTGCGCAATCAGGTTCCTGTCAAACTTTGAAGGGCTTTCAATTCGAAATTGAAATGCCACTATGATCAGCTCGTGGTTGGGAAGGTGGGCTTGCCCCCGCCCGCTTTACGGTTGAAGTTCCTCACGACCACAGAAGGCGATATACTCCGTCTCCCAAGATGCATCCTGACCTGCGCACATTTCTCGATCTCCTGTATCGAGAAAACGAAATCTTAAACATTGAAGCGGAAGTTGATCCTTACCTTGAGGCTGCCGAGATCCATCGCCGTGTGATCGAACGCAGTGGAACAGCGCTGTTGTTCAAGCGAGTGAAGGGAAGCCGCTATCCGGTCGTTACAAATCTCTTCGGCACTGCGCGCCGCATCGAACTCGCGTTTGGCCCAAAGCCCGAAAAATTAGTGCAGGAGTTGGCGCAGGTTGCTGAATCGTTACTGCCGCCGCGCCGCTCAGAACTATGGCAGCATCGTTCACTCGCCTTGGAGCTGCTGCGCCTTGGTACTAAGAACACTGAACGCGCGCCGGTGAAGCAAGTTCTTGATCGACCAGCCCGGCTCAATGAACTGCCAGTCTTAACTACCTGGGATGAAGACGGTGGCCCATTCATTACCTTGCCGTTGGTCTACACCGAAAATCCGCTAACTAACAAACACAACCTCGGCATTTATCGGATGCAGGTTTACGACGCGCAATCCACCGGATTGCACTGGCAAATTCAAAAAGGTGGCGGTTTCCATTTCCACGAAGCGGAAAAAATGAATCAACCGCTGCCCGTTACCGTTTTTCTTGGTGGGCCGCCGGCTCTAATTCTCGCCGCGATCGCGCCATTGCCTGAAGACGTGCCTGAGCTGGTGCTTGCTTCATTGCTGTCGCGTGAAAAATTAAAGCTGACGCAAAACCCGCTCGGCGGTTCACATCGTTTGGCCGCCGCCGCAGAATTCGCGCTGGTTGGTAAAGCGCAGCCGCATGTGCGACGCCCCGAAGGACCTTTCGGCGATCACTACGGCTATTATTCTTTGCAACATGATTATCCGGTTTTTGAAGTTGACGCTGTCTTTCACCGGCGCGATGCAATCTATCCGGCCACGGTCGTCGGCAAACCCCGTCAGGAAGATTTTTTCATTGGCGATTACCTGCAGAAGTTGTTGTCGCCCTTGTTTCCCCTGGTGATGCCGACCGTTCGCGATTTATGGACCTACGGCGAAACCGGCTTCCATTCGTTATGTGCCGCGGTGGTGCGCGAACGCTACGGCCGCGAAGCGCTGGTCTCGGCCTTTCGTATTCTGGGCGAGGGCCAGCTTTCGTTAACCAAGTTCTTATTGCTCACTGACACGCCCCAGGATCTTCATGACTTCCCGCGCCTACTCGAACATGTGCTGGCGCGCTTTAATCCGGCAACCGATCTCTTCATCTTTGCAAACGTGGCGATGGATACGCTCGACTACACGAGTGGAAAAGTGAATGAAGGCAGCAAAGCTGTCATGCTCGGTTTGGGCGAAGCGAAGCGTGACCTGCCGCGCGAATTTCGTGGCCAGTTGCCGCCAGAAGTTGCGGCCGCCGAAGTGTTTTGCGGCGGCTGCCTGGTACTTCAGGGGTTGCCTTATGAAGAGGATCCGGAACAAGCGGCGCGACTGGCAAAAGAAGTTTGGTTATCTGACTGGCCTTTAGTTGTTCTTCATGACGATGCGAAGGCGGTGCGGTCGACATCCGGCTTTCTCTGGTCCACCTGGACACGTTTTGAACCCGCCGCGGACATTTATGCGGCGAAGACAAACGTGGTTCGTCATCATCTTTCGTATGCGGGGCCGATCGTTATTGACGCGCGCACCAAGCCAGGCTTTCCAAAAGAACTCGTCGTGCGCGACGACATTGCTGCGTTGGTTGATCGTCGTTGGCGTGAGTATTTTCCCTCGGGCAGTTAATTATTGCCGGTCCACATAATCCCTGGTGGCATGAGTGTCAGTACCGCCTAGCGGTAGCGGGTGGGTCTTCGATTCGGTGCCTGCACTGCAGAGATCAAAGTTAACAATATGAAGCCGCAACCCACCCGCTACCGCGAGGTGGTACTGACCTCATGTCACCGCGGTAAGACGATCATCGTAGGAGTCATCTTCAAGCCGGCAACTGAACAGTAAACACAGCGCCGCCGCCTGCTGCTGAGTTTGCAGCAGTCAAGGTCCCGCCATGCTGGGTGATGACGCGATGGGCCAGCGCCAGGCCGATGCCGTGGCCGGCAGCTTTGGTAGTGAAGAATGGAATAAAAATCTTTTGTAACTGAGCCGGTGGAATGCCTGTTCCAGTATCTCTCACCGTTACGATTGCGCATTCGCGACCGTCTTGGCGCGCGGGCCCGACGTTAACCTCAACGCGACGTTGCGCTGCAGTTTCCGGAATTGCCTCCGCAGCGTTGCGAATCAAGTTAAGCAAAGCCTGGCGCAGCATTCGCTCATCCGCGCGAATGAGTGCCGCGGAATTGGCGGGCGAGACGCCCGCAGTCCCAGTAACCTCGGTCCCAGCTGCCGCAGTCTCATTGATAACAAGGTCGACGCGACGTTCTGCGAATAGTTGATGCAGTTCGGTGGCACAGTCGTCGACCAGTTCCTTTATGTTTACTTCATCAAGTTGCAGTGGCTGCGGCCGTGCAAAGTTGAGAAAGGATGTCACCATCTCTGAAAGATTTCTGACTTCACCGAGCAACGATGCGGCAACCGTTCGACCTTTGTCATCCAACTCGAGGTTTTGCAGAAGCTGGACATAGCCCTGCAAAGCTGCAATGGCATTTTTGAATTCATGGGCCAGTCCCGCCGACATTTCGCCCAGGCTTTCCAAATTCTTTTTAAGTGCTACCTGTTCGCGAAGTTGGGTCACTTCAGTGATATCAATCAGCAGACAAAGCGCACCACGCTGATTCTGTTCCGGAGAAATATTGATGGGAGCGACGGTGGCGCCCAAACGCCGCGGTGTGCGATCGCCAGTCGCTACTTCTATCTCTTCGCGGCGAAAGAGCGTTCCGTCTTGCAGGCATTTTTGGACCATCTCCGCCAGTTGCGGCAGATTTCCAAGCAGGGTGCTCGCAAGTTGGCCCAGGGCGCCGCCATCGACTTCGAGCAGCGCGCGACCGGGTTCGTTAATTACGATTGAGCGGCCATTACCATCGAATGCAATCAAACCGGAGGGAACACTCGCGACGATGCGCTCGCTAAATTGTTCGGCTGAGGCAGCGCGTTTGCTGGCTTCAGTGCGCAGCTCCTCGAGCACTTCACGTTGTTTTTGCAGTTGCGCAACGACTGACTGAAAAGTTTCCAAAACGAACTCGGCTTCGTCCTGCGAGCGGTGGGCAGGCGCGCTAAGCGAAGCTTTCTCAGCTTCACCAACCAGTTGCCGGTAGGGCCGCAGCCACCGGCGCAATAAAAACAAAATGCACAGCAGGCTGCCTAAAAGAATTGCGACGAAAGCGGCGAGCAACAACGGGCCGCGGGTGGCGGGTGTTTCAGGCGTTAGCAGGTAAAGAAGAATGGCAAAGAGCGTTGCCAGCAAAAAGAAAGCGGCCAACAACGACAATCCGGATCGATAGCGAGTTCTGGCAGGGGACATAGGGAAACGGCACTCTTGAACTTAGAACTTTGAACCTAGTACTTTGCTTGGTGCTTTGGATCTAGTACTTTCAGTTGCACGATCAAAGAACAAAGAACCAAGAACAAAGTTCAAAGTACAAAACACATGGGTTTAGGCCGCACGTCGCGATCAGCGAAATTGCGCAGCATACCATTCAACAATCTGCCGGCCGATGAGCAAAGCCAGAATGGCGCCAATGCCGAGGAACACGCCAAACGGCAAAAGCATTTGCATGTTTCGTTTGCCCTGTCGCGCCATCAGAATAATTCCAATTATTGAGCCCGACAAAACCCCGAGGAAGATATTCAGTATTGTCAGACGCCAACCAAGATAAGCGCCCACCATAAACATCATCTTCACATCGCCGAGTCCCATCGCCTCGACGCCACGCAGTTTTTCCCAGGTCCAACCCATTAGCCAGAGCGAACCGCCGCCAATCAGTGCGCCAATTAATGCGCCAATGACTGAGGCGGCCCAAAGCGGCATCCCCGCCAGCATGCCATCAAGCAGCATTGGCAGGTCGTCGAAGTGTGGCGAGCCGGTTAGATAGGGAACTGCCAAACGCGCCGCCAGCGCAAAAACCATTCCCGGATACGTAATCGCGTTGGGCAAGATCATGTGCTCAGCATCGATGAAGACCAGAGCAGTTATGGCAGCAACGAATACGAGATCGAATGGCAGTGCGACGCTAAAGCCATCGTGCCATGCAGTGGCGACGAAAAGAGCGGCGGTCAACGCCTCGACAGCCGGGTAGCGCGCCGAAATGCCCGTCTTGCACTCGCGGCAGCGGCCGCCGAGAAACACGTAACTCAAGACCGGCAGGTTGTCGTAGAAAGCTATGTTGGCGCCGCACGATGGGCACTTTGAGCTTGGCAAAACAATCGATTCTTCACGCGGCAGCCGGTGAATTACGACGTTAAGGAAGCTGCCGATGATCGCACCAAAGATGCCGACGGCGATGTAAAAGAATGGTTGAGGAAGCAGACCGAAATC
Organism: bacterium; assembly: GCA_040003675.1. GTDB lineage: Bacteria > Acidobacteriota > Blastocatellia > Pyrinomonadales > Pyrinomonadaceae > PSRF01. The sequence goes on along the minus strand of JBDUCC010000066.1, from coordinate 2,261 downwards.
CGGGAGGATTGCTGTTAGGGAAAGATGCATGCGAACAGCATTGTATATTATTTTCAACAGTGTTGCGGTGACCGAGTGGGCATTCGGTGGTGAGTCATTTTCGCGCGAGTGTCCGATAAACTTTAGAAACGTCTGATCAATTGCCGCGTAAGTCCGGTATCAGTCTTTCGACGCGTAGCGTCCGTACGAATTTAGCCCCCGGCCTTTCAAGGCCGGGGGACGGTCAATGAGGTACTCGCGTCGCGTAGCGACGCTTGAAACCCGGCACCTCAATCGTCGCTACGCGACGAGAGCAATCAAAGAACTGATCCTGGCGTTGAAACGGGGGGCTAAACTCATACGGACGCTACGCGTCGAAGACAACTGGCCATCCCCGTTCACACACGTAGGGGCACGGCATGCCGTGCCCCTACGATTAAGCGCTACTCTCTAGTTCGGCGGTTATGGTGTTGTTGTGTCGACCAGCACGTTGTTGGCTCGTAACGTTGTTGATGTCGCCCGTTGCAAATCGGCGAGCGCCTTGTTGTAGTCAGTCTCTGCCCGTAGCTCTGCATTACGAGCATTGGTCAGGGCATTCTGGCGCTGAAACAAGAGGAAGGTAGTGGAACGTCCTACCTGATACAACCGCTGTTCACCCTCGAGTTGTAGTTCCGCGTTAATTCTTGCTTCTCTTGCGGACAATACGCGCAGCCGGGATGTTTCAACCGCCTGAGCCGAATTGCGGACGTCAACTTCAATTGTCTGATCCTGGGATCGCGTCGATGCTTCAAGTTGCTCTTTTTGAATTCGAGCGCCGGCCAGATTTGCTTCAGCAGTTTTGTTCTTAAAGGGGATCTGAATCGCTACGCCGACTGTGACGTTATAGGTATTCAGGCTAAACAGATTGCTAAGCGTCTTCCCATAGCCGCCCACCAGATCGGTTGGAGTAAGGTTGGGGGTGGCGACCAAAGGAGACGTGGCTACCGGAAACACCGCCCGTCGTTGAATGTCCTGAATCTGACTTAACAGGAAAGCGTTTGCCACAAGGTTTGGATCACCCGAGATCAAAGGTACCTGCGTGCCGGGAATAACGGTAGACGCCGCCGAGCCCGCTAGCCCAGTGGTTGCCAGAGTGGTCTGCAAATCAAACTGTCGTTTCGTCTGATTCTTGAAATACTGAATATCGATCGCATTGATGTCGTTCTGAAGGCGAAGCCGCCGCAGTTCGGGTCGATTTTCGCGCGCCTCTTTCAAAGCGTCGTTGAGATTAATCGGGGTTGCGTCAAATTTAGGCGTATCCGTAGGTGTGATCTGCGCGGTCCAGTCAGGAGCGGTTGGGTCCTTGAACATAAGCTGTTTGAGATTGTTCTCAGCTATTGAGACCGTTTGGACTGCGACCAGCAGGGCTGACTCGCGATTTGCAAGCTCAGTCAGCACTTCCGCACGTTCAAGCGGAGCTTTGACACCGACTGTAATCTGAGCCTCAACATTCTTCAGATTTTCGCGAGTCAGGTTGAGATTCTCCAATTGGTTTTGCTGATCGCGCAATGCGAACACCAGATCCCAATAGGCCCGCTGTACTTGTGTAATCACGTCTATGGTGCGCAGACGAAAGTCAGCGTCAGACTGTTCCAACCGTTTCTTCTGAATTCGAATCTGCCGGCGGTTATTGTCCATTGAACGGTTACGCAGCAAGGGCTGCGTGAACGTCAATGCCAGGTTCGAGGAGTAATACGGGTTGAGAGTGCTGTTGGTCGCACTGGTGGTGGTTTTGTTATTGCTAAAGCTAAGGTTGTAGTTCCCGCCACCGGTGCCGAACTGCTTATTCACCGACGGGCTGAGCGTCAGGATCGTGTTGGAAACCTGACCGGACGAGCCGGCGCCGCCAAACACGTTCTGGACCGGCGTGATGCGCTTATCGATTTGCGGCGTTATGCTGAAAACGGGATCGAAGATTCCCTCAAGCGCCCGTAATTGCGTCTCCGCATAGCGCACGTCATCGCGCGCGACTTGAATGTCATTGTTGTTTTCAAGCGCTCTCTTCACCGCATCATTCAGTGAAAGCGCCACTGTGTTGCCGGACGTCACGCCCAGCCGGGTCATGTTCGGAAGGGGCGGTAGCGGCTTCGGTTCGACCACTGGGAAAGTTGGTTCAGGCGGCTCCTGTATGTTCGAACTGTCAACTGTCGGTGTAGGCGACTCAACAGGCGGAGTTGGCTGAGTCCCCGGCGGAACCTGAGAAGGGACCTGTTGGGTTCCCGGAGGTACTTGCGGCGCGGGCT
>JBDUCC010000224.1:0-3878 GCA_040003675.1 bacterium | reverse complement strand
GGCTCGGATTGCAGTTTCGCGTCTACGGTAATTTGATAGAGTGGCGAGACGCGCACCGTGTCGGGACGGGGATTGCCGGCGGCCAATAAATGAAACTGTGAAACTTTGTCTGTAAGTGTGCCAATCTTAAACAGCTCATGACCGACTTTTGGCGTGACACTTAACTTATCGCCAGAATCTGGCAAAGCTTCCACACTCTGCCGCAGATCATTCAAGGCCGAAGACAAGTCGCGCTGCTCCACAATGTTGTAACGGGCCTGCACTGGATTCGACTCGTCTTTCAGCACTGGGTAGCGCAGCCCCGCATACGCGGGGACACGCTCCGCAATCTCACGAAACACCGCGCTCGCCGACCTCTCGAAACCGAAATCTTTGCCGAGTGCCGCTGCCAGGGCGGCCGTGATCATCCAATCCGGCTTCGCCTGATGAACGGGCGGAATCGATTGGCGCACGCGTTGGACCAAACCATCGTTGTTAGTAAAGGTGCCATCAACCTCGGCAAACGAAGCAGCCGGCAATACGACATCAGCGAAGGCAGTAGTGTCAGTCTCAAATAATTCCTGGACCACCAGGAAATCAAGTTTGTCGAGCACCTCTTCGCGGCCACGAAAATGTTGAGGCAGGAAACTACCGGCTACATACATCGCACGAATCGAGCGGCCCGCGGCGTCCAGCATTTCTTCCGCCGACAGCGCGCCGTTCATCAGACCCATATCATGTGCTCCGATGCTGTTGTTGAATAACGGCAGCGGATGCAACAGAACGCGACGTCCATCGGCGCGGAAAGTATTGGCAAGTTGGGCCACAACTACCTGAGCGGCAGCATTCAGTTCGCCGCCAAACATGATGACGAAGTCGCCTTGAGTTTCAGTAATCGTCTGGCGCAACGAGGCCAGTTCACTTGCTTCGACGCCCATCTTTTGCGCCGCCGTGGCTTCATTCGAACTATCAGCGAGGGCCCAGACCGCAGCGTTCTCGGTCCCCGGCCGGATATGAATGAACTGCGCGGCGTGCTCAAGCAATCTGATCGGCGTCGCGTTTACGACAACAAGTTTTGCAGCGCCATTGTTGACGGCCTGGCGAATCTGCTTGCCGGTCAATGGCTGTAATTCTTCAGGCTCACCGCCAATCAAGAGAATAGTTTTCGCGTAGCGAATATCGCGATGTGTCGCGAGTGCTGCGCCCAGGTTGTCGAAGAATGGTTTCAGGCTGAACGCATCAGTGGCCGTGTAGTTATCCGTGCCCACGACTTCAGTAGCAAACTTATGGACCGCATAGTTTGCTTCGTTGGTAATGCGTGGACTGCCAACTACCGCCAGCGCCTCTGGCCCATGCGCATCAGTGATACCCTTAAGTTTTTCCGCAACGTAGCCAATCGCTTCATCCCAGGTGGCAGGGATCAGTTTGCCGCCTTTCTTGTAACGAATCAGCGGCGTGCGCAGGCGCGCTTCGTGATTCACGAAAGGGTGACCAAAGCGGCCTTTGATACAAAGGAATTCGCCGTTGTGACCGTTGACGTAGCGGTCGCGCGCCACGATGCGCATCAATTCACCGGCGCGTGAACCGAGAGACATTTCGCAACCGTCAGAACAATAACTACAAGTGGAAATTGTTTGCGCCAGCTCCCAGGGACGGGCCTGGTGCCGGTAAGTTCCATCCAGCAACGTCCCGGTCGGGCAAACTTCAATGCAGTTGCCACACTGCGAACAGTCGAGCCAGCCGCCATAAGTTCCAATGACGGTATTCGCGCCGCGGCCGCCGGCTTCGATCGCATCTTCGCCCATCCACTCATCACACACGCGCGTGCAGCGTTTGCATAGAATGCAGCGCTGCGGGTCGTTTGCCACCATCGGCGAGAGATATCGTTCCGGGTGGTAGTTTTTCTTTTCGGTAAAGCGCTCTTCAAGTCCGCCCCAATCAAAAGTCATTTCCTGAAGTTCACATTCGCCGCCGCGATCGCAAACCGGGCAATCCAGCGGATGATTGGCGAGTAAAAACTCCAGCATCGAACGCTGCGCTTTTTCAATCTCCTCGGTTTGAGTTTCCACTACCATGCCGTCGGTGCAGATGATGGTGCATGAGGTCTGCAACTTTGGCATCTTTTCAATGCGCACCAGACACATGCGGCAGGAAGCCTGCAGCGCGAGATCCGAGTAGTAACAAAAAGAGGGGATATCAAAACCCTTGTCGCGACACACGTCGATCAGCCGCGCGCCTTTCGGCACTTCGAATTCCTTGCTGTTGATATTGACTTTAATAACTTCAGTGGACATTTGGTTAAGCGGCCTTAATGAATTCGTTGATTGTAAGGTTCGCCGAACGAACCAGGCTCCTCAGCGTTCCTTTCGCAACTTCCTTATGATCGGGAATGGAAAGCGTTGCGACCTCACCTTCTTTCGTCATAATGACGTGACTGCTGCTCTGTCGCACAACACGCATCCTAAGTTTTCAAATCTCTTCAGTACTTCCTTTCCGCTTAGAACCGGAAGTGTAGCCATTAGGCCGCCACCTCAACCTGCTTTGTTTCGATGGTTAGTGGAAGTCCCTGTTCTCCGCGTACCTGAAGACAAAGTTTGATGGCGTCTTTTACATTCTCCAGAGCCTCTTCTTTGGTTTTGCCCTGACTAACGCAACCGGGAATCGATGGACACTCAACAATCCAAACTCCATCTTCATCCCTATCAACCGTGACATTGAAAACCATAAAATCCTCCTAATTAAGGCGGGTTGTACTCACGCTGGTCTCTGGAACCAGATGCTTCCGAAAATCTTCCGGAAATCTCTTGATCGCTGACTGGATGGGCCAGGCGGCCGCGTCACCTAACGGACAGAACGATTTGCCCTCAATGTTGTCGCAAAGGTCGAGCATCAGTTGCGCGTCTTCCGGGCGACCATTGCCGGCGGCGATCCGTTTGAAAACTTTTACCAGCCAGTCCGTGCCTTCGCGACAGGGCGTGCACCAGCCGCACGATTCGTGTTTGTAAAACTCAGTCAGGTTCTTTGTTGATTCAAAGACATCAACCGTTTCATCCATCACAATGAAGCCGCCCGAGCCGACGCTCGAACCCGCAGCGACGATGCCTTCGTAGTCCATGCGCACATCTTTCCCGATGATTTGATCGGCGCGCATGATGTAAACGGACGAACCACCGGGAATCACTGCTTTCAATTGCTTCTCGCCGCGAATGCCGCCGCAGTCTTCCATGATGAACTTTTCCATGTCGTCGTAGCCCATTGGTAGTTCATAAACGCCGGGCCGATTGATATGACCAGACACGGACCAAACTTTGGTGCCGCCACTCTTTTCAGTGCCGAGTTTCTGATAAGCCTCACCGCCCATTTTGATGATGTCGGGGACGGCAGTCAGCGTTTCCACATTGTTCACAACCGTAGGACACGCATACAAACCAGAGACAGCAGGGAAGGGCGGCTTCATGCGCGGATGACCACGCAAGCCTTCCAGCGAACTCAACAGCGCAGTCTCTTCGCCGCAAATGTAAGCTCCCGCGCCAGTGTGCGTGTAGATCTCGCAGGAGAAGTTCGAACCGAGAACATTCTGGCCAAGTAATCCAGCGGCGCGCGCCTCGTCGAGCGCAATGTCCATAATGTCGATCAAATACCTGTACTCGCCGCGCGTGTAGATGTAATTGATCTTTGCACCCAGCGCATAGGCCGCGATTAGCATGCCTTCGATCAGCATGTGCGGATCGCGTTCCATCAGGTAGCGATCTTTGAACGTACCCGGTTCCGATTCGTCGGCGTTGCAGACGACGTACTTCGGTTTTGGCGAATCTTTGGGAACAAAGCTCCACTTCATTCCGGTAGGGAACCCGGCGCCGCCACGCCCGCGCAGTGCAGATTTCTTCACCTCGTTAATG
>JBDUCC010000065.1:0-13145 GCA_040003675.1 bacterium | reverse complement strand
TTGATGGTGTGGTCGTAAAAGCCGGCGCGAATCTTTATCGTCAGCGGGATCTTGATGGCCTTCTTAATTTCTTTGAGAATTGTCTCGAGCCGCGCATGATCTTTTAGCAAGCCCGAACCGCCGCCATGCTTTACAACTTTTGGCGCCGGACAACCGCAGTTAATATCGAGAATGTCGGCGCCGATGTCTTCTGCCATCTGCGCCGCCATCCGCATCCGCTCCACCTGGCCCCCAAAAATTTGCACCGCAAAAGGCCGTTCCTCTTCGTAAAAACGCATCTGCCTTTTTGATTTGGGATTGCTGCGCGTCAAGCCTTCGACGGAGATGAATTCGGAAACGCTCAAGCCCACACCGCCGCGACGTTTGAGCAGGCGTCGAAACGAAACATCTGTCACACCCGCCATCGGCGAAAGGACTAACGGTGGACTAATCTCGATGTCGCGAATCTTGAATGGTTTGATTTCCGGTGTCATTTGCTTCGTTAGACTCTAACTAATGTCTCCGCCAGCGGACAAGTCGCCCGTCACCAGTCGTTCCTAGTAAAGCAAACTGTTAGTTTGCGGTGAATCGCTGTCACTCAACTTGGGTGCAGGGGAACCACCGCAAACTAACAGTTTGCTTTACGACGAGTCGACAAACTCCTCACTCAGGAGTTCGTAGAGTGTCGCCGCGTGTCTACGCGATGTCTGACGGGTGTTAGGAAGAGAAAGGATGCGTACAGTCGTGAGCTTATCGCGACGCGTCACAGTTATTTCGTCGCCTGCCTTCACCGCATGAGACGACTTGGCGACGTTGCCATTGACTGAAACCCAACCAGCTTCGCAAATTCTTTGGGCTATCGTTCGCCGGGAGCTAAGGCGGCTTGCTTTGAGGAAAAGGTCGAGGCGCATCTACGGGAGAAGTACTGAGTTATGAGTACTGAGTACTGAGCCATCATCTTTCCCGGCACTCAGTACTCAGCACTTAGGCTAAGGTTTCGGAAAAATTCCCAGCAGCTTGCCCTTCTTCTTCTCAGGAGGTTTCGAACTACTTCCGGTTTGCACGTCAGCGTTGTCGGCCATCTTTGCCGGATCCAGCTTCAGGAGTGGCGCAACTGCCTGGCGGTAGTTTTCTGAAATCTTAATGTACGCTTCATTGCGCAGGTTCTGCAGGTAATCATCGCGCTGCTTGGTCGCACGCTCCATAGTAATTGCTTCGCGCACCTGGTTCTCATTAAATGTCGCGGACGTGCTTGCAGCCGTACGATCATCCACGCGGAAAATCTGGTAGCCATCGTTACTGCGCAGCGGCTCACTAATTCCACCGACCTTCACACCTTTGACAGTATTGGCGATGTCTTCGCGCAAACTGGGAAGCTCAAAGGTACCAACCTTTCCTTTCGTCTGCGGGGCAACTCGAACGCCATTCGCTTCACGCTCAGAATTGGCAACCGCTACCGCGCCAAAATCTGCACCGCCGCGTAACTGTGCCACCAGCTGCAGCGCTTTGGCTTTAACTTCCGCTTCGTTCTTGCCGGCGGAACTCAGAAAAATTTCGGACAGGGTAACGTTTTCAGGTTTGCGGAATTTATCCGGATGAGCCGCAAAATACTTCTTAAGCTCGTCCACCGTCAGACCAAAGAAAATCTTACGGTCCACTTCCTGCTGGATCACCGCCTGCTTCATCATTTCGACCCGCAGCGTTTGTCGCGTCGTAGTGGGATCGATGCCGCTTTCGCGCATGGCTGCGTCCAATTTCTCCACCGAAGTGATGCCTTGTTCTTTCGCTACTTCAAGCATGCGCCGGTTGACTTCGGCTTCGACCTCATTTGAGAGTTCCAATTCTTTGCCGCGCTGCACCAGAAGTTGCTCGTTAACCAGCGTAGCTATAAGTTCTGCCTGGCGCTTGTTCACCTCGTCGGCCGCTTGCTGCTCAGTCATCCCGCCCTGCTTTAGCGCTTCAATCCGTTCTTTCGATTCGCGCCGCAGCATTGAAAGCGTGATCACATCGTCGTTGACCTGCGCAATCACTTCATCAACTACTTGTAGTTCACCCTCCTGCGCCAACGTGGCGGCAGGCGTGAAAATCAGGATGGCGAATATAAAGAAGCTCGCAATGCCGAGCGATATGCACTTCGATTTCACAGTATTACTCCTAAAAACGTCTTATTGTCGGTTGTTAGTGGTCAATTGTCCGCCGGTAGTTGCCCTGGGGCCCCGTACTGAGGCGTAGATTTGACCACAAAATGAGCACTTCAACAAACGTGAACATGCGCCCTTTTGGGGGAATAACGGCGGACTGACTATTGTTGAATTTCCGCAAGCACGCCACGCAGCAGGTCCAGCACCTGCTCTTCTTCTTCGCCTGTCAGACTTATGCGCAGCACGCCGGTGGGCGTGAACGTCCGGCCCTCGCGAGCGCCTACAAATGCCATTAATTTTTCCGCCGAGACGCGGGCCTTTTCGCTGAACTTTATCGCCACGCCGTCGCTCGTCTTGTCAATTGACAGAATGCCGATTGTTTCCGCCAGCAGGCGCAAGCGCGCATAACCAAATAGTTGCTCTACCGACTCGGGCAACCGCCCATAACGGTCGCGAATTTCTTCGCTAATGTTTGCCACCGCGTCGTCATCACGGGCGGAAGAGACGCGTTTGTAAGTGCGCAGGCGCTGGCCCATGTCGCTGATGTAGTCCTCGGAAATAGCAACGTCGACTCCGAGATTTATGGTCACACTGGTTTCATCTTCCACTACTTCGCCTCGCAGTTCTGCCACTGTGCGTTCCAGCATTTGCGTGTAGAGATCAAAACCGAGCGCGTCCATATGGCCTGATTGCTGACCACCGAGAAGATTCCCCGCGCCGCGTAATTCCAAATCCAGAGCCGCGATACGAAAACCCGCGCCGAGATCTGAAAACTCACGAATCGCTGCCAGTCGTCGTTTGGCAATTGGCGTCAATTCCTGTTCACCCGGAATCAGTAGATAAGCATAAGCGCGGCGATTTGAGCGGCCCACGCGTCCGCGCAACTGGTAAAGCTGAGAAAGACCATATTGATCGGCGCGATTTATGACGATGGTGTTTGCGCGCGGGATGTCTATCCCGTTCTCGATGATGGTGGTAGCCACCAGCACGTCATATTTGAATTCGATAAAATCGAGCATCACGCGCTCCATCTCTTTTTCGTTCATCTTCCCGTGACCAACAGCAAGCCGCGCGGTGGGCACCAGCCGCTGGACCAAAGCCGCAATTGTCTCGATGGTTTCCACGCGATTGTGAATAAAGAAGACCTGTCCGCCGCGGCCAATTTCGAGTTCGATAGCCGACTTGATGACGTTCTCTGAAAACTGCACTACTTGGGTTTGGATTGCCAGCCGATCGCGCGGCGGGGTTTCAATCAACGACATGTCACGCAACCCGCTCAACGACATGTTGAGCGTGCGCGGGATTGGCGTCGCTGAGAGAGTCAAAACATCGACGCGCTTCTTTAGTTGCTTCAATCTTTCTTTGTGGGCCACGCCGAAACGTTGCTCTTCATCGACTACCACGATGCCCAGTTCCTTGAAGCGCACGTCTTTCGACAACAGCCGGTGCGTGCCGATAACCACGTCTATTTCGCCTGTCTCGACTCGCTTGGCAATTTCCTTCTGTTCTTTGGGCGAACGAAAGCGCGAAAGCAGTTCAATCTTCACGGGAAACGGCGCGAAGCGACCGCGAAAGGTGTCGAAGTGTTGGTAGGCGAGCACCGTTGTTGGGGTCAACACCGCTGCCTGCTTCCCTTCCATCACGGCTTTGAAGGCCGCGCGCATTGCAACTTCAGTTTTGCCATAGCCCACGTCGCCACATAACAGGCGGTCCATCGGCGTCGCTTGTTCCATGTCCTGCTTTACATCTTCGATCGCGGTTTCCTGATCCGGCGTCAACACAAACTCAAAACCATCTTCAAACTCGCGCTGCCAGGGCGTGTCGGCAGCAAATGCATAGCCACCAACCAATTTGCGCTCAGCATAGAGACGCAAGAGTTCGTCGGCCATGTCGCGCATGGCGCGCTTCGCTTTAGCTTTCGTCTTCTGCCAACCGAGTCCGCCCAATCGATCGAGGGCGGGCTGATGTCCCTCAGCGCTCGAATAGCGCTGCACCAGATCCATGCGCTCAACCGGAACGTAGAGCTTTGCCTCCTCGGCGTAGTAGAGCAGCATGAACTCGCCGCTGCGGGTCCCCAAGTCTAGAGTTTGCAAACCACCGAAGCGTCCAATGCCATGATCGACGTGAACGACAAAATCTCCAGGCTTTAGATCGCGAAAGTCTGAAAGAAACGCCGCTGATCTGAATTTTTTCTTCTTCCTGCCGTCTGCTGTCTGCCGTCTGCCGTCCGGGGCCACGCCCCGTCGCTCGAGCGCCTGCGCGCCTGCCTCATCAAACAGATCGGCTTCAACATGGACCAGGAGTTGCGCGCCCGGCATTTCAAAACCACTACTAACCTTCCCAACAGTAACTATTGTTTGCGCCGTGGTTGCTGTCTCAGTTCCTTCTTCTACTAACGACAGCCGCGCCTCAATTTCGTATTCACCAAGAATCTCAGTGACACGTTCGCCGACGCCCAAACTCGGCATTACGAACATCGTGGTGGTGCCGTTTTCTCGGGCACGATTCAAATCCGTAGCCAGGTTCGCGAGCCGTCCGTGATACTTCAAAGCCGACTGCGTTTTCCAATCGACTTCAGCGGCTTGCTGTGCGACAGGGAAAAGGAACAAGGGCGCCCGCGCATTTCGCACTCGACCTAGTTGGACCTGGGGTGCTTCCGCATCAAGTGCCACTGCCTGATCGAGTTCGGCTGCGGCGCGACCCAGCATGCGCAGTTCGACTCGTTGTAGTCTCTCAAGTTTGGTTCGTAGCTCCTCTGCTGAGAGGTAAAGCTCTTCCGGCCTTAGCGCGATGTCGTCCGCCGCATCAGTCTCGGCAAAACGATCGGCAAGCGTTTGGTAAACTTCACCCAAAAACGCGTCGACTGCTGAGGGCTCATCGACAACCAGTACGGCATTCTTTAGATAGTCAAAAACCGTCGCATTCCTTTCGCGCACAATCGGCATCAGCCATTCCCAACCTGCAAAACTTTCCGCTTCGTCGGCAAAAACCGTGCGGTCGCGAAGCGCGCGTGCGTATCGCTCATCCGCCCAACGTTCGCGAGCCACATAGGCCCAGGTCCTGAAATCTCGCGGGCGCACGATCAACTCGCGCATGGGAACAATTTCGACTTCGCTTAACTGGTTGGTAGAGAGTTGCGTTTCGGGATCAAAGGCGCGGATGGAATCGATTTCGTCGCCAAAGAATTCGATGCGCACGGGTTGTTGCTGGCTTGGCGACCAAACGTCGAGAATGCCGCCGCGCATGGAAAATTCGCCGACCGCGCCAATCGGATCCTCCCGCAGGTAACCGGCGGCCACCAGTTGCTCGACCAACTCTTCCGGCGAATGCGTTTCGCTTCGCTTTAGAAAAGCGCCGGCCTGCAAAATCTCTTCAGGCGTCACGGTCCGTCGCGACAAGGCACGCGCGCTGAGTAACACGAAATCCTCGCGTCCCTGTGCGAGCCGCCACAGCGTCAACGCACGGCGCTCGAGAGTGTCGGCGTGCGGAGAAGAACCTGCATAAGGATCGCTTTCGGACGCCGGCAACAGCAGCACTTCCTGATCGCAACTTTGCTTGCCAGACAACGCGCAATACCAGAAGCGCAGATCCTTTTCCCACGGCTCAAGGTCGCGGTTTGCTTGGGTAACAACCGCAAAGAGTTTCCCGGTCTCGCGTTGGAGCGCAGCCAGCGCCAGCGCGCGCGCCGAGCCGGCGACGAGCCCGCTGATGGACACGACCTGCGCGCCACGGTTTATTTCAGCAACGACACGCTTGAATTCCGCCGTTTCGCGAATCGTGTGCAGCTTGTTTTGTAAAGCGTTAGTTGTTTGAATCCTACTGCTCATACCTTAGTAAGAGATTAGTACTAAGCAAGCGAACAAGCAGTTAAAGTTCCAAGCTTTAGCTTGCTATTCACGCGACGAGACGCAACCTAAAGGTACTCTGAACTTCTATACGTTCATTGCTCATCACTCATCACTCATCACTGTTCTTCATTTTTTCAATAATCGCGCTAGTCGATGCGCCTTCAATAAAAGGCAAACTGACCACACGTCCCCCGGCTGCTTCCACTTCCTCGCGTCCATGAATTTCATCCAAATTGTAGTCGCCGCCTTTGACCAGCACGTCAGGCAGCAGCTGGCTGATAAGCGAGCGCGGCGAAATGTCATCAAAAATAGTCACGTAATCTACTTGTCGTAGCGCGGCCAAAATTTCGGCGCGCTCACTTTCATTCGTAAGCGGACGGCCTTCGCCTTTCAGCGTACGCACCGTTCGGTCGCTGTTAATTGCCACCAGCAGCACATCGCCCAACGCACGCGCCTCAGCCAGATAACGCACGTGGCCAACGTGCAAAAGGTCGAATACGCCGTTGGTGAAAACGAGAGATTTGCCGGCAGCGCGCAGACCTTTACGCACTCCGAGCAATTGATCAGGGCCCAGAATCTTTTGTTTCATGGAATCAATGACAATCTAGCATGAGGCGCTATGCTGAGGTAAATCAGCGCGGGACAGCCAACCTTCCTGACCCGGAGCTGATCGAACTTGAATTGCGGATTTTTGATGGCAGGCTTTCCCGTTTGTCTTCGGCGGCACAATGGCAGTCTCTCGGGTCAGGAAGGTGGGCTTGCCCCCGCTCTTGCTTCCCTTTACGATGCTTCGCATGCCTGTGCCGTTCATCGAAGAGAATGATCAAACCCGTGCGCGCGAGGAACATCTCGCGGCGCTGCGCGCCCTTGTCGGTAACGTCTATCCGAACAAATTCGAACGCAGTGAAGTCGTGGAGCCGGGCAAGGAAGATACAATCACCGCCGTCCTAGAAAAGTTTCGTGGCTTTCAACCAGAGACCACCGAAGGCGGCCGTCCGGCGGCCGAAGACATCGAGCTTGCCAATCAACAACTGAACAAAACAACCGTTCGTTTAGCCGGTCGCATTGCTTCGCCGCCACGCGTGATGGGCAAAGCCGCGTTTGTACATTTGTCTGATGGCGTAAGTCGGTTGCAGATTTATGTGAAGCGCGCGGACGTTGTTGGCATGCGCAACGACGCAATGGGCGGAGAAGTCGACGGCTGGGAACTTTTCCATCTGCTCGATCATGGCGACTTCATCGGCGTTGAGGGATATTTGTTCATCACTAAAACCGGAGAGCTTTCGGTACACGTGCAGAAGCTACAGTTTTTGGCCAAGGCCCTATTGCCGCTGCCGGACAAGATGCACGGCATTCACGATCCGGAAATCCGGCAGCGACAGCGTTATGCGGATTTGATCGCCGGCAGCTTGAAAATGGAACGCGAGGAAGACGAACTAACGCCGCGTGAAGTATTTGAGCGCCGTTCAAAGATCGTGTCGGAGATGCGTCGCATTCTCGAAGACCACGGTTACGTTGAAGTGGAGACGCCGATGCTGACGCCGCTGGCTACTGGCGCGGCTGCGCGTCCATTCAAAACGCATCACAACGCGCTGGACATCGATCTCTACGCGCGCATCGCGCCTGAGTTGTATTTGAAGCGTTTGCTGGTCGGTGGATTCGAAAAAGTTTACGAACTCAATCGCAATTTTCGCAATGAGGGGGTTTCATCGCGGCATAATCCTGAGTTCACGATGCTGGAGTTTTACTGGGCGTATGCCGACGTAAACCAGATGATGGATTTCTGCGAGAGCATGCTCCGCGCTGTGGTGTTCAAAACACTTGGGCATACGCATGTGAAGTTTGGCGAACATGACCTTGATTTTTCGCAACCGTTCGAACGCATTTCAATGAGGAAAAGCGTTGCCAAAGTTGTTGGCGAAGCGAATGTAACCGCCGACAATCTTTTGGCGTTGTTTGAGCAACACGTGGAACTACAGCTTATTCAGCCAACGCTAATTTCCGATTTTCCCAAACCAATCTCGCCGTTGTCGAAAGCCTCGCCGGCGGACCCGGCCGTTGCAGAACGTTTCGAGCTATATATTGCCGGCATGGAATGCGCGAATGGTTTTTCGGAACTTAATGATCCGGTTGAGCAGTACGAAAGGTTTAAGGATCAGATGCAGCAGCGGGAGCGGGGCGACGAAGAAGCTATGGTGATGGATGAAGATTACATTCGCGCGCTGGCGTATGGCATGCCGCCCGCAGCGGGGATCGGCATTGGCATTGATCGCTTTGTGATGCTTGTCACCAACCGCCAATCAATCCGCGACGTGATTCTGTTTCCGCATTTAAGGCCCGAGCGGAAGATGACGGAGCAAGGACCAATCGAATGAGTAGTGGCATAGACTTCAGTCCGTGCCGATTGAAGAGCAGACTAAAGTTTATGCCACTATTTCGGTTCTATCTTTAATTTGTCAGATCAGCTGTTGCACCCGTGGCCCAGAGTTCCACTCGGCTCGCTGGATAGAAAATTGGCGCCGGTAGTTCCCTTTCCTCGCCAGTTTGAAGTCCACGATCAGATCCAGGTATCATGTCTAGACTTTCCGCCACTTCTTCGACAATCGATCTACCAATAGTTATCTCTCCTGCGGCGTAGCCGGCAAGCAAGGCGTTGTCGCATAGGTTATTTATGTTGCGCGGAATCCCTTCAGTGCAGCGATAGATGTAGTCAATCGCCTCGCGGGAAAAAATATCAGTACGTGCTGCGCCACTGAGCAACAGGCGTGAGGTGATGTAACGATCGGTCTCTACTACACTCGGCAGGGTTTCGATCATACAACGTAGCGCTACGCGCTGTTTTAGTTGGCGCAGCTCAGGATTATTCAAAACGTCGCGCAATTCCGGCTGGCCGCTCAAAACAATTTGCAGATGTTTGGCAGTGTCGGACTCGAAATTTGAAAGCAGGCGAATCTCTTCCAGTAACGCGGGCGATAAACCTTGTGCCTCATCGACAATCAGGACCGTGCGCAGCCCCCGCGCATGACGAGAGAATAATGCCTCGCCCAACGAAGTTAATAGTTCTGGTTTTGTTTCCCAGTTCTGAATGTCCAGCAGGCTCGCCAGATGTTGATAAAACTCCGTTACCGACAGTCTCGGGTTGAAGATGTAGGCCACCAACACAGTGCGGTCCAACCGCTGCATCATCCAACGAAGGATCGTTGTCTTGCCCGTGCCTACTTCACCCGTTACCACGATCAACCCCTTGCCGCTCTCGATGCCATAATGCAGATTGGCCATCACCTCGGTGTGCGACGGTGTGAAATATATGAGACGCGGATCAGGCGTCAAGGCAAATGGCAATTCCATTAGTCCGTAATATTCTGTGTACACAGGAAACCTCCAGGCCGACGCTCACCGGATCGTTACGAAATAAACCTAGACTACGAAACTTTCGAAACGGACAAGTTATGATTCATTTGCGCAAGCGCGAATTCGATGGCCGCACTTGCAATAACTTTCGCTGACCAAACATTGCCAATCCAAAGACTGTGATCCCCTTGCGGATGTTCCGACCTCTAGAGATTTGCTAAGGCGCTTCGGACCTCGGCGACTTCTGCGAATGGCGCTCGTTCGCTAAGACGCATGGCCTGCTCGAGTTCGCGGCGCGCAGCTTCCTTGTCGCCTTTGGCTTTCAATGCCATTCCGAGGTGGAAGCGATAGTTCGGTTCAGGACTGCTAATTCCGGTTTTGGCTGCACGTTCATCCAGCGCCACGGCCTTTTGTAACTGTTCGACGGCCGCGCCATACAAACCCTTTTTGTAGTAAACCCAGCCGAGCGTATCCACGAAACCGGGAATGCTGGGATTCCTCTGCACTACACCCTGAGCCAGACGCACAGCTTCGTCGAGATTGCCTTTGCCGTTCACGGCATACAGCCAAGCTAGATTGTTCGCTGCAATAACAGCATTCTGATCTTTCCCAAGCGCTTTGCGATAACTTTCGGCGGCGGCGTCATAGTTCTGACGCGAATCGTCGAGCATGCCGATTAGTGTGTATGCGGTCGCGTTGTCGGGCCGGTGCTCGAGGATTTTTTGATACTCGGCGATCGCGCGGTCCTGCTGGTCGGTGTTGATAAAAAGTGCGCCCAGCGCTGAATAAGCGGCTATGTAATTCGGATCGATTTCCAGCGTCTTGCGCAGTTCGATTTCAGACTGGCCCGAGTTGTGTTCGAAACCGTAAGCTTGTGCTTTCAAATAATGTAGCGACGCGTTTCCAGGATAGGAGCTCAAAACTTGATCGAGGCGTGCGTGGGCTTTGTTCAGTTCTCCTTTGCCGGCATACAAACGTATTAGCCCGCTCAGAGCGTTAAAGTTTGTGCCATCGATCGCCAGCACATTCTCGTAAAAACCAACCGCTTCGTCCGGCTTGTTTTCAGCCATTGCGACTGAGGCCAGACTGATGAGCGGATAGGTATCACTGGAGGCGACGTCGCGCGCCGCCAGAAAATCTTTTCGTGCAGCTTCAGCGTTGCCCTGTTGCAGTGCTGCCGACCCGCGCGAGATGTAAGCCTTTGTTTTTATCTCTGCCAGCATCTGCGGCGAGCTATTGCGGTCAGGAGCAGTTTGATTGACACGATCGATCAGTTCGGTAGAAAGTCGCGCGGCTGATTTCGTGTCACCTGAGGCCAGGCTGATTTGCACCTTAATCAATTTCGCCGGCAAATAGTCGGGATAGTAGCGTTCGAGGTCGCCGGCAAACGCGCGTGCCTGATCAACATTTCCCAGGTTGAAATTTGCCTGCGACATAAAATAGAGGCCGGCGCGTGAGTTGGGTTCTTGAATCAGAACCTCTTTCAAGTCCTCGACAGCGGCGAGCATATCAGTCGACTGCCCGGTATGGGCCCGAACCCGGGCGCGCAACAGCAGTGCTTGCCGATCGTGTTGATCTTTTTTCAAGATTTCGTCAATTTGCGCTATTGCGCCGGCGGTGTCGCCGCGCATCAACATAATCTCGCCTAACCGGTAGCGACCCTGGGTGAAGTCAGGCGAGTCCGCAATGATGCTTTTGTAAATATTGATTGCTTCATCAAGGCGATTGACGGATGAATAAAAGTCCGCGAGCACCGCACGCCCATCGGGCTTGTCCTTATTCATCTCGGCCAGCGCTTTGTATGCCCCCTCGGCCTTATCGAACTGCCTGTTGACCAGATAAAAACTCGCCAGCACAAAGCGTGATACTCGATTGCTGGGGTCTACTTCCACCGCTTTGCTCATCTCGGCTTCAGCTTCAGCAACCCGATTCAGTTGCACCAGAAACTTGCCATACTCGGTGTGGGCCAAACCTGAGTTATTACTGACCGCAATCGCCCGCTTGAAAGTTTCTTGTGCCTTGCCATTGTCTCTGGTGACTATATGAAAGCGAGCCAAACTGAGATACGACTCAACGCGTTTTGGATCTAACTCGATGGCGCGATTCATTTCCGCCAACGACTGGTTGTGTTGGCCTTCTGCAAAGAACACACTGCCCATCAGGATGTGGCCCTCGACGTGGTTCACGTCCTTTTGCAGAATTTCTTTTGCCAATCGCTCGGCTTCGGCAATCAACTCCGGGCGGCCCTTGGCGGCGGCAATGTAATAGTTGCCGAGCTTCACCCGGGCATCAAAATTGTCGGCATCGAGTTCCGTAGTTTTGCGCAGCTCTTCAAAAGCTTCCGGAAACCGCTGCAAGCCTTCGAACGCGCGCGCTAAGCCCCAGTGGGCGGCCGCAAGGCGCTCGTCGATTTGAATTGCATTGCGAAACTCAAGCGACGCTTCCTGAAACTTTTCTTCTTTCAGGTAAACTTCGCCTTTTTCCAGGTGGGCGACCTTTGCATTTTCGGGATTGGCGCAGCTACTGATTGCAAATACGGCCGCCAGCAGGAGGGATAGAAGGGTTGCGTAACAAAGGCGGGACCGGCACTCGATATTCATTCTGTTCTCCTCTTCGTGAACCTGATGGTGACGGGTTCGCGCTTTAGTCCTGGTTCTCGTTTTTCCCGATCGGGCGCGGGCAATGCCTCCGACGGGTTCGAGACTGCGACACTCTTAGAAAACGCCTAATCCTTCAGTGGTTCCGCAAATGTGCCTGCATTTCGAAAGGGTACCCAAACTGCCCCAACGCGTTGCAAAGTGACGGTTTGTGTCCGTCAGTCTGGAATAAATTCGGTCAGCCCATCCATGCGTTCAGCGAAGGCAAATGAGGCCTCACTTTCAGAGCTTTTGGATGAAGTAACAAGGGAAAATCGCGCCATGGAATCAATTTACGAAACCAAGTCTAGGCCGGTTGACAGTTCCCCCATCGAAGCGTACATAACCACCTGGTCAATCTATGTTGAGGTAGTCAAACCCGAACGACTGGTTTACGCTCACATCTCGGGTCCGAGGTTTCAGGTGACGGTTACATTCAGCGAAGAAGGCAGCAAACCCAGGCTTCACATGTAGATGCTTTATGAGTCGGCAACCGAACGCGATAACACGGTCAGGAAGTTCGGAGCCGTTGAAGAACTGAACCAAACGCTCGGAAAGCTTCAGGAGCACTTGGCGAAACTAGCAGGAGACAATTCATGAACATTGCACTGTGGATCATTCAGGTGTTATTGGCGCTTCTCTTTCTGTTCGCCGGTGCGATGAAATTCATCATGCCAGTCGAAGAGATGACAAAGCAGATGCCGATAGCGGTTTCCGGACTCTTCCTGCACTTCATTGGCGTGTGTGAAGTCCTGGGCGGGTTTGGTCTAGTTCTTCCGATGCTCCTGCGGATTAAGCCCTGGCTGACGCCGTTGGCAGCCGTGGGCTTAGCGATTATCATCATCGGCGCGATTGGGTTCTCGTTAAAGCTGGGCGTAATTGCAGCGCTGATGCCGTTGGTTGTCGAGTTGCTTTTAATCTTCGTGGCCTATGGTCGCTGGCGATTAGCGCCCGCTCGGTAGGATTTGTTACGCAATGTCAGAAGTCGGAGCCTATTCAATTGTTTTTGCAGCGGTGGGGCTCGTCTTGATGGGGATTAGCATTCCCTTAATCATGCGTAAGGTGCCGCCAAACTCCTTTTACGGCTGTCGCACTCGCAAGACTCTTTCTAATCGAAAAATCTGGTACGATGCAAATCACATTTCGGGAAAAGATTTCTGCATTAGTGGCGCAATCGTTTTTGTTGCCTC
>JBDUCC010000223.1:0-3896 GCA_040003675.1 bacterium | reverse complement strand
CCGACGCCAACAGTTTGCTCGTCACGCGCGTAGACAATCGCATTCGACTTCGTATGTTTGCAGACTGTCCAAGCGAACCTCAGGTCCCTGATTTCGTCTTCGGTCGGTTCGCGTTTAGTTACAACCTTTAAGTCCTGTCGCTTCAGCTTATGAGTATCGCGCGTTTGCACCAGCATGCCGCCGGAGATTTGTTTGTATTCAAGGTCTTCGCGGTTTTCACGTTCGCGCGCTTTCAAAACGCGCAGGTTCTTTTTTGTTTTCAGGATTTCCAGCGCGCCAGGTTGATAGTCTGGGGCAATTAGCACTTCAGTGAAGATCTCGATGATCGCGCGCGCCGCAGCCTCATCGATCTCCAGATTGGAAGCAACGACCCCTCCGAAGGCCGAAGTTGGATCGGTGGCCAGCGCGCGCCGGTATGCTTCTTCTATAGTCGTGCCCAACGCAACGCCGGCTGGATTGGTGTGCTTGATGATTGCGCAGGCCGGTTCATCGAAATCGCAAACGAGCTGCCAAGCAGCATCTGCATCCACGTAATTGTTGAATGACATCTCTTTGCCGGAGAGAAGTTCAGCCTTCCCAACCCCAAAAGAAGTTTGTAGCTCATCAGCGTCAACCTCATAAAGGGCAGCCTTCTGGTGAGGGTTTTCGCCGTAGCGCAAATCGATAAGCTTCCCAAGATGGATTGCTTCGAATGATGGCATTTCGGCTTCTGCTACCTCGGTTAGGTTTGCTGAATCAATCCCTGCTTTGCCTGGAAACGCGTTCTCAAGTAGGTAAGTCCAAATCGTAGAATCGTACGTAGATGTTTCAATAAAGGCCAGATTCGCCAACTCCAATCGACTCTTAAACGTTAACGAACCATTTTGCTGGGTTAACTGATCAATGACCTGCGAGTACATATCAGTGGAAGTAATAACAGCAACGGCTTGAAAATTCTTCGCCGCCGACCGAATCATTGCTGGTCCGCCGATATCGATTTGCTCAACTGCCTCCGCCAGCGTGACGCCTTCGCGTTTGATAGTTTCCGCAAACGGATAGAGATTCACTACCACCATATCGATTGGTTCAATCCCGTGCTCGCGCATTGCTGCTTCATGTTCGGAATTGTCGCGAAGTCCCAGCAACGCACCGTGAATCTTCGGATGTAGCGTCTTGATTCGCCCGTCCATCATTTCCGGAAAGCCGGTCACATCGGAAACATCGAGGACGGCAATACCGGCACCGCGTAGCGCTTTCGCTGTCCCGCCGGTGCTAATGATTTCAACGTCAAACTCTTTAAGCGCGCGCGCGAAATCAACAATTCCGGTTTTGTCGGAAACGCTGATGAGCGCGCGGCGAATTTGTCGCAAGCCGAGTTCTTTTTCGTCGGTCATTCGATAATCAAGTGTGTTGGATTAGAAGACTACTGTTTATCCAATCGCGCCGGTGGAAGCAAGTGCTCTCTGTGTCAAGAGTGGCATAGACTTTAATCTGTGCAGCGCTCGCAGACACAGACTGAAGTCTATGCCACTCCTGACACAGAGAACACAAAGGACGCACAGACGATAAACAAGCACACTACTGTTTCTTTGGGGCAATGAAGATCTCATGCTTCTGCGAATAACCAAAACCGCCGAACTGATACTCGACGCCCGCCGGCAAACCAATTATTAAACGATGCATTCGGCCATCGTTGGCGGATTCTTTTGTGTAGAAGCCCAGCAAATACTGGCTCTTTAGGTCGTCCTCGATTGCCTTAAACACCGCGGACAAATCGACATTCGCCTGAGAGGCGAGCGGGGAAGCAGTGTTGCCGACAAGAAAATACTTGCCGCCTGTTTTTTCCGCCAACTCGCGAAAGCCTTTAGCTGGTGTGCGCACTTTCAAACGTCCCTCGCGCGGCGTAAACAACGGCAAGTGAATCACGTAAAAAGTTACTTGAGTCTTCAGCGCCACTTCGATGACCGCGTTAGGTTTGACCGTGCTTGCGGTGTCGAGTCCATCGCTAATCAAGATCACGAGGCGTCTTTCGGAACGAATGCGCGGCAGTGTTTCAAACAACTTCGTTGCCTCGGCGGCCGCATTGAATATGGCCGTATGCTGGTTGGTGCCGGCTGAAGAAATGAAAGCAGCGCGAGTAGCGTCGAGATCGCGTCCAAAGGGAATCGCCAATTGCGGCTGTCCGGCAAACGTCATAACCGCGACTTGCGACTTGTCACCAAACCTGCCGAACAGCGCCAACGCCGCGTCGCGCTGCTGGTTCATGATCTCGCGCAGACTGCCCGATTGGTCGAGGGCGAAGACAAGTGAGACGCGATCCGCTCCCTGGTACAGATACAATCCCACGACTGCGTTGTCATCATCTTTCAAGGTCAAATCGTTTTGAGTTAATCCAGCAACGGCTTGCCCACGCTTGTCGCGCACACGAATCGGAAGGACAACCAGATGAGTGTCAACGCGTACGACTTCGTCAGCCGGATCGGGTTCTTGCGCTTTCGCATTTGGAAGACAAACGATTGCCAGGACGCAGCCGAGTATCAGCGCACACTTCCGTGCCGGCAGTGAACAAACTGCACTCATACTCGTCGATTTGAGGATGGTGTTACTGAAGGAAGGACCATGCAGCCGTTCGGCTAAACAAAGAAGCGGCCGAAAAGCAGAATGCTCAAAATTACGATTATCGTAATGACGATGATCTTAACCAGACTCATTTGCGAATTCCTCGATTGGTTAAGGGCGAATGTTGGAAACCCAGACCCGCGAAGTGGGCCCATTCTAGGCCCTCGACCGAAGAATTGTCAATGAAAGCGACCAAATCACCTTCGCGAAAAGGCGGCCAACAAAGGCGAAAGTCGCACCTGTCTCGCCCTGCCAGCCGCCCTTCTCTCATCACTTAAATCTCAGCGCTAGTTTGCCGCTGAACATTCGCGGGTAGCCCACGTGGGTTCCGCTGAAAACAGACTCGAAGTTGTAAAGGAACAATTCGTTTGTCAGATTCTGCACGTCAAACTGCAGATTGAGGGAAACACGTTCCTTCGGCAGCAGATCAGCCCCCACCGAGAAATCAAAAATGGTTCTCGGCCGGACGCGCCCTCTCTGAAAATCGATTTCGTTGTACAAGCGCGGATCGAAACCTTCGGCAACAAAATCGGCTAGGCTCGTACCCGGTGCCACGTCCGTGGGTACACCGGAATCGTAGCGGCCATTGAAAATTGCATATATACCCGACGGGCGGTGGTTGTAACTTAGCTGGAACTGAGCTGAGTTGCGCTGATCGTGATCGTTAGCAAACTTCAGTCCCGGCACAAAAAGATCATGAGCGTCCTCGCCCAGGAAGAGGCCGCCATTGATCGGTGTGACCCCGTAAGCGCGGGCGTTGGCGTAGGAAAAGAACCCGCGAAATCCGCGCAGGTCGGTAGATTCGATTTTTACTTCTTCGCCCGTCACTCGACCCGCTGAAATTGCGATCGGAAATATCACTCCCGTCTCGAAGAACTGATCTTTGTCTGAGAAGTTTTCGATCCGCTTTTGATAAACAGTCAGGTTCGTGCGAATGTAGCGAGATAACATTTGCTGCATGCCGATCTCGAAAGCATGCTCCTTGTCGGGAAGGACGGGCTTTACCGTTGTCACTCCCTGGAACACTGCCAAGGGCGAGATGGCCGCCGCTTGAGAAGAACTTGCCAGCAGCAGATTTTCAGCCGGCGGCGGTTGAAAGAGACGATTGTATGAAGCGCGGAAAGTCGTCTTTGTCCGCGGAACGTAATAAGCAAGCGCCAGACGCGGGCTCAAAGCTTGCTCGCTGATTAACAATTTGTAGTTGTCGTACCGAAGACCGAGCTCCAGCGTCAGGTTCTTGGCGACTGTGAAACGGTCCTGAATGTAAACGCTCATCGTACGACCGGATTTACTGCCAT
>JBDUCC010000064.1:0-13365 GCA_040003675.1 bacterium | reverse complement strand
GCGACAACTAGAAATGAAGGTTCGCAGGCGACCACAAAATAGAGGATGAGGAGGCCATGCTAGGGACAGTAGACAAATCTAGGCAGAAAGCGATGGGCGTCAGCTGTTTCAAATTGGACCCGCATGGTTAGCCAGTGAAAGGTAATAACCCGCTAGCGAATCCGGTCACGTAGGCATACCAAATCCCAAACGCAATACTCACGGTTGCGGCAAGCACTTGGAAGCCATAGTGCACCCTACTCAATTTGCGTGAACTAAGCGCGAAGGGCAGGCCCATCAGTCCCGACATTAACAACATGCCCGCGATGGAACCGAGACCGAATACCGCTAGGTACACGAGACCGAGAACTACTGAGTTGATTTGGGTCAGCACCAGAAGCGTAAGCGCGGCCGATCCCGCAAGACCGTGCATTGCCCCTACGATCACCGGTTTTAGTCCGATGCGCTTGGCCTCGTGTGAATGCCGCGCTAATGCGCCAGCTTGGTGAGCTTGTTCATGAAAGTGAATGTGGGTGTGGTGCGCGGCGTCATGAATGTGAGTGTGAATATGAATGCGCGTGCGCGAACGCAGCGTCCTGACTATCGCAAACACGCCAAGACTGATGATCATCAGGGCCACGCCGAATTCCAGCCAGGCGGCGACAGAATCCGGAATCGCGATCCTTAACCCCAGAACAATGACGCCTACTACAACAAGCGAAACAGTATGTCCCGCGCCCCAGAGTCCGCCCACCAATGCTGCACGACTGATTTTCCGCTGCTCACTGACTATCGCCGAAACGGCAACTATGTGGTCGACTTCGGTGGCATGCTTTAACCCAAAGATAAGTCCGAGACCAAGCATGCCCAGCGAGCCAAGACGTTGCAGCGATGCTCCATTAGTACTCAGCGCAGCAAATTCATGTGCGAGATTCAGGCCCCGCGCGAAAACGTTTAGACCGGCCTGATCGAGGGCCGAGTAACAGATCGCCAAACCTGCACCCGTGATCACAAGGGCGCTGAAAACTGGCAGCACGCGTCCCAATCGTCCCAAGCCTCCAGCAGATTTGAGCAAACGCCCCGCGTACACAAATGCCAACCCGACAGCGGTCAACACGCCGGCGAGTCCGACGCTGAAGGCGATTACCAAAAGTAGACCGTAGCCAACGCGATGGAGAGAAATCGCCGCCAGCAAAACTACCAGCGCCGAAGGACACGGCAGAATTCCACCTGAGATACCCAACGCCAAGAGGCTGCGCCAGGTTATCGGCGAATTATCCGCCCCGGGAGGCAGATGCGAATGACTAACGCCCCCATGCGAATGTGGCTGTGTAGGATCGCCTGGATGATTGTGATCGGTTCCGGGCGCGTGTTCGTGGCTGTGGCCCTCGTACGCTTGAGCATGCGAATGACGGCCAATCACAACACGCAATCTGCGAATCAGGAGACTCGCTCCCATGACCACGACTATCGCTCCCGATAGCAAACCCAGAATCGGAAACAAGCGTTCCGGAACGACGTATTCCGAGGCCAGTAAAGTCACCACCCCCAGGGCAAAGACCCCGGCCGTATGTGTGATCGTCACAGTCATGCCAAGAAAAGCAGCATGCCGAGCGGTGCCTCGGGATCCCACCAGGTACGCGCCCACCACGGTCTTGCCGTGCCCCGGCGACAGGGCGTGGAGGCCACCCAGTAGAAACGCGACGACAAGGCCAAGCAGCGCTACGCCCACCGTAAGTTCGGGTACAGCTATCAACTCGGCCAGGCGATCGCGAGGTGCAGCAACCAGGGGACGACCATCGCGCGTAGAGAGTGCATGGGCCTCCGCGGGCATTGCTCCGCTCATAAATGATAGTTCCGCGGTTCGTTCATCGAGCGGCGTTGCCAGCATGTCGCCGGGATAAGCGTTCAGTTCGTCGGTAACGCTGTTGCCATAAGCCGAGCTCTCGAAAACTGAGGTTCCCGAAAGCGGTATAACAACCAATTCGCGCCAGCCAATGCGATTGGAATAATTCTGATCTTCGAATTGCAACCGCCGGACCAATCCGGCAGTACTAACGGGAATAGCAGCAGAAAAATCAGACTCGATACGCAGTGTCTGTAGCCCGCCCGCACCAGACACTAGATTTGCGTGCGTTGCGATAAGCTGAACAGGTAAGCGTGCGCCATCGATGACCAGCAGCAACCCCTTTGCATACGGACCCGCATTCCGGGCGGCATAAGCATCAAGCTCCTCCGGTGATGGTGTGCGGCCACCACTTGCGATTGACTGTAGTTCCTGAAAAGTCGGAATCTCAGCCATATCGATCACATAGCGCACTTTGATTTTCTCGACACCTACTTCAATCCGAGCGAAATGATTGATCGTAAAATTACCAAGCGGATGAGCCTCTAAATTTGCGCAAGAGATCAGGACAAGACAGGCTGCCGCCAGCAGCATGCTCGCGACACGATTCCGATTTACAGCGACCCGGGTTGTTATCATTAATTCTTACTCACCTCTGGACATCACGGCGGCTGAAACGCTGGAGTCTGGGGTCCGGCCAGAACCGGTTTTCAGCGCATCCAACGATTTCTTTGCGAGATCAGTTTGCAGCACATCGAAATTCGGATTGGTCTTTAGGGCCAGGCTCAGATAGCGAGTCGCCTTTTGGCGATCACCGAGTCCGTCGTAGATCATGCCCGCATGATAGTAGAGGCGAGCGTCACGCGTGCCAAGTCTCAATGCTTCCTCGATGGATTTCTTCGCTTCATCCAACCGGTTATTTTTGAAAAGAACCCAGGCAAGAGCATCGCAGGTATAAATGTCCTCACGTGTGGATCGTTCCTTTTGCGCAATTGCCAGGGCCTCGTCAAGTTTCTGATCGTGATCGGCCCAGAAGAGTGCCAACTGTCGCGAGTAAGTGCCACCGGCAGCGCTATTGCGTTCGATAAATTCCACTAGTTCGTACTGGCGCTTCGCGTCATCCGCACGGCCCAGTCTGGCATAAAGATCGCCTAGCGCGATTGCGGTATCAGGCATGGGAACGCGGGTTTGCGCACGTTCATAGAAACCAATTGCCTGTTGCAGATCATTTGCTGCAACTCGCGCGCGCGCTTTTGCGGCCAACGCAATTGGATAATCCGGAAAAAGATAGAGCGCGTTGTCGTATTCCTGCTCAGCTTCGCGGCGCTTTCCCGTGTTCATTAATTCGTCGCCAAGATGAACTCGGCACCAGGCCGCTCCCTCAGGATCCTTTGGATTGGCAGCCTTCACCGCTACCTTCATTGCTTCGATCGCGCCTTCGCCGTCGCCATGCAACGAACGAAGATAGGAAACGCGAGCGTACGACGCGCTATCAGGACGCAAATCAACCATCTTCTGCGCGGACTCGATCGCGGCTGGATAATTACCCAATTCCACGAGGGCGTCGGTGATAGCGCCGTAGTTGTCATGATCGTCCGGGCGCAAGGCCTGGGCGCGGCGAGCAACTTCCAGCGCTTCGGCAAAGCGGTGATAGGTGAGCAAAAGTTTCGCGCGCAGTTTGATTGAGTCGTAATTTTCCGGCTCAACTTCCTGCGAGCGAATGAGCGCTCCTTCGGCTCGCGCATTAAAACCGAAGTCACCAGTCTCCCGCGCCTTTTGCATGAATGCCGACGCGAGCTGGTTGTAACCCTCGGGCTTGTTTGGTGATTGCGCAATCGCCTGCTGGGCAACTTGGATCCGTGAATCTGCCGGCGTTGCCAGACCATTGGCAGCACTAAACTGTGGTTCTGCCTGCTTGCCCGCTTCTCGACGATGTAACACACCGCGCAACACGAATCCAAATGCAATCAAAAGTCCGACTGTTATTACCACTGGGACTGCCAGCTTGCTTAATTTCATGACTCGATAACTCTCCACAATTTTTGAAAAGGAAGAGTGCGAAATCCCTTACGAAACTTCGCACTCTTCGCGCGGCGTCGCGGCCCGCTTGTTATGGCAACGCCGGTTGATTGTCGGTATGGTGCTGATGCGGCGGGCCGCTGGTGCTGTTTCCTGAATGCGGAGTTCCCAGATAAGGAAAGCGCGTCAGGTAAGGCACGTCGTTGTTGCCCACTCCATCACCCAGCGTGTTATTCGGTGCGACGTTTGTTGCAGGCGTGAACGGCGTACCGCCAGCCACTGCGCGCAACGCAATGTCAGTTACGTCGTCGAATACACGGCGTCCATTGGGGAAACCGGCTACATCACCTCCCAGCAGACCAAGCCGGCTCGGGCTCGCTGAGGGTGCAATCGCAACATTCAGTCGCATCATTTCATGCGGCTGACCGTCAGATAAAAACGTCGTGTAGTTTGGTCCGGTCACCGCGTTAACCGGAATTCCGGTAGCGAAGATCGCGACCAGATCGTTTCGCGGCGCTGGCGGAACATTTATGCCGTAGACCGCTTTGAGCAGTTGGGCCAGTTGCGGGTCTAGTACATAGGAAGCAAACTGCGCATCATCCGCCGGCTCCGACGCGTTGAACGTGTCCTTGAGCTTGAGAGGAATGATTACTTCATTAACAAGCGGCTCACCGAGTCGGGAAACCTGTTTGAAGGGCCCGGCGTTCAATGTCTGATCCGTTCCCTGCCGACGACCGATTCCCGGCCTGATAACTGTAGTAGTGCGCCGGCTGGATGTGGCCCAAACGCCGATGACCGCATCAGACGCCGTTGGGCCACTAGGAATCGCACCTGAGCGAGTCAGGGACTGAATCGGCACCTCGATAGCGATGGTGTTCACATTGAAGCCCGCGGTCGAATCAAATCCGCCAGTGGCGCCAATGGATTTCAGCTTGAGCGTGTCGAATATGCCCCCGACATCAATGTAGAAACCCTCGTCGCGTTGACCCGCGAAAACTTTACCACCCCCTGGCAAGGGATAAATCGCCGCCTGAGCGAGCGTGGCTTCATAGTTTGGAGTGGTTCGTTCGCCAATATTATTGGGCGGAGTAAACAGTCCACTTGCTATGACCGTGCCGTTCTTATTCGTGTTCTTGTCGACGCGAGTTACGGTGTAAGTTTGTGGCTCGTTGTAGTCCGGATCGTCAAGTGACGTAATCAGGGGCTCGATGCCACCCGTTCCGGCCAGTGCCTGGTTAGGTGCAGCCATCCCCAGAACGGTATCGGGATTCTTGACGGTAGTTGTAAACCGGAATTGGTAAGTAATGTCTTCGACGCCATCACCCGTGTTGTCGACCTCGATCTCGTAAAGAACGGTGTCGTCGAACTTATAAAAGTGCGGTCCACCCGAGGGCTCCTCGAAGGGAATCCAATTCGCTACGAGTGTGACAAACCCGCTGCGGCCGGCCTCAGTACTGCGAAAAGCATAAGTGTCAGTGTTATCGGCCAAAGGATCGGCCGTAATTAGCGGCGCCTCGCGATGGCTTGAAGCGCCCGTATTGTTGGTCGCTCGAGTTAACGTTAATGCCAGGGCAATGGCGCCAATGGCAAAAGCAAAAATCAAATTTCTTTTCGTAAACAATTTATTCATTCTATCCTCCCCATCTGTTGCGGGCTCTAAGGCCCTTGGATTTCTGTATTTGTAGGATTGCGATGTTCTTTGTGCACCGGCGAATGGTTAGTCACGGGCGCCGCAATTTTTATTGGCCAAAGCGCTGTCTGTGCTCGATTGACGAAATAAACGCCTTCACCATCTCGGCTTGGACGAAGTTACCGTTGAACTGGTTGAGCTTAGTCAGCCAGAAGTTGTAACCATCGAAATTGTTATCTGGGGCTTCATTCGGATTTCGTCGCAGGTAGCCGAAATACTCCATCAAGACGAACGCCTTGTTGAACTCCTGCTGTCCCAGCACAGAATTCTGAGCAACTCGCCGTAACGCCCGCGCCCGCGCCGCCGTGTCAGTGGTGGTGGTAGCGGAACCGAATTCATTAATGGCTGCCGTTCTTTCCGAGCCAGACGGCGTGACACCAGCATTCGTGTAGAGTGCGTCAACGAATTGTGCCGGCGTGAACGTAGTTGGATACTTGCTGGTGAAACGTGAACGTGTGACAAAGTCGGCAAAGAAGGCCTGCTTGTTGTTTTCCAGGACCTGCTCCCAACCGGTCTGACCCACGATCACATCCTGTCCAATCTGTTGGCCGTCCGCCACGAATTCACTGAAGGTCAGAGGCACCGGAGCGCCCGGCAAATTGCCATAGCTGGACTTGTAAGTCCGGTAAACGATGTAGCCCGTTTCCTGAAACTCGATTGAAAGGAAGAACGCCGCCGACACGTTTATCCGCCTGACTTCGATACAACTTGCGTCAGAGCCGCAGGAAGTAATTTGGTTAACCCAGAATTCAAGCCCGGCTGTATCCGGCTCGCGATTAAGAAAATCGAGATAGTGCTGGCGCACAAAGAGGCCTGGAGCATCGATGGGATTGACACCTGGTCCGGCTCCGACGAGCGGCTGCCAATCGGGCAAAATCTCATCTGCGATGCCATTGAGGATGGTTATCTTCGCGCTGGCATTGACGGGCATGACAACGATGTCATTAACATCGAGCAAGCCTCCCACGAGGGTCCCTGCCATAAAGGCGAGTCTCGCAGAATCAGGTGACCACGCGGCGAAGGTTTCCTCCTGCGCACTACTTGTCAGCCTTGTCTGACCACTTCCGTCCGTACCCATAAGGAAGACATCGAAGTTGCCAAATCGATCGCTGGAGAAAGCAATGGATCTTCCGTTAGGCGCCCAGGCTGGAAAGTCATCATTGGCGGAATTATTGCTGATGTTCACCGGGCTGCTGCCGTTGGCGTTCATAACAAAGATGTCGGCGTTCCCGCTGCGGTCGCTGCTGAAAGCCAGCTTTGCTGAATCAGGCGACCAGGTGGGAAAGGCGTCGTCGGCAGTGTTATTAGTCAGGTTCGTCTGGTTGCTGCCATTGGCGTCCATCGAAAAAACGTCAAGATCATTTTCCGAGTCACGAGAGAAAGCGATCTTCGCGCCATTGGGCGACCACGCCGGGTCAAACTCATCAGCCGCGGTGTTTGTTAACCGCGTTTGGTTTGAGCCGTCAGCATTCATCACATAAATTTCATAATTGCCGTCACGGTTGGAAACGAAAGCTATCTTTGCGCCGTCGGCCGACCAGGCCGGATCGACATCATCCGCCGCGCTGCTGGTTAATTGCACTTGGCTTTTGCCTTGGGTATTCGAGAGATAGATGTCGTAGTTGCCACTTGCATCACTCGCAAACACCAGCCTGCCGTTCACACCGCGTTGCGAGGTATTCGTCGTATTGTCTTGATCCTGCCCGGTGGCTGAAAGATTGGTGGGTGATGCCTGAGCCGAAAAATGGCCCGGCACATCGGCTCCAGCCATTAGTACTGTTAGTGTCAGCAACACTCCGAACTGACGCTTCGATGTTTTCATCAAACTTCCCATGCTTGCTCCTTCTGATTTACGTTCCCCGCCGCCTGCAGGGATTGGTTTAGTAGTTTCCAAATTAATTCGCCGACGACCCCACCCCGCCAGGGATTGACACTGCGGCGACCGCGTCCGCGTTCGGACGCAAACAAAACTGTGGGGGATTGAAAGCTGTCGAATTAAGCGGAGGGAATTACTAATTGCGCTCGCGTCGATTTAAGCTTGGCCAGCCACTGCACCGGTCATAATTTGATTCAAGGTCAACCTTAATTACGAAGGGCGGGGAGGTTTTGGATTTATCTTTCGCTTACCTCATCGTGCTATCTGATCGATACATTCTGCTGCCACAGAACGTTTTAGAATTAAGAGACTCTAAATGTTTCGCGCGTCAGTTAGTGCCTCACTTTCAACCAGATGATTCCGGCGGCGCCTACGAAGAGGCCCGTCCACCATGGGAAGCGCGACTGTTGCTGGTCTGGCTGTGATATTACCTCTGCTCGCGTTCTGCGGGCGGAAGCATTGGTGTCGAGACTCCGCAAGAACTCCGCCATGTCCGCGCGCTTGGCAGCGTCAGACAAATAAAACGGATGCGGAGCCAGCGGGCCGCGCACAGGATTCAAGAGATTATCTAAAGTGGGCACAGAATTATCGTGCAGGAACACCGGCTTGCGCGCGAGATCCAACAGGAGCGGCAAGGCAATACCTCGCTCTTCTCCTCGCAGGCTGGCATTCACTACCGCCATCTTGTCGTCAAAGATGTTGCTAGCGGTATTCATCACCGGATTGAGCGGTGGCATGCGTTGAGCTAGTACCACCGGGTTGTCTCCCGGAAATATTGTTTTCATTGGCACGATGAATGGCGGCACAAACTTGCTCTGGTCCACGTTGTGACAACCCGTGCAGCCGACAGTGCGGAACAACTGACGCCCGCGCGCCATCGCTTGCCTGTCACCTTCCACGCCGTCGGGCGCTGGCAAGCTGTCCAGGTACGCGTTCATATCCAGCAGCTTGGCGTTGTCAACGCGCACGCCAAGCGGAGCTTCTTCGCTGCCCGGCATCGAATGCGCGGTTGCAGTGACATAGGGATAGCCCTTGACGCCGGTATCTTTCAAAATCTTGACGTAATCGTCGGCAATTTCATCTCCGGCCGCGCCGCCCAGCTTATGTAGAAACGCGCGTCCGCCGGGAGTGGTGAGCATGGTCTGGTCGAAAAGTCCCGTGTAAACCAGATTGCTGAAGTTATCTAACTTGGCGATCGTTCCCTCACTGCCATATGGGAAGGCGAGGTCCTGGCGGAACAGCGGAGAGTTGTGCATCGGATCGCCGTTGCCGTCGAAGGTGTCGTCGAACATGCCAAGTGGATAAAAAGCTGGATTGCTAAGATAGGCGTCAACTTCTTTCTCGCTCGATTTTTCGGTCAGACCCTGCGGTGCGCGACCGAGGGTTTTGTTGCCGTTAGCTTTGAGTGAAAGCTGAAGCACTGGGTAGAGAGCGCGCGAGTTGTCTGCCATTGCAAAGATAGCGCCGAGGTTAATGGTATGAACCGCCCGCCCGTCCAGACGGCGACCTATCGATCCGCCATTGGGTAGGTCAAACACCGACTTGTCGGTGATGGTGTGACAGAGCGCACAACTGGCACCCACCTTGTCGCCCTTGGGCACCATGCCGATTACCGCATTCGCTGCTATCAGCTTCATGGTCGTGTTCGGGTCGTTAAGCATCGGTGCGTTTTTCGGCGAGAGATCGGTCTTGAGTTCCGCCGCCACCGCTTGCTGCGTGGCCGAATCAAGCGCCTCAACGTCCACCGATAATCCCGCCTTCAAGGCTTGGATAGGTGTCAGCTTGGCGTCTTTGATTCCCTTTGGCAGGCGCACCGCATCCGTCCAAAAACCTTCATTACCGAAAGTCTCAAAACGGAAAACATCCCGGCCGGCCAGCGCATTGCCAGCGTGGTGCGGAACAGGTTTTTCCCTTGTGTCGGGCCCCTCCAGCGTCGCTCGCGGAATCTGACGTTGAGCGGTCGCTTGACTGCGCTCGTAAGCAACGCCAACCAGGGCCATGGCTGTGGCACACAGCACCAGCAGGAGCCGGAGAGAGACGACGAAGCGAGTGGCTGTAGTTTGACGAAGCATTTTTCTATTTTCCCTTCCTGCGCTTGCGCCTTGCATACACTGTCCGACAGTTTTGTATTAGCGGACTGGGGGGTTCCTTTTCAGGGATAGCATACTGATAACAGGCATCATGCCAGTGGCGGGCTATCAGGAGTTCCGACTTCGATTTTGAAATGATAAGCAATCTTCGAACCACGTTGAGCGAAACCGATCTGATTCCTTGTGTCTCCACAACATCCTGACTGGAATTTGCTTGTTACGCCAAGGTGCGCCAAGCCGAGAAAAAGTTTTGTTAGAGTCTGGGGGTGCAACGCGAAGCTCGAATGAGTATCGCGGATTACGACCCTATGGATGAGAGTCACTCACAGCCTGTTCTGTTTTGGTGTAGGGAAAAGAAGAGAGGGCGTGTCAGGGAATTCCATTACACGGAAATACCGCGCCAATCGAGCTGCAAACTGATAAAATCGTGCTCTCAAACTTTATTGGCAGGCGTCTTCACACAAGGAGTTTGACTGTGAATTCGGTGCCTGAATAGCGAAATCGTGGACGCCGCTGAGATGCTCGCCATGATGTTGCAAATGTTTGGGTATGAGGTTCACGCAGTTTACGACGGAGAGACCGCTCTGAAAACAGTGGTCGATTATCAACCGGACTTTGTGTTGATGGACATCAGCTTGCCGGACATAGACGGCTATGAGGGCGCGCGTCGTCTGCGTGAGCAATTACAAACAAGAGATGTGTGGTTGATTGCCATGACCGGTTACGGTCAGGACTCCGACCGGCAACTCTCTCAAGCAGCAGGCTTCGACCATCACCTGGTCAAACCAGTTGAGCCGCAGAGACTGCAAGATTTGCTTGAGACACTTGCGACGCAGCGCCGCCCTACGAAATAAGAAGACTATTTGAATGATGCTCCTGGAAGACCAGCAGCGAGGAAAAGAATTCTCCGTGATTCGCCAGGCAGATAAATCCAGAACAGACTCCGACCGCTTCGCCGCGGATCGTCGACGAACGGAAGATTTGTTAGACGCGCAGAAACAATCTCTCGAGATGGTAGTCAGCGGCGCTCCCCTTACCGATGTGCTGACCTACCTCACGCGTGTTGTCGAGGAACAGGCCGCAGGGCAGGCAGTCGCGTCCGTCTTGCTACTCGACGAACAGGGCTCTCTTCGCAATGGCGCTTCACCGAGTTTGCCCGATGATTATGTGAAGGCCATTGACGGCTTGAAACCTGACGCAAACGTGGGCACTTGTAGCGCGGCTGCGGCACTCGGTACCACGATCATCACCCCCAACATCGCCGCGGATCCGAAATGGCGAAACCTCAAACATCTGCCTCTGGGGCTCGGCTTCCGAGCCGCCTGGAGTGTGCCGATCCTGGCGCGTGACGGACGGGTTTTGGGCACGTTTGGGACATATTTCCGCGAATGCCGAGAGCCACAGAAGTTGGAACGGCAGGCAGTGGAAATCCTGGCGCGGACGGCGGCTCTAGCAATTGAACGCAAGCTGACCGAGCAGCAAATGTCGCAAAGCGAAGAGCAATTGCGGGCCATCTTCGAAGCCTCTCGCGACGGCATACTTGTGGAAAACGAGGAGCATATTATTTATGTGAACAATTCGTACGCGCACTTGTTGGGGTACGAGAAGCCCGAAGATCTGATGGGAAAACATATTTCCGTAGTGATGTCCCCGGAAGATGGAAACCGCATGTTGGAATTCGGGCGTCGCCGGTTGCGCGGCGAGCAAGCTCCAGCAGCATACGAATTCAGGGGCAAGCGCAAAGATGGTGTGCTTATTGATCTCGAAGCGTCCGTCTCAACTCACACCGTGACGGGCAGAAGCTTCATTACGACAACAATTCGTGATATCGCCGCGCGCAAACGCTCGGAAGAGGCATTGAGGCAGAGCGAACTCAAGTATCGATTGCTGATGGAGCAAGCTTCGGATGGAATACATACTTACGACTCAAGCGGGAATTTCATCGAGACGAATTCGAAGTTTTGCGACATGCTCGGCTACACGCGAGAAGAAATGTTGCGCCTGAACGTGAAAGACCTCATCGAGCCCGAAGAACTTGTTGTGGCTCCAATCCGCTTCGACCAGCTGCGGGCGGGGCAGACGCTCTTAACCGAGCGGCAACTGCTTAGAAAAGACGGAACGCTTCTGCCGGTGGAGATAAGCGGTAGGATGGTTCAGGATGGCGTCTTTCAGTCGATCATCAGGGACATCACGGAACGCAAACGAGCAGAGGCAGCCCTGCGCCAAGCCTACGATGAATTGGAACAACGCGTGGAAGAGAGAACCGCCGAGATCGCAGCGGCTAATGAAATGCTGAAGGCCGAGATGGCAGAGCGCCGGTGGGCCGAGCAGGGTAGACAAGAACTGCTGCGTCGTCTCGTCCTGGCGCAGGAAGACGAGCGGCGTCGCATCTCGCGCGAATTGCACGACCATATGGGTCAGCAACTGACTGCCGTAATGATGGGACTTAAAACACTCAATGCTGCTTCTTACGGGCGGCAACCTGCCATTGCCAGCCTGCAACAACTACAAGATCTGACTGACCAGTTAGCGCGTGAAGTGCACAGTCTTGCCTGGGGATTGCGCCCACCCGCGCTCGACGACCTGGGATTAGAAACCGCTCTTTACAACTACGCGGAAGAATGGGCGGAGCGGTCTCATGTAGTAGTCGACTTTCACAGCTCAGGTTTTGAGACCGAGCGTCTTCCCTGGACGCACGAGACCGCGCTCTATCGCATTGCGCAAGAAGCGTTGACGAACGTCTTTAAGCACTCGATGGCCGATCGCGTTAGCTTCATCCTGGAACGTCGCGACGATCACGTCCTCGCCGTCGTTGAAGACAATGGTAAAGGATTTGACGTTCAGGCGCTGCAGGAGATATCAACCGAGGAACGCAACTTGGGTCTCCTGGGAATGCGTGAGCGAGCCTCGCTGCTCGGCGGCACGCTCGCCATCGAGTCGGCGCGCGGCATCGGCACCAGCGTGTTCGTGCGTATTCCCATCGCAGCGGGTGCCCGCGAGAGGATAAACGCGCATGAATAAGCTTCGCATTTTTCTCGCTGATGACCATATGGTTGTGCGTGAGGGCTTAAAGGCCCTGATCAATGCGCAGCCGGATATGGAAGTCGTAGGAGAAGCGGAAAACGGGAGAGAGGCAGTGAAATATGCCGGCGAATTATCGCCCGACGTGGTGGTCATGGATATATCAATGCCCGAGATGAACGGCATTGAGGCAACGGAGCGATTGAGAAAGGACTGCCCGCAGATAAAGATCGTAGTGCTAACCATCTATGAGGATACAGGGTATCTGCGACAGTTGCTCAAGGCGGGTGCATCTGGCTACGTGCTTAAGCGCGCAGTTGTGGAGGAATTGGTTCACGCAGTCCGCACCTGCGCTTCGGGCGGTTCGTACATCGAACCAAAGCTTGCCGCCCAAGTGGTCAGCACTTATATCAGTCGCGGTTCCGCTCCGGGCAGCAAGTCGCAGGGCGAGTTGAGCGATCGCGAGACACAGGTCTTACGTTTAGTCGCCTGGGGTAGCAGTAATAAAGAGATCGGAGCCAAGCTCAACATCAGCGTCAAAACCGTCGAGACCTACAAGGTCAGACTGATGGGTAAACTCGACCTCCGGAGCCGCGTTGACATGGTGCGGTACGCTTTGCGGCAAGGATTGTTGCGCGACGAGTAAAATTACGTCCGATCTGCAATCGCTCTCCTCAGAAACGGCAAAAGAAATGCGGGCGAGACGCCCGCGCTCCCAGTTTCACGTGACCACAGCGTGGCAAATGAAAAACCCGTTGCCGATCAGATCGCTGTAAGCGGTTAATAGGATTGGTAGCGGGGGGGAGACTTGAACTCCCGACCTTGGGGTTATGAATCCCCAGTC
>JBDUCC010000063.1:0-13413 GCA_040003675.1 bacterium | reverse complement strand
TTCTGCAAACGCATCTTAATACTTGTCACCAAGTTGAGTGCCAGACCCGGTCGCTACCGCTTCCGCTTCTGTATTTGTGAACCCACAAAGGATTCTGGTTTTGCTATTGCCTTCCAATGCAAAAAATCTGGCAACGATTGGATTGTGTCGTGGCGAGAAAAGTCGCTGTGCCTGGTAAGCGCTGTAGTATACTCGCGACCGATTTTGCTTGAACAAATTGGTTTGCGTAACGCCGTCCTTCCACATAACAATGCGCGTCTTAGGAATCGATCCAGGTAGCGAAACCACGGGGTGGGGTGTAATCGAAAGCGATGCCCGGCACTACCGGCTGGTCGAATGCGGCACTATTCGCTCGCCTGCCGGCCAAAGGTTTCCCGCTCGGCTGTTGAGAATTGCCGATACGCTGGCGGAAGTAATTCAACGTCACAACCCGCAAGCTTGTGCGATTGAAGATGGCTTTCTTGCGACCAATGTCAAAGTCACTTTGAAACTTGGACAGGTGCGCGGCGTGGCCATGCTCGCCGCCGAGCGCGCTGCGATCGCTATTCACGAATACTCTCCCAGGCTTGTCAAACAAACAGTTGTCGGTCATGGAAATGCTGAAAAATTCCAGGTACAGCAGATGGTGAAGACTTTGCTCAGGCTGGACAGCATTCCCGAACCGCACGACGCAGCCGATGCGTTGGCCGTGGCGATATGCCATTTTCATCACGCCTCGTATGCTCAACGTATTCTCGTTGCGCAAGCTGGGGCAGGCAGCAAGTTAACCGCTTCTATCCAAACCCGGCGTCGCGCCTCCCGCTAACCCTGACGCGGCCGGAACAATAAATCACCCTAAATAGATCTCTTTTTGCGAGGGCTGTCGTGACGAATCGTTTCTTACGAGTCTTCTCAGTCAGCATTTTTTTGTGCCTCACCATGGCGCCATCTTCCATCGCCAAGCGCCGGCCGCCGCCGGGCGGGCGGCTGGCCGTGGTTGCTGATGAAAGGCTGTCGGCACTCAGATCCAGCCCCGAGCTCTCCGGAAAGCTGCTGCGCCGGATGGGACGCGGCAGCCTGGTTGCCATCAAAGGAGACAAACGCAGCCGCGATGGCATCGTTTTCCATAAAGTGAATGTGACCCTGCGCACCGGTGGTTGGATTCAGCGCGACGCTGTGTTCGCACCGTCTCGTGCGGCTGATGATGACCGTCTGTTAAGACTCATAAAAGGCTCGGACGGTTTTGATCGAATAGTGCGCGCTAAAATCTTTCTCAATAACTTCTCTGGCTCCGAGCTCCGTCCGGAAGTGTTGCTGATCTTTGCGCAAGCCGCCGAAGATGCCGCCAGTCATCTTTCGCGCGATGCTGCACGACGTTTGGATGAGAAAGAAATGAACGCGGGCGGCGCGCCATTGTTTAGCTATTTTTTGAACTTTAATGAATTGGATCGCTACAACCGTCAGGGAATAACCTTCTTTTTCGACCAATCCGGAAAGCAATTCCACTACGACGGCGCGGCCTGGCAGGAATTAGTCCATCGTTATCCTCGCAGCCCGCAGGCAGCCGAAGCTCGCAGACGTCTGGATGCAGCGCGACATTGACCCATGGTTTCGGACTGCGGTCCCTTTTTGGACTGCGGCGGCTTGACGCCGCTTTCTCAATTAACGTTGCTCAGGGCCGTCCAAAATCAGATTTGGCAACTTGAAAAGCGGCGTCAAGCCGCCGCAGTCCAAATCCGCCGACTTGAATGAGGCATTGCGGTCTCATACACTCCGCTTCAACATCAACATCCGATTGAAGGGAAGTGCCGCATGTCCAGACTCCGCTTACCACTGTTCGGCGTGGTCATCTCTGCCTTGGTGATTGCTGCTGCAGCGTGCCAGCAGACCACGCCGCCCGCGAATCAATCAACAACGAACCAGGCCGAATCAAAAGAGTGGGATTCGTATGTCAACGAATTTCTCGAAGCCCACTTCGTTGAAAATCCTGAATTCGCAGTACGCGCTGGACGGCATGAGTTGAAGTATGGGGGTCCACCCATTCCGCTGGTAAGGAAAGCGACGCTGCCCGGGGATACCGGATCGCTCTTTTAGTATTCCAAGTTAAAGCCGAAGCGGTTATTCTTAACGCCAACCTTATGGCTGAATCGAGGATCGCAACTGCGCATAGTGGGTTTGGTGTTACAACCCGGCGTGACACGTGGTGGCTGGAGCTCATTCCAGTTGTCCTTGTGCTCGGCGCCTTCAGTATCTACGCAACTTGGCGAACTTTCGAAAACGGATACTATGAGTTTGGCCCGTACCTTTCTCCTTTTTACTCGCCGTTAATCAAGCCGCGTTGGTGGCCGCTTTCACCCGCCATCTTGATTCTCTGGGCGCCGCTCGGATTTCGCGCCACCTGCTACTACTATCGTAAAGCTTATTATCGCGCCTTCTTTCTTGATCCACCGGCCTGCGCCGTGGGCGAATCGCAGCCGCATCGGTACAGCGGCGAGACCAGGTTCCCATTCATCCTGCAGAATCTGCACCGCTATTTCCTTTATGTCGCTCTGATCTTTCTGGTAATACTCTGGTACGACGCGATCAGCGCGTTTTGGTTTGACTCGCCAGGCGGCAAACACTTCGGCATCGGCGTGGGCTCGCTGGTGCTGCTTGCCAACATCGTGCTGCTTTCGTTCTACACATTTTCCTGTCACTCGCTCAGGCATATCGTGGGCGGCAATCTTGACTGCTTTTCCTGCGCCGCCTTTGGTGGGCCACGACACGCGGCCTGGCGCGGCGCCAGCTTTCTCAATGAACATCACATGTTGTTTGCCTGGCTAAGTCTGTTTTCAGTTGGGCTTGCGGATCTGTACATCCGGCTCGTTGCCTCGGGATCTATTCATGATCTGAGACTGCTGTGAACGAAAAATACGAAACTCACGAACACGACGTACTGATCATTGGCGCCGGCGGCGCGGGACTGTGTGCGGCCATCGCAGCCCTGGGCCAGGAGGCGACTGTCGGTGTTGTATGCAAATCTTTGCTCGGCAAGGCGCACACTGTGATGGCTGAAGGTGGGATCGCGGCGGCGATGGCAAACGTCGACCAGGCAGACGACTGGAGCACGCATTTCCGCGACACAATGCGCGGCGGCAAGTTTCTAAACAATTGGCGCATGGCCCAAATTCACGCTCAGGAGGCGCCGGACCGGGTGCATGAGCTTGAGCAGTGGGGCGCCTTGTTTGATCGCACCAGCGACGGCGAGATTTTGCAACGAGCTTTCGGCGGCCACACTTTCAAGCGTTTGTGTCACGTCGGCGACCGCACTGGCCTCGAGATGATTCGGACCTTGCAGGATCGCGGCGTCCATCTCGGGATCGATGTTTATATGGAATGTGCCGTGACGCGCCTGCTGAAGGACGGCGATCGGGTTGCAGGCGCGTTTGCTTACTGGCGAGAGACAGGCCGCTTCGTTGTGTTCAAAGCAAAATCGGTCGTCATCGCCACGGGAGGAATTGGCAAAGCGTGGCGCATCACTTCAAACTCGTGGGAGTACACGGGAGATGGAATGGCCCTGGCATACGACGCGGGCGCAGAATTGATGGACATGGAGTTTGTCCAGTTTCATCCGACGGGAATGGTTTGGCCGCCGGGGGTGCAGGGAATACTGGTGACGGAAGCAGTGCGTGGTGAAGGCGGAGTCTTGCGCAACAAGAATGGCGAGCGTTTTATGGAGCGCTATGATCCGGAAAAAATGGAACTGTCAACGCGCGACGTCGTGGCACGCGCCATTTACATCGAGGCAAAGGAAGGTCGTGGTACCGAGCATGGCGGTGCCTATCTCGACATCTCACACAAGCCACCGGACTATGTGAAGAAAAAATTGCCGAGCATGTATCATCAGTTTCGCGAGTTGGCCGACGTCGATATCACCAAGGGGCCGATGGAAGTCGGGCCAACCTGTCATTACATGATGGGAGGCATTCGCGTGGAGGCTGAGACAGCCGCGGCGACCGTTCCAGGTTTATTTGCTGCCGGTGAAGCCGCCGCAGGCTTGCACGGAGCGAATCGTTTAGGTGGAAACTCGCTTTCGGATCTGTTGGTTTTCGGCCGGCGCGCCGGGCTTGCGGCTGCGGAAAATGCGGAAACGGCGGGTTCGGTAAATATTGACTCGCAGCAAATCGAGGAGGCGTCAAGCGAAATGCTTGAGCCTTTTGCGCGCGGCGAAGGTGAAAGTCCATATCGAATTCATGAGGCATTGCAGAACTCAATGCAAAGTTATGTTGGAATCTTTCGGAACGAAGAGGATCTGGGTAAGGGGCTTTCGGAGTTACAAGTATTGAAGGAGCGTGCTTCACGATTGCGCGTTGAAGGTTCGCGGCTTTTCAATCCGGGTTGGCATCTCGCGCGCGACCTCAAATCAATGTTGACAGTTTCGGAAGCGGTGGCCTTAAGTGCTGTGGCACGGCGAGAGAGTCGTGGAGCGCACAGCCGCATCGATTATCCAAACTACGATGACATGTGGAGCAAACAGAATAACATTGTGGCGCGCGCTGGAGCTGCAATGAGTTTATCCCAGCGAGCGACTTCGGAAATGCCTCTGGAGTTGAAGCAGATTCTCGACGAAGGCAAGTGAACTCTGTCAGGTGGTCAGTGGTCAGTTGTTAGTGGTTCGTAGCGCTTCAAAAGATCCACAGAGCCCAGACCCCTGGAACACTAATGACAGGCCACTGACCACTGACTACTGACTATTGACCACTGACCACGACAACGGACGATGCCTGACGCAACATTCAACATCTTTCGCGGCGATCGAAACGGCGGCGAGCTGGTGGAATACAAAGTTCCAATCGCGCCCGGGATGGTTGTGCTCGACGCCCTGCACTACGTTCAGGCGCATGACGCACCGGACCTCGCCGTTCGTTGGAACTGCAAAGCCGGGAAGTGCGGCTCGTGTTCGGCAGAAGTCAATGGGCGTCCCCGGTTGACGTGTAAGACTCGCATGGATGCTTTGCCGCTTGATGAACCGATTACAGTCCAGCCGATGAAGAGTTTTCCGGTTATCAGGGATTTGGTAACTGACGTGTCCTGGAACTACAAAGTCAATAGAAGGATTCCGCCATTCAGCCCGCGCCCGAACGTTGAATGGAAGATGGATCAACGCGACGTCGATCGCGTGCAGGAGTTTCGCAAATGCATCGAATGTTTTCTCTGTCAGAATGTTTGCCACGTCCTGCGCGACCACGACAAGAAGGAACAGTTTGGCGGTCCCCGCTTCTTCGTTCGCATCGCCGGATTGGATATGCATCCGCTCGACGGTTTGTCTCGAACTGAGTTGCTGAAGGACGAGCTCGGCATCGGTCTGTGCAATATCACCAAGTGTTGTACAGAAGTCTGCCCCGAAGACATTCACATCACTGACAACGCAATCATTCCGCTCAAGGAGCGCGTGGTCGACGAATACTATGATCCGGTGCGATGGTTTCTACGTAGGCTGAGACGGAAGCGTACGGTTGCGTAAGTGGAATACCTGCAAGCATGAGAATACGTTTCTATATTGACTCTGAAACAGGTCTTCCTCATATTCATAATCATCAGATCATTGAAACCGAGGTTGAGGACGTATTGGAGAAACCAGATGAGGATCGTCCTGGGCGCGAAGGGTCGCGAGTCGCAATCGGACAAACACGAGGCGGCCGATTTCTGAGAGTAATTTATGTACCTGATCCGCGACCAGATAGTATATTTGTTATCACTGCATACGAACTGGAAGGGAAGCCCTTAGTCGCATATAGGCGAAGGAGGCGAAGAAGGCATAAATGAAACCTACTAAGTTTCCACCGGGATGGAATGAGGAAAGAGTCCGAAAAGTGCTAGCGCACTACGAAGGGCAAACTCCGGAAGAGGCTGTTGCCGAGGATGAGTCGCCCTTTGAAGATCGAGGCGAAGCCGTGATGGAAGTTCCACATGAGCTTGTACCGATCGTCCGAGAGATTATCGCCAGGCGCGAGGCTCAGAAGAACGGCTAATTACTTTTTCCCTTTAGACTGCAACGCTACGGCGTGCAGGGTGCATTCTGTTCACTGGTTGGTAAGGAGATCTTTGTGGCAATTCAGTTAAAGCCCATCTCAAGAGCCGGGATTGCTGAAGCGATCTCTAAGACTGAAGTGTATCGTTATCTGAATGAGCCGGGTGAGGCCGAGTCGATCTGTCGCGACATACTTGCTGTCGAGCCAGACAATCAGGCAGCGCTGCGACTTCTGGGTCTTGCGATCACGGACCAGTTTACCGGGGAGATGTCCGATCGTTATGTGGAAGCGGAGCAAGTATTTCGCGGTCTGACAAGCGAGTATGAGCGCGTCTATCACCTTGGCATTCTTCAGGAGCGAAAGGGCAAGGCACAGCTTCACGCCGGCCGGCCGCCGCACGCGGTGCTGCCGATTTTCGAGGAGGCAATGAGACTTTTTGCAGAGGCAGAGGAGAATAGGCCGGCCGACAATGACGACGCGATCCTCCGTTGGAATCGCTGTGTGCGGCTCTTGCAAAGCCGTATTAGCTCCGAATGGAGTAAGGAAATGGAAGAGTTTGACGCCAGCGAAGGCCCGCCGGTTTAGACTCGCCCTATCTGTTTACCCAATGTAAAAGGCTTTGACGCTTCGCATACCTCAGAAGCCTTCAGCTAGCAAGTAATTAAGCAAGTTACATAATCTCAGGGTCAGGAAGGCGGGCTTGCCCCGCTCTTTGAATTTGCTTCCCTACCACTGATGGCATGCAAGTGGTCCAATCAAAATCTCCCAGGCGCCCTTCACTTTGTCACCGGAAACTTCGATGACCGAATGCCTGTCTTTAGCCAGGAAGTTTGTTGCAAGTCGTTCATCGATACGTTTTAGAACCTTACTCAATGATTGGCCCTGCAAATTGATTGCATACGTGTTGATGCCTGATCATCTTCATCTGATTGTTAACCCAAAAGACGGACGAATTAGAGAATTTACGGGTGTGCTCAAAAGTCTTTCCGCAAAAGCTATTGTTCGCGCTGTGCAGGGCATCACCATTAAGAAAGAGCGGGGGCATGCCCGCCTTCCTGACCTTGAGCCTAACTGGCGCACTAGTGGCTTCATTCTAGAGAGCTTAATAATCCCTAAGACTGTTAATAAAACCTCCGGAGCGTCGTTTTACTCATTGGAAACGATTTTCAGGAGGCCACCGTGCAGGCAGTCAGAACCTTGAGACCACTTCCCCAACCGCCAAGTGAGCTGGAAACGCTATTTCAGGCCCACCATGCTCGCGTTTTTCGCACCGCTCACCGCATAACTGGCAGCGTCGCAGACGCTGAAGACGTGCTGCAGACGGTGTTTTTGCGGTTGGTCAAAAGCGGTGAATTCCACGACCTTGCCGAACACCCTGAGGCTTATCTCTCACGCGCGGCAATCAATGCTTCGCTGGACCTGATGCGCAGTCGCAGTCGCACGAAATCGGTTGGCCTGGCGGATGTTGATGCCGCGGCGTTGGAGAGCAAGTCGAAGAACCCTGAGGCGCAGCATTCGGATCGCGAGTTACAAACTCTCATTCGCCAGGCTGTCGCACGCCTGGGAAAAACTGCGGGGGAAATGTTTGCGCTGCGCTATTACGAAGGTCATAACAACCAGGAAATCGCCAAACGACTGGGTACATCGCAGCTGGTTGTCGGCGTAGTGCTGCATCGCGCGCGCACGAAACTGAAAAAGGAAATTGCCGAGTATTTGGGAAAACACGGCACGCGTTCTTAACTTGTCATTATTAATTAGAAGGCACTTTCGGAGAAACATCATGAAAACGAATCAAGAATTGGAGAACATCCTCGACCAGAGTACCGCTGAAATGCGAAGCGAAGAGGTTGATTCCACTGTCGTCAAGCAAGCGGCTGAGCGCGTTTGGGCGCGCGTGGCCCTGGAGAACACAAGTCCGACGACGAGGGTTAGTCACGCCTCGGAGCACATTGAAAGTTGCAACGATTTTCAATCGCTCATTCCGGCCTACCTCGATGGTGACTTGTCTGAGGCGCGTTCGCTGTTGCTGGTGGACCACACGCATGAATGCATTCCTTGTCGCAAGGCAATGAAAAACGCGCGTTCGCGCGACGTGTTGCCGGCGAAGAAAGCTGTAAGCACGCGGCGTTACAGTCTGCAGCCGGTCGTTATGCGCTGGGGAATTGCCGCCGCGTTGGTGATTGGCGTTGGCCTGGTGGCGTTGCCTTTCATTCAGCGTTACGTGCCGTTTGGCGGTGAGCTGGAAGCGACAGTGCAAGCCGCTGACGGCCAGGTTTTTCAAATTGCGGATACGCGCAGCGCGCCAGTTACGGCCGGCGAGAGACTGCAAAAG
This sequence comes from bacterium, assembly GCA_040003675.1. GTDB lineage: Bacteria > Acidobacteriota > Blastocatellia > Pyrinomonadales > Pyrinomonadaceae > PSRF01. The sequence continues at coordinate 5,091 of JBDUCC010000063.1, read as the reverse complement.
GGCGACCGCATTCGCACTGCGAAAGATGCGCACGCGAATATTCGACTGGGCGACGGCTCAACGATCGAAATGCGTGAACGCTCCGAGTTTTTCTTAACTAAGAATGGCCAGGGCACGACGATTCACTTGAATCGGGGCGCGATCATCGTCGAAGCTGCCAAGCAAAAGAGCCAGCATTTGTTCGTCGATACCGGCGACTCGCTGGTGTCAGTTACCGGCACTATCTTTTCCGTTAACAACGGCACCAAAGGCTCGCGCGTTTCCGTGGTCGAGGGTGAGGTGCATTTGGACCACGCTAACCGCGACACGGTGCTGCGTGGCGGTGAACAAGCAACTACCAACGCCTCAATCGCGAAGGTCCCGGTTAAAGACGAATTGGCATGGAGCCGCAAAGCTTCAAACTATGCTGCCACTTTGGCCGGCTTGACGGCCCTCAACAAGGAATTGAGCCAGGTGCCGCTCCCCGGCGTCCGTAATTCAACTCGCTTGTTGGATCTAATGCCTGAGAGCACGATCGTTTATGCCGCGTTGCCAAACCTGACGTCTACGATTGTCGAGTCGCACCGCATCATGCAGGAACGTATCAGCCAGAATGCGGCACTGAAGGAGTGGTGGCAGAAAGAGCAGTCGGGGCATCACGGTCCCAACGTAGACCAGGTCATTAATTCAATTCGCGAATTTGGTGATTACCTTGGCGATGAAATTGCAGTTTCGGTTTCACTGGACGCAAACCATAAACCGGGGGCGCCCGTGGTGCTTGCGGAGCTGAAAAACTCCAATGGCTTTCGCCCATTTCTGGAACAGCAGATAGCGAAGTTTGCAGGCAAGTCAACGGATAGACCCGACATCCGGTTCGTTGATGATCCTGCGACAGCGACTGCGTCAGGGGAAAAAGGAAAACAGCTTTTCGTTTGGATTCAGAATGACTTATTCGTCGCAAGTCCGGACTTGCAGCAGGTGCAGAGACTCGCGAACGTGGTCCAAAAGGGCAGCACTAACGGTTTCGCGTCCAGTCCTTTCCATGATCGCATTGCTGAGGTTTACAAGCAGGGCGCAGGTTTGGTCGTGGCGGCGAATCTGGAGAGCATCGTCGCGCAAGCCAAAGCGGAGCACAGTAAAGACGTCAATGCGGCGCGTCATGAGGAAGCGCTTACCAAGCTAGGTGTGTTGAGTGTCAAGTATCTCGTTCTCGATTCAAATGAGACCGATGGCAAGACCCATACGCGGGCTTCGCTTTCTTTCAACGACGCGCAGCACGGCATTCCTTCGTGGCTGGCCGCGCCCGGACCGATGGGCTCGCTCGAATACATTTCGCCAGACGCGAATCTGGTCGCAGGTTTTGTCGTTAAGGACCCGGTGAGATTGGTTGACGATCTGCTCGGCGTAATGGAAACAGTTTCGCCTGATTTGAAGAAGAACCTGGATCAGCAGCAAGCCACTCGCGGGTTGGATATTCGCAAAGACATAGCCGCGCCGCTGGGTGGCGAGTTTGCCTTTGCGATTGATGGCCCAATTTTGCCGACGCCGTCGTGGAAGATGGTGTTTGAGGTCAACGATTCCGCGCATCTGCAACAGACGCTGGAGCGGTTGGTTGGGGAAGTGAACAAAGAGGCGGCCAAGTTCGGCAAGGCGGGGTTGGTTTGGGAACGCGCTGATATTGGCGGACGTGCTTACTACACGCTAAAGTCCGCCGACTTTGGTGTCGAAGTGAACTACACCTACATCAATGGCTATGTAGTGATCGGCCCAAGCCGCGCCATGGTCGAGCGGTCGATTCGTGTACAGGAATCGGGTTCCAGCCTGCTGCGCTCGGCGCGCTTCACGGCGGGACTTCCAACAGATGGCAACGCGAATTTCTCGGCCGTCTTTTACCAGAACCTGGCGCCGCTGGTGCAACCGTTTGCCGAACGGGTTGCCAACTCCGGGGCTATGCCGCAAGCACAGCAAGAAGCAATCAAAACAATGGCTGCAAACATGGCGCCCACATTGGCCTACGCCTATGCACAAGGCGACAACATAACGTTCGCTGCCAACACCGACGGCGGACCCTTCGGATTGAGTCCGGCAACTCTCTTCGGGATGCCAAACTCGTTGGAGATTCAGCATGTTCTGCAACAGGGCATGCACAAGGCAAAGTAAGCCTGCACTCCTGTCTCTCACTCACCCGGTGACAGACAGGAGTATCTACTTAGAAAGGAACTAATCATGCTTAGCCTAATCAAAAAATCTTATGCTGCCGGCATCATGGTCCTGGGGTTACTAATTGTTCTGCCCGCCTGCGCGCACCGGGAAGTTCATCAAGTCGGTTCACACAAAGTGACGGTAGCTCGACATGGTCTGCTCAAGAAATTTGATGTTGATGAGCAGGCAGCCACGCTTGAATACGCAGGCATTGGCCGGTCGGGTGAAGGTCTTAAGATTTCCATGAATGGCGACAGCGTCAGGGTCAATGGCCGAGACGGCAAACTTCGCCCGGGCGATTCTGTGCTAATCAGCGACGATGGTGTCGCTGTTAACTCGCTTGACTATGGCGCGTCAGAAAAATACCTGCGTGCCAATAACGCAGCGGCGTCGACTACGGCGTCGAATTAAATCCTGGCGCAGGTAGAGAACTGCGCCCCTAACTTCAACAATGAAACTTGTATCTATTTCACTCGGGTCGTGGCTGCTCGGGCTTGCGGCCCTGTTGCTCACGTTCTTGATTGTTGAGGGCGAACCATTGAGCGCCGAGAGCGCGAAAGGCGTCACCCTCATTTCCCTTGTTATCACCGCACTGCTTTTCTCGCTCGCATATGCTCCCTTTCTGTTCTGGTTGCGGAAACGCCTTGGCGGCTGCCGCCCGGCTGCGCTATTCCCGCTCGCATCAGCCTTTGTAATCAATTTGCCGGTTTTTCTGATCGGAATTTTAGCGATTGGCAGAACTTTAGCAGCGCCAGAAGCGTTTGCATTCATCAGCGCATTCGTCCTGATGGGTACGGCATTTGGTCTCGGCTTTGTTTGGAATTATCAGAACAGCAAGATAGAGTCAGCAGCATGGCACTAGCGGAACAGACCCTCGAACAGGCAAGCCTAAAAAATCCTGCAAACTTCGCTCCGGTCATCGATCTCAACGACCTGAGCGTGCGCTTCGGCGCGCGTCCAATTCTGCAAAACCTAAACGGCGAGCTGCGCGGGCGAGCTATCGGTTTGCTCGGCCCAAATGGCGCCGGCAAGACAACGCTGATTCATACACTGTTGGGCTTTCATCCACCCACATCGGGTACGGCGCACATCTTTGGCCGCGACATCATGACCGACGCCAAGCAAATTCGCTCGCTCGTCGGCTATATGCCGGAACGCGATTCGTTCATTGCCAAGATGAGCGCCGTGCGTTTCGTCCGCTTGATGGCTGAGCTTTCGGGCCTGCCGTCCGAAGCCGCGCTAGAGCGCGCGCATGAAGCGCTTTTTTATGTCGGTCTCGGCGAAGCCCGGTACCGCAGTCTCGATACGTATTCGCTGGGCATGAAGCAACTGGCCAAGCTGGCCCAGGCGATCGTGCATGGTCCGCGTTTGATTTTTCTTGATGAACCAACGAACGGGCTTGATCCGCCGGCACGCGCGCGCATGATCCGGTTGGTGCGCGAGATACGCGACAGCGGCAAGGCGAACATTGTTTTGTCTTCGCATTTGTTGCTTGACGTTGAGGAATGTTGCGAAGAGATCCTAATTCTAAAGGATGGCCGGCTCGCGGTTTACTGCAATTTGGAAGAAGAACGAAAGTCAAATCGCAAGTTTTTGATGCTGGAAACACGCGGCGATCAGCACAAATTTGCCGCGGCGATTAGCGCGCTTGGCTGCGAATACGCGTTGACCAGCGACACCCGCGTCAAGGTTATCTTACCCGAGGGCATCGAGGTGCGTGACCTTTATCGCATTGCCGCCGATCAGGACATTCAAATCCGGCGGCTCAGTTACAAACGCGATTCGTTGGAAGACATCTTCTTGAAAGCGATGGAAAACGGCCATGGCGGTCTATGAGCAAACTTACAAGCAGTACCTGGGCAAGCTGACTCCCGAATGGAGCCGCTTCCTGATAATTCCGCGCCATGCTCTTCACGACGTGTTCAAGTCGAAATTGTTCACGGCGTTTTTCATCGTCTGCTTTTTGCCGTTACTGGTCGAGGCGATTCTTATTTACCTGCACCACAATGTGAATGCGCTGGCCATTATGAAGGTAAACGTGCGCGAGCTGCTTCCAATCGATGAGTTTTTCTTTCAGACATTCGTTAGCGTGCAAGCCAGCTTGGCCTTTTTTGTTACCTTGCTGATTGGCCCACCGTTGGTGGCGCGCGACCTCCGCAACAACGCCCTGCCGCTCTACCTGTGCCGCCCGTTTACCCGCGCCGAGTATGTGCTGGGCAAGATGTCTGTGCTTTTAATCCTGCTTTCAGCAATAACCTGGATACCGCAGTTGCTGTTGTTTTGCTTTCAAGCGTATCTCGAAGGCGCGGGATGGTTTGTCCACAACCTTTGGATTGCCAGCGCGATCTTTATCTGCAGCGTCGTCTGGATCCTGCTGCTCGCACTGTTGTCACAGGCAGTTTCGGCTTTAGTGAAGTGGCGGGTAGTGGCCAGCGGCGCATTGCTCGGAATATTTTTTATCCCGTCGGTATTTGGCGAAGTAATAAACCAGCTGTTCCAGACGCGTTGGGGGAACATCATTAGCCTCGGCGCGCTGATGAAAAATGTTTCTGCCGGCTTGTTTGGAACGTTTGTGCGCACGACCTCACGGATGAGTGACTTCGATGGCGCGCCCGATGTTGTGCGCGAAATTGTAATGAACGAGCCGCCACTTTGGGCTTCGTGGCTGGCATTGGCTTTGATTTGCATGATTTGCCTGGCGCTGCTTTCACGAAAAGTGAAGGCCTACGAGGTGATTAAGTGAATTTCGGATTTCGAATTTCGAATTGCGGATTTGGTGCAAACGAAGATTGAGTTTTAGCGGTTAAGAGTATGAGTGAGACAACATCAAAACTCGGGAGTAATCAAGACGAAACTCGAAATCCGCAATTCGAAATTCGAAATTCAACAATTGTCTTCGATGATGTCTCG
>JBDUCC010000062.1:0-13467 GCA_040003675.1 bacterium | reverse complement strand
TCGCTCCCAATTCTATCGCCGCCTTCAATGTTTCGACCGGATGTGTTTTGGTGATCGCCACCAGCGTTATGTCATCCGGCGAGCGACCTGCGGCGCGCGCGGCTGACGCAATTCGTTCACGAACGTCCGCGAATCGGGCGCGGAGGGCTGGCAATGCTTCTATTGTGGACAGCATTCAGTTAAACAACAAAATTGAAATGAAACTGCAAGAGCGTCGTATTAGGTGCCGCGCGTCTACCTTATCAGATCAATTACCCCCTCGCACTCTTGATATAAGCTAAAAACCCCCGGTATTGAGGCAGCAAACACCCGCCAATCGCAAAAAACTCGCGAGTTCGTGATTGGCTGGCACATCGATTGTACTGAAACCGGCGAACCGCAGCGCTCCCCGCTGTAAGAGATGTTGGAATCGCGCACTCAATCTTTGCGCAATCATTCAATCAGGAGGAAACCTTATGAGAGGTTCTATAAAGATGAAAAGTTTAATGCTGAGTGTGGTCGCTGCCTTATTGCTGGCTGTGGCTGTTCCGTCATCGACGTTAGCCCAGGGTAAAGGGCAGGGCAAAGGCCTCGGCAAGGGACATGGCAATGGCGATTGGGCAGATCGGATTGACCGCAATCGCTCAAGCAGAAACTGGCGAAACAGACGCGGCAGTAACTACGATAAAAAGTGCGGCAAGTTTGTAAATTGCCACGATGCCAGAGACGGACGCATTGACGGACGCGGTCCGAGCGGTACTCGCGTCAGCAATCGCCTGCGCAATCGTACTTGGAATGACACCTGGCGAAATCGGACACGTCGTGGGGTTCGACGCGTGATCGTTAACCCATAAACTCTGCGCAAGGACAATCCTGTGCGTATGCCGGCGAACCTGACGCATTTGTCAGTTTCGTCGCATATGTGCGATAGCCTTTAGTCTGTCGCTGCGTTTGGACAAGCTAAAGGCTATCGCACATCAAACAGACCGCCATACGAACTTAGCGTTTCTTGACACGCTCTGAGCCCGTTCGCATAATGAACCACCGCATGCGGATGTGGCGGAACTGGCAGACGCGCAGGTCTCAGAAGCCTGTGATGGAGACATCGTGGAGGTTCAAGTCCTCTCATCCGCACCAGTTATTAACAGCAATTGGCGAGTCCAAACGGGCTCGCTTTTTCTTTGGAACAACTGCCAAGCGCCGGCGTTTGATTAAAAGATGTCACACACCTGGCGTTCACGGTGTTTTATCTTTGACTAGACTTAAGTCGGAGGTGGAAAGGGGGCGAGAAATGAAAGCCGAACAGGCTGACTTGATGCAATCGGACCTGGGCCATCACGACCGAAATACGATTCCGGCCAGTGTCCCGCAGCCACTCAAGCTCGCAGACCGTCAGGAGCGGAATCGCGTTCAGCGATTGGCGGATTTGGCGCGAACACTGCTGAGAGAGGCCGAAACGCTGGCTTCTGACAAAGCTTTCACTGAAGCATCAAACAAGTTGCTGACAATGAATGTCTCGGAGGGCATCGACTTTTACGACGAAGTGGTGCGCTTCGAAATCAACCTCATAAAACTAGCGCTCGAGCGCACCGGGCGGAACCAGGCTGCAGCGGCCCGGCTATTACACATCAAGCCCACCACACTTAACTTTAAAATCAAACTTTACGGGATTGAATACTAGGAGTCGTAAATCGTGAATCGTGAATCGTAAATAGTGCAAAAAAGGCCCAGACTAAAGTCTGTGCACTATTTACGATTCACGATTTACTATTTACGGCTTTTAGTCGATTCACGATTTACGGCTTTTAATTCACCGCTTGCGAAGAATTGTCTGCTGAAGGCTCACGCCCATCGGACACAGTTAACTGCTGCTCGTCGAACAGTGTTGAATTAATCAGCGTCTGCACCCAGTACTGACCTGCCGCCGGAAACGTAACATTCACAAAGAAACTAATGTTATCGGCAAAACCGCCCGGCGTAATCTCAAAACTTGTCGGTTGCGATACGACAATTGGGTGCTGCCTATCGGGCGTCAGAATTCTGACTTCCGAAAGATGCGTTCCCTCGCCGCGCCAGTGATTGACCACGGCAAACTTGATCAGCGAAACCGGCACCTGCTGGACCATGATGTTTTGAAAGACACCCATGAATGAAAGTTTGTTACCCGCCTCGAGTCGCACGTCATCGCAAAATAGCGTGTAAAGTAATTCGAGTTTTTGATTATTAGTTTCAGTATTCGCCATTGGCACTCCTGAGTAGGATAGACATTCTTGTCTCTCCTCTTCGCTGAGTCAAATTCGGTGTCGGATGGACATTCTTGTCTGTCCTCTTTGCCAGGGCAGGACAGGCAGGAATGCCTGTCCTACTTAAAGCATCTTCTTGAACGCTGCCTCATCGAGCACGGTAACTCCCAATGCAGTCGCCTTATCGAGCTTCGAGCCAGCCTCTTCACCAATCACCACAAAGTCCGTTTTCTTACTGACCGACGAACTGACGCGACCTCCGCGCGATTCAATGGCGGCGCGTGCTTCATCACGAGTGAACTCAGCAAGCGTGCCGGTCAACACAAAGGTCTTACCCGCAAATTTATCATCCGCCGGTTGACTGGTCTTTTCCATCCTGGTCCGCACGCCGCCGGCCGCCAGCCGCTCGCACAACGCCAGGTTGCCTTCGTCGTCGAACCAATCCCGCACACTCTGAGCGACAGTCAAACCAATCTCAGGAACATCATCAAGCTCTTCAACCGTCGCCTTGCTCAGCGTTTCAAGTGAACCAAACTGGCGCGCCAGCGTCGTCGCTGTGCGATCGCCGACATGACGCAAGCCCAGCGCGTAAATGAGATTGGAAAGATCGCGCTGCTTACTGGCTTCAATTTGCGCGAGCAGGTTTGAAGCCGACTTCTTCGCCATGCGCTCAAGGCCAGCCACGTCTTCCAACGTCAAGCTGTAAAGGTCACCCGCATCGTGGACCCTTCCGCTTTCGACCAGTTGATGGACGAGGGACTCGCCCAATCCCTCGATGCGCATCGCTCGACGCGAAGCAAAGTGCAACAGACGACCTTCAAGTTGTGCGGGACAATCCGCCGCTTCGCAACGCGAAACCACCTCGCCTTCGGGCCGCGAGATCTCGCCGCCGCATACCGGACACTTTCTCGGCATGCGAAAGATCTTCTCTGTCCCGGTGCGCTTCGCTTCGATGACCTTGAGCACCTTGGGAATGACGTCGCCGCCTTTTTCGATCAGCACCCAGTCACCGATGCGAATTCCCAACCGCTTAACCTCATCGGGATTGTGAAGCGTGGCGCGCGACACTGTCGTGCCGGCCAGGACGACCGGTTCCAGGTTGGCGACTGGCGTTAGCGCGCCCGTCCGTCCAACTTGAACGACGATCGAAAGCACTTGTGTTGTTGCCTGGCGCGCGGCGTACTTGTAGGCGATGGCCCATCGGGGCGCCTTGTTCGTCGAGCCGAATTCATCCTGTAGCCCCGTTGAGTTGACCTTAACCACCAGCCCGTCGATCTCATAATCCAAGTCGTCTCGCCTGGCTTCCATCCGATTCGCAAACTCGATTACTTCGTCAATCGAGGCGCAAAGAACTCGCTCAGGGTTCACGCGAAATCCGGCCTGCTCCATCCAGTTCAGCGCTTCCCAATGGGTTGCAAACGGTTTTCGTTCGCCGGCCAGTAGATCGTAAGCAAACATCTCCAACCGCCGCGAAGCAGTGATCTTGGGATCCAACTGGCGAATTGTTCCGGCAGCCGCGTTGCGTGGGTTTGCGAAGCGCGCTTCGTTCTGATCCTCCCGATCGGCGTTGATGCGCTCGAAAACTTTTCGGGGAATGAATGCTTCGCCGCGCACTTCCAGGTTCGAAATCTCAGATTGCAGATCTGAGATCTTGGATTTGACCTTTGAGATCTGAGATTTGGGATGTGAGCTAGCCGAAGGCCGTCTGTTTTCCCGCAACTTAAGCGGAATGCTCCGGATTGTGCGCGCGTTCGCAGTAACTTCTTCACCGATGCGGCCGTCGCCGCGCGTCACCGCGCGCGCGAGCACCTGGTTTTCGTAATGGAGCGCGAGCGAGAGTCCATCGATCTTTAGTTCAGCCACATAGTCGATTGCGCGTCCGTCGGCGAGCCGTTGGCAACGCGCGTCAAAGGCGCGCAGCTCTTCAATGTTGTAGCTATTGTCGAGCGACAACATCGGCCGGCGGTGGACTACCTCGGCAAAACCTTCAGCCGGGCGGCCGCCGACTCGTTGCGTGGGACTATCGCTGGTTATTAATTCGGGGTGTTGCTGCTCAAGTGCCTGTAGTCTCTCAAGCAGTGCGTCGTATTCGCGATCGGAAATGTCGGGTTTATCGTGAACATAGTAGAGCTCTTCGTGGCGACCAATTTCACCGCGCAACTTTTCAAGCTGTTGTTCAACCGAAACGGCTTTAACCACCCTCAAAATCCTCGTCCTACGAATATTTTTCGCTTTACTAAACTCCAGCCTGACTAGCGCTGACCTGCACGGCGTTATTGGTTTTGGTCTTCTTTTCGGCCAGCCTGTTTATCACCCGGCCGATCATGCGAATGCTCTGAAGAAAATCGTCGATGCGAATGTTTTCGTCGGGCCCATGCGGATTCGATCCCGCATGACTAATACCGAACGAGGCGACTGGCGTGGGCGGCGACGATGCACCGCAGACTGCACCAACTGGACCACTCGCCGGATCCATCGGATAGACCAACGGTGCAACCCCATAGACTTCCGCCGCGGACCCGATGACAGCGCGAGCGACAGTGGATTGCGCGGAAGATTTCGCCAGTGGTGCGCTCGCAAGTTCGATGATTTCAATGTCTTTGAATCCGCGCTCGTCAAGGTGCGCGCGCAAGAGTTCCACCACCATGGGCGGCGTCAGGTCAGGCACCAAACGAAAATCCAGGCGCGCGATGGCAAGACTGGGAAGAATAGTTTTCATTCCCGCTTCAGTGTGACCAGTTTGAATGCCGCAGATAGTACAAGTGGGGCCAAAGATGTGCTCCTTCACGAGCGCAGCGCCCTTCATCGAACGCACCCAACCGCCGATGCGAAACTCGTGTTTCAAACCGGCCTCATCAATCTCGATAGCTTTGAGCGCTTCGGCGTCCTCTTCGCTCACCGGAGCTATCTGCGACGAGAAACCATCGATCGTGATCACGCCTTTTGGCGACATGATCGTCGCCAGCGCTTGCACTAATCGCCACGCCGGATTTGGAACGATTGCGCCCCACTTCGAGTGCAGATCCGCGCGGGCACCGTGCGCCCGCAACTCTACAAACTGAATGCCCTTGAATCCCAAACTTATAACCGGCCGCTCCTTCGTGTCTTTGTAGCCTTCATCCCAAAGACACCCTTCGGCGGCCAGCATCTCTGGATGCTCCGTCGCGAAGCGATAAAGGCTCGGACTTCCCAGTCCATCTTCGCCTTCAACAAGAAACCGCAACGACACCGGCAACTTGCCGAAAGTTTTTTGATAAGCCTCAACTGCCGCGAGTCGCGCCACCAAATCGCCTTTGCTGTTTGCAGCGCCGCGTGCATAAAGTTTGCCATCGAGAATCGTCGCCGCGAATGGGCCAACCGACCATTCGCTCAAGTGGCCCACCGGCTGTACATCGTAGTGACCATACACCAGATAACTGTGCGAGCCGCTGCCGCATTCGCCGTAGATTATTGGATAGCCGTTGCCGACTCGATGGGATCGCGTGCCGATGCCCACGCGCTGCATCATTTGCTCGACCGTTTCGGCAATTGCACGCATGCCGGTGCCGCGTGCTGCCACCGAGGGCATGCGGCAGAGCGTCTGCAAGCGCTCGACGAAACTCTGCGCGTGCCGGTCAACGTATTTATCGAAACGAGCAAAGGTCATAAAACTGTAGAAGAACGTTTCTAACTGGTGGATTCAATTGGAAGCGCAACCCTTAATAATCGTCTTCGCTCCCAGCGGAGCGAGATGTTTATAGGCCAGGGCGGCAATCTTAGATAACTTCGCTCTGTAGGAGCGAGATGTACCGTTAAACAGTGGCGATTAGTCAGGAACTCGTTGCGCCCTATGGGAGCGCAGAACTTTTTACAGGAGCAACCATAAACATCTCGCCCTTACCGGGCGAAGCAGTCTAGACATCTTGTTTCGCAAACAATCAAACCATCTGCTGCGACTTTGTTCCTGACTAAGTCAGAGCTTCATAAAGCAAATAGCGCGGCTGGTCTGTTGACCGTTCAAAACCTGCGCACACCAGACCATCGGCCAAAGCCTTCTGAAATTCAGCTCGCACGCGCAACTGTTCTTGTCTGGCAGTGCGTGGATCTTGTTTGCAGAGGCCAGTCCAGTCGACGGGAATTTGAATTTTCTGCGCCACGGATTTATCAACTATGGATGCTGTGCCCTCTGCCAACTTCATCACTCGGGCCGATTGCAGGTGCCATTCGGCGAACAAGCGATCGCTGTCAATGCCGGGTGGCGGCGCACCCTCGAGCAGCGGGCTGGTCACGTAATCGGTGCCGTAAAAATTTGCGGCGTAACTGCGCCCCACCACGCCGAGGCGATTCAAATTAAAGTGTGCGTTGCGCGCCTGCATTGGATCCCACGTCCACTTGATAAAACTCCGGCCTTCCTTCAGGGCCCGGTCGCGCTGGCTCCATTTCAAGCGCGAGCCTACGCCCTTGTTCTGGTATTCGCGGGCGACCGCCATCATGTGCGAATAACCAAAAATTTCGTTCTCACGAACAGCGGCCATCTGATGAACAAACCCCACCAGCCGCTCTGCGACAAAAGCTCCCAGCGTCCAGCCACCAGCCTGGCGCGAAACAATCAAATGGCGACGAGGCGAGATTTCCAATTCCGGCAGGCCAAAAACTTCGCGCTGCAAACGAATACAGCTATCCAATTCCGGGATGGTGGTGCATTCGCGAATTTGAATGCCATCCATCGGCGCACTATCCCTTCAAACGACCAGCAGGCAGTTGCAGCGAGGTGCGCAATCCGCCCGCCTCGCGGTTTTGCAGTGAGACGGCGCCTTTCATCATCTCCACGAGGCGACGCCCCACAATAATGCCTAACTCATTAAGATCAGTTTTTCCGGCACGTGGCGCTTCCTCAGGGTCAAACACTCGTGACATGTCTTTTATTGGATCGCCCTCATCGTCGATTTGCACGTGTAGGGTTGGTCCATCGAGCAGCTCCGCATAAGTCGTCACGCGCTGGCCTGAACTGCTGCGACTAACCGCCCACGAGAGAAAAGTAAAAAGTATTTGGCGCAGTCTTCCCTGATCCGAAACGATCTTCCTGGCTTCCGGCGCCAGGTCGTATTCAAGCCGCACATCGTTCTTTTGTGCCAACCGGCCAACTGCTGCACAGGTATCGCGTAAAGTGTCAGCTAATGAGAACTCGTGAAAAAACAACTCAGCCGGCCCCGCCTCCAAACGCGACAGATCGACTAGTTGATTAAGGCTGGCGAGCTGTTGCATTCCGGAATTCTGAATCTTCTGGCAAAAGCGCCGCTGCGTGTCTGTCAGCTTTTCCTGGTCGAGCAGAATTTCGGCGAAGCCAAGAATAGAAGTCAGCGGGGTTCGCAGTTCGTGCGACATCCTCGCCAGAAATAATGAGCGGTAATGCGAAATGTGACGCAGTTCGCGATTGGCTTCCTCCAAAGCAACTGTCCGCTGCTGTAATTGCTCGAACAGTTGCTCGACTCGTTCGTCGTTAGAGGAGTCGCTCCTGACTACGTTCATTCCTATTTCGGTTTTCTCAGCCATAAAGGTGGATCGTGGCGTCGAAGCCTTACTGCTCCACGCCGTCGCGCAATTCAATTGTTAGGGTAAATGCAATATAAGACTGCGTTAGACGAGTGTCAAAGGCGTACTTCTTTTTTAACTAAATCGTGCGCTATCATGCTCTTGGCCTGCTGGCGCCAGGCATTCTTAAAACGTCTGAGCGTCGGAAAAGCATGAAGGGAACACTTAGCGAGCAGCCTCTCGCGGAACTCATTCGCGAGATTTCTTCCAGGAATTTTTCCGGGACTTTGCGGCTTGAGCATGAGCGCGCTCAGGTGGCTGTGTATTTTGATAACGGCCGCTTGATCTTTGCTGCTTCCAACGTGCGCTCGCTTCGCTTGCAGGAGTATCTGCTTAAGCAAGCACTGGCGTCAAAAAAAGAACTGAGCCGGCTTGGCAATCTCTCCGATTTGGATCTCGCTGCTGCGCTTTGTACAGCAGGCGCAGTCACGCGCGAACAAATCGATCGCTTGCTGGCAGTGATGGTGGGCGACGTTTTACGCGTAGCCTTGTTATGGACCACTGGAACCTGGGACTATAACGGGCGAGCGCGGTTGGGTTATCCGATCGAAGTGCCACTGGATGTCAACAGATTGCTGAGAGAGGCCGGCCAAAGAATGCCTCTCAAGTTTGTTTCTGCGCGTTTCCGCAATCCCAACGAAATGATCTCGCGAGCACCGGACGTTTCGCTCACAGGAGACAATTTGACACCAAGCGAAGGTTTTCTGTTGTCGCGTCTCGATGCGCCCAACAGATTGCAGGACCTGGTAGCACTCAGCGGGATGCGCGAGCTGGACGCTCACCGGGTGATTTATGGGCTGGCGTTGAGCGGAATGGTCACGCGGCAGTACTGGCATCACGCTTTTCGCGCTGATCAACCGGGCCAACCGAGCAAGGAAGCGGACGTTGCTCAACCGCGTGCCAGGACCCGTGAAGGCGATGCGGCAATTGAAGCAGCTCAAGAGTTGGCCGACCTGGAAACATTTCTTGCCCGACTGGGCCAGGCGGCCGACTACTATGAGGTCATTGATTTACCTCCAACTTCTGACGCCAATGAGATCAAACTAGCCTACTATGCACTTGCGCGGCGCTATCATCCGGATCGGTTTCACATCCAATCGGGAACGCCGCAACATGCGCGAATCAGTTCCGCTTTCGCGCGAGTTACGCAAGCGTACGAAACGTTAACTGATGCTAACGCGCGTGCGGCGTACGATGCGGCCCTTGAGCGTTCGCGACAATTTTCCGGCGCTGCACACAAGGCGAAGTTCGGCGGTATCTTTGATTCGACCGATAAGTCCGAATTTGCCATGGCTGCGCCGCCCGATGGTGAAATGGAAGAGGCCGGCCAGTGCTTTCGCGAAGGCCTCGGTGCTCTGGAAGCCGGGCAGCTTCAGGTAGCAGTATCCAAACTTGCCGCGGCCGCGCACCTTTCTCCTCGGGACGCGCGCTACCGCGCTCATTATGGGCGGGCGCTCGCGGCCGGCGAGCAAACACGCCGTCTGGCCGAGAGCGAACTTCAGGCGGCGGTAAAACTGGAACCTTCTAACGCGATGTATCGCACAATGCTGGCTTCATTGTATTTTGATTTGAATTTTCACCGGCGCGCGCAGACCGAGTTGCAACGAGCGCTTGCACTCGATCCAAATAATGGGAAAGCGCGGGCGCTGTTACGCAAGATTGAGAAGGCCCGGCGAGCAGGTTAGCTTTTTTCGGACTGCGTCGGCTTGACGCCGCTTTTGGTAGCCCAGCCAGGCGTCGAAGAAAACAGTCAACTCTTTTGGAGTCGTGAAAGCGGCGTCCAGCCGCCGCACTCCAAATGAAAGAACAAACTATGGCAACAGTTCGTTTTGACGCTGAACGCGATCGCCTGGCACGCGAAGCGTACTTGCAACTTGCTACCGCCGCCGATCGCTTCGAGCGTTACGAGAATCCGCATGCGGTACGTATTGCGGCGCTCGCCGACGGCCTGGCGCGAGCATTTCATCTGGCGCCGCAGGATCGTAGCTCACTGAGCGCAGCGGCCCACATACACGATCTGGGCGAGGTCGCGATGGAGCGTGAATACATTCGCCGCGAAGGCTCGTTGACGGACGAGGAACGGTTGGACTTGGCGCGACATCCGGTTATTGGCGAGCAGGAAGCTGCGCGGGCCAGCGCCGACCGCGCCGTGCAATTGCTGGTTCGCTGGCACCACGAATGGTGGAACGGCAGCGGTTATCCGGACGCATTGAGACAAAACGAGATTCCACTTGCCGCGCGCATTCTGCGCGTCGCCGACTCTTACGCCGCGCTAACTGATGCGCGTCCATATCGTCCGGCGCTTAGCGAAGCAGAAGCGCGTCAACAAATCATCGAACGCGCTGCAATCGAATTTGATCCGGCGGTGGTAAGTGTTTTCCTTTCGCTTCCGGACGTGGAAGAGTTGCGCTCCTATGCACGGCCGGCGGAACCAGCAGTGACGATCGACGAAAGCCGAGCGCTCTTCTCGTCGTTCAGCTGATTGCTTGACTCTTGACTCCCTTTCCCGTTGGGAGAGGGTTGGGGGAGAGGGCTTGAGCGCCCGAACACATCCTCCCTTTTCCCTACCAAGGGGAGGGAGAAAATTCAATGTGGATTTTTGAATTGTAGAAAACGAAGTAACCAATGACTCCTGCAACTTTTTCCAATGGCTGGCTTAATTTCGAGTTGAGCGTTCTGCGTCGCTTGAAATTCGCGTCGGTGGCTCTTCCCTTCACTGGCGAGCCGGAGCTAGGCATGCAGCTTAAACGTTGGCAGGTGCGTGTTGCGGCCAATGATCCGATGGCATGGTCCTTTACAAAAGCTACCGCATTATTGGAGAACAATACTTACCGGCTTAGTGATGAAGAGCTTGAGTCGATTGTCGAGGACGCTTATGTGCCTCGTGATCGTCTCGATAATCCGGCGCTCTTAAACTGGTTCAATCAGACTGATGCCTGGTGGTTTGACACGGTGCGCTTCAACGCTGAGCGGCTCGATGCGCCTTACAGACGCGCCCTCGCGCTGACCCTTGGCATGATGGTCGGCGATTATGTGCTTTCGTTCGACGAATCTAACCGCCATCTGCGTGAACCCGCATCACTGTCACGCGTGCTTCGCCGTTTAGCTGAACTGTTGCCTTATCCACACGACAATTCACTCCGCAGCAAAGCGTCTAATCAGGATCTGCGCGCTTTTCTGGCCGACCGGCGGCACAGTGATTTGATGTTTTTGCGTTTACCGCCATTGGAAGAATCGCAGGCGAGGCAGCGCACCGCGGGTGCGTGGCGGGAAGAATGGCTTCAGGGCGGTGACGATTTTTGGCAGGGATTTGAGCAGCGCCGCGCGGGCAAGCTGGGCGCGCGCGCGCAAAGCAAGCAGCAATACCTCGGCTTTCTGGAAGATTTGCTGCACACGGCCGCGCACATCCCCGGCTGGGCCATCGCGCTGGTCGAAAACGGTTTCATCTCGACTGACGAGCTGGTCGAAACCGTGAGCCGAGTGCGCAAGGTCGACGCTGTCTATGCAAAGGATTTTTCAGACTTACTAGGGGTACGCGCCGCGATTGTGACAGCGAGTAGTTGAGTAAAGCTTTCTCGCTTATTGGACTGCGGCGGCTTGACGCCGCTTTGGTGATGGGAAAGCGGCGAGTGATTTCTTTTACGCGTTGCAGGGCCAACTTGAAAAGCGCCGTCAAGCCGCCGCAGTCCAAATTTCATGGATTATGTTAGCTCGACGCTGATGTATCCGCCACGAAGCGATAACCAACGCCGCGGACTGTCAGCAGGTGCGTGGGCTTGGCAGGATCCTTTTCAATATATTTTCTTAAGCGCACGATAAAATTATCAATGGCTCGCGTGTCGGTATCTTCAGCCAGATCCCAAACTTCTTCCAAAATTGCCCTGCGCGAAACTACGTTTCCTTCGTGCCGAATCAGGTAGCGCAACAAATCAGCTTCCATCAAAGTCAATCTGATCGTTTGTTCTGGCGTGTGCAATTCAAGATTTGCAAAGTCAATGGTGCGCCCATCAAAAGCGAACGGTTTAACCTCTTCAGAATCAGGCGTGCTGCCTGGTTTCACCACGACCACTCCAGTCACTGATTTCTGATCAAACCAATGCCGGCGCCGCAACAAGGCGTTCAGCCGCGCCAACAAAACCGACAGCTCAAAGGGTTTGGGCAAATAGTCATCCGCGCCGGATTCGAAACCGCGCAACACGTCTTCCGCGCGTCCGCGCGCTGTCAGCATTAACACGGGGACAAAATTTCCGGCTGCTCGAAGCTCCGCCGCGACGGTAAAACCGTCTTTGCCGGGCAACATCACATCGAGCACCACGGCGTCGTATTCCTGCTTCTTGTCAAACAGCAAAGACAGCGCAGCTTCGCCGTCGCCGGCAATGTCAACGTCATAGCCTTCGGCCTCGAGATTAAATCTCAGCCCGTCGGCAAGGTGCTGCTCGTCTTCTACAACCAAAACATTCATCGCGCTTCAGTTCGCGGAAGTTGAATCGTAAACGTGCTGCCCCGGCCCGGCCCTTCGCTTTCGGCGAAAACGCGGCCGCCATGTTTCTCGACTACCGAACGCACGATGAAGAGGCCCAGGCCAGTGCCTTTGACACGCGCCATGAAGCGGCCCGGCGCACGATAAAATCTTTTGAAGATTCGTTTCAATTGTGAGGACGGAATGCCGATGCCGCGGTCGCCAATGCGCACGGCCACCTGTTTGCTGTCAAGCGCAGCAACTTCGACCGACAACTTCACTTCTTTATGGGAATACTTCACCGCGTTATCTAAAAGATTCGTAACCGCGGCGCGCAGCTCATCAGCGTCGCCAAAAATTCGCGCGGCTTCTCCGTTAAGTGACTCAGTGTAGCTTAAAGAAGTTAGGTCAAGGTTGTAACGCGTGCGGGCGATGTCTACACATTCACCCACGATCTCACTGAGATCGATATTGGTTTTATTAAGACGGCCGCTGCGGACTCCGGCGCGGCCTGCGCGCAACACCTGCTCGACGGTTTTCAGCAGACGGTCGTTGTCGGCCAGCATCACATCGTAAAACTCCTGCCGCTGCTGTTCGTTGGTTTCGCGTGTTTTGAGTGTCTGCAGGTAAAGCCGGATCGAGGCAAGCGGGGTCTTAAGTTCGTGCGTGACGGCGTTGATAAAGGCGTCGTGTTGTTCGTTGCGCCGGATCTCGCGGATAAGGAAAGTTGTGTTGAGAACCAGGCCAACAATAATCAGCAGGAAAAAAATGATTCCAAAAACCAGCATTGCGACTTCGCGCCAGTTGAGTATGATCCAACCGACGTTGAGCGCAATCGCTACGGCGACGAGGCACGACCCCAGGGTAATAAAAAACGCTATCGACTTGCGGCGAGCGCTGACGGCCATGTTTTCATTCTATCAGGAGTGAGGTTGGAAGGAGTCAGAAGAAACAAGATTTCTATCATCTACCATTTCTCATTTTTCATTGTTTGCGCGGGATGGATGCCAAAACGGCCGCTGGCTTTTTTCTTCATCAGGAGCCGAAATTAGTGTCCGCACTGTGACAACTGCAACGACGACACATGGTTTTCCTCTTCAGTGACAAATGACAAATGGCAAATGGCAAATCTTCCTGGTCGCTTAATTGAAAAAGGCAGCAGACAGTAAATTCACTGCCTACTGCCTACTGCCTACTGCCTACTGCCTACTGCCT
>JBDUCC010000002.1:0-40862 GCA_040003675.1 bacterium | reverse complement strand
AAGTCCAAAGTCCAAAACCGAAGATCCGCAGAACGCCAAAGCTGTTACGACAACCAACAAACCCGCAAACAAAAAGGCGGAATGGGTTTACGAGGGTAGCAACGTAAACCGCGTTACTGCTCCTGCGGCTTCTCCTTCGTCCCCAGGTACGGCGCCGCTCCCGCGCGTCCCGGCGCCGCCACCTTTGCCGGTTAATTACGCGGCGCTTTTGAGCTCTTATCGCGCGATCGTCGTCGGCGGGCATATCGACTGGTCTCCACAATGGACCCAACGCCTACGCGACTACGTGAAATCCGGTGGCACCGTTGTTCTTAACCCGGCTCAAATCAAAAATTTTCCATCCGAACTGTTGGGCCTGCGACTTACGGGTGTTACTGCAGAAGCGCACAACGCACGCTGTCTGGCAACGGGCGAGGCGTTACAAAACCTGAGCGGTCAAATATTTCGTTATGAAAAGGTGGAATTGATGGGGGCGGTCGTGCTAGTCGCTTCCGGCGGCGGCGATCCACTTGTAACCGTAAACAAACTTGGAAACGGCACAGTGGTCTTTTCCGCGCTACCCGATCTGCTGGGCGAGGACGAACGAATCGTTCCCTTCGCCGCACACATGCTCGCTCATGTGTTCGCCGATGCTGCGCCCATCAAAGTAAACGGCGATGTTGAGTATTTAATTAATCGGAATACCAATGGTTGGATCGTAACGTTAATTAACAACAATGGCGTCTACAAATCACAACAGGGGATGGCCCAGGTGGATCGTAGCGCCGTCGTTACCGCAACAATCAGCTTGCGCTCACAGGAAATTAACACTGCGTTTGACTGGATTACGGAAAAGACTATCGACGTGAAAAGCGAGAATGGCGGTAGCGTGGCGAGCGTTAGCATTCCAGCCGGCGGAATTTCAATCGTAGAGTTTAGGCCGCCGTCTCCACGAACAAGATAAGCAGTGCTACTTCAACAGCGCGGCGCGATCAATGACCGTTGTCTCCGTTGTGTTTCCTTACCGCTCGCTTAACTTCTGATTCCGCCGCGGCCATGCGAACATTTGCTTGTGGATCGGGCTGGGTGGCAACACCGTTTTGGCGAACCGCCGGCACGCCTAAAACGTGTCGCTGCAATGCTGCGTCGGCTATTTCCGCTTGCCCACTTAAATTCAACAGCTTAACGACCGCGCGCCGGACCTCATCATTTTCATGTTCTTCGATCGCTTTCACTAAAGGTTTCACCTCGCCGGCCTTAGCCATCACAAAAAGAATCGACAGCGAATTATAGGTTTCTTCGCGGCTTTCCCCCACCAGGTTATCAATGGCTTCGGCCGCCACACCGGACGCTGCAATCGCTCCACCAATATTTCGGCGCCGTTCACCAGAGCCTTCTTCCAGGGCGCGATTGAACAAATCGACAGTCCGTCCGGGTTCCAGCTTTAGCAGTGCCCTGGCCGCAGCGTTGCGCACATGCGTTGAAGAGTCATCAAAAGCATTCGCGATAATATTGAACGCATCGTTGGATCCTGAGCGGCCCAATTCCGCAATCGCGGCTGCGCGCTTATAAGGATCGATGCTGGAGAGATAAGACGCGACGGCGGCAGGTACCTCACCGGTCCCTGTTGCCGTGCCCAGGTCGTCCGGGACAGAATTCATAGCCTCAACTTCAGCAACAGGCTCGGCAAACGCCGCGGCGGGCATTGAATCGATAGCGGTGTCGCTTGCCATCTCACTTGTTTCACTGACTGAAAACTGCTCAGCAGAGGCGAGCGCCTGTTGTTCTACTTCGTAACGTTCTCGTAGCTGCCGGAAGCGAGTTTCGACTTCTGTGCGACGAAGCACTGCCGCTTCCAGTCGGGGCCGTTCCTCTTCTTCCAGACGACGGAACATTTCGATCTCTTCTTTAATGCGCTTCTCCTGTTCCGATCTCGTCTGCGCTTCTACCGCCACCGTGCGGCGCGTCGTTTCCAATCGCGCCAGTATCTGTTCTTCTTCAAGGCTGCGCGCGTGGGCTTCTGCCTCGATGCGCTGCAACTTCTCAGCGGCCAGTTTATAAGCTTCGTCT
Organism: bacterium; assembly: GCA_040003675.1. Lineage (GTDB taxonomy): Bacteria > Acidobacteriota > Blastocatellia > Pyrinomonadales > Pyrinomonadaceae > PSRF01. The sequence goes on along the minus strand of JBDUCC010000002.1, from coordinate 38,813 downwards.
GAGGTGTGCTTACGCATCTCAGCTTCCTCGATGCGTTTCCGCGCCTCAGCACCAGCGATTCGCAAGCTTTCAAGTTGGGCGACTAGCTGTTGTTCCTTCTCGGCGCGTTGCTTTGACTCGGCCTCCGCTTTCTCGAGCATCTCTCCAAGTTCTTTCAGCCGTTTCTGTTCCTCTTCCGCAGCGCGAAGAGTATCTTGTTTCAGCCGTTGCTGTTCTTCGCTGCCGCGCCGGCGAGCTTCTTCCAATTGCCGCCGTTCAGTAGCGAGCCGTTCATTTATCTCGGACTCTAGTTGCAGGCGTTCGGCCTCGGTTTGAGTTCGCGCTTCTTCGGCTGTGCGCATACGTGCCCGGGCTTCCACAAGTAGCTCGGCCTCTTTTTCAGCTTTAGCCCTCGCAGTCTCCACTTCAGCACGCCGGTGCGCGACTTTTTCGAACGCAGCCCGCAGGGTTTCTTCATCGCGTCGTAAGCGCTCCAGCTCGGCCTGATGCTGTTCGGCAGCTTCCTGGCGGAGGTGTTTGGCTTCGAGTAGTTGTGCTGCTTCGGCGGCTTCGGCGCGAGCGGTTTCAATCTTCACTCGTTCACGAACAAGCTCCTCTGCTGCTTGCCGGCGACGCACTACCTCAAGTCTGAAACGCGTTTCTTCCTCTGCCAGGCGGCGTGTTTCTTTCTCAGCAGCTATACGAGTTTTTTGTTCAGCGGCCACCGCCTTGGCGTTTTCAGTCTTGCCTGCCTCAGCCTCTTCGTAGGCCTTCATTCGCAACTGCTCTTCTTCGTCACGACGCGCTGCGGCTTCCGTCCTTAATTTCGCCTCGCGTTCGATGCGCCACCGGATTTCCTTTTCGGCTTCCTTGCGCGCGGCGATGGTGTCGAGAATTTGTGCTTCAAGTTCCTCTATTTTCGTTCGGACTTCGTTTTCTTCGCCGAGTAGTTGTTGCGGGTCCCTGGCTGCAGCGGGCTCTGTGCTAACCGGTTGTGTGGGAGTCACGATTGGTTTAGCAAGTTTTCGCTCGGCTGCCTTGGGTTTACCGGCACTTGCGCTTCCTACCTGCATTCGCGGTTGTTTTGCGGCAGGCTTTGCTGTCGTGCCCGGTTTAGGAATACCTTCCGACGTGGCATTGCTTGGCAGAGTTGAATTGCCGAACTGGGCCAAGACCTCGTTAGCAGTCGTGCGCACTGTGGCATCAGCGTCGAAAAGGGCGGCAATCAAGTGTGGAGTGGCGCGCTGGCTCCCTGCGCCGGCAAGCATACGAGCAGCGGCAGCACGGGTTTCAGCAGATTCGCCGGCGCGCAAGTCGCGCACCGCCTGGTCGAAATCAATTGCAGGCGCCGCCTTCTCAGTGTCTGATCGGAGCTGTTTCTGATCAGTCGTTGCCGCTACAGCATCGGCTGGTTGTGGCTGTTGAGTAACAGTTTGATCGGCTTGATCGATTGTTTCGTTTTTCATTGCTTCATCAGCAGACTGAGCACCAGGCAGGGATTCAGCAGCCTTCGGTTCAGCGAGATTTTCCTGCTCTGCGGCTGCTTCTTCCTCCTGGTGCCCGCCAATAAAATCGCGTACAGCCCCAAGCGCTGCTTTGACCGAGGACTTTGACTTTGGTTTAGCGGAAGACAAGCTGAGCACCCCCGTATTTTCGCCAACTGCGTAAGACTATAAATAAAGATAGTCCGATTCGGCGATTTCTTCTACAGAAAACGCAAATTTTCTGTGTTTTTAGACCGGAAAGCGCCATTCACGCGCGTCGGGAGGGTTGGGTTCGATAGGGGCGTTACGTGTTGGGCAACCTCAGCACGCTTCGCTACAATGCTTGAGTGCATCAAAGCCAACGTTTGTGGAAGGTGTTTGTTGCCTGCAAGGATATCTAATTACCAGTTAGGATGAAGACCAAAAATAGTGGGATGTTCGGAACTGTTGACAGCTTTCCTGGGGTGGGATGTTTAATTTTTCTGCTCGGTTTTTCTATAACATTCGGAGCGGGCAAAGTGCAGCGGCTGAGCAACGGCACCTGGGGCGGTCAACACATTCGGTTTGAGATAAGCGATGAGTCGGTCAACATTGAATACGACTGCGCTCACGGCGCAATCGCCGGACCTCTGACCTTTGATCCCGAAGGTCGCTTTAGTTGGCGCGGCACCATTACTCGCGAACGCGGTGGGCCTGTACGACTTGGTGCAAAAATCAACAATCTGCCGGCGACTTATTCCGGCTCGATCAAAAACGACACCATGACGCTTACCGTAGAGGTAGAGAACTCGAACGACGAACCGGAGACATTTACACTCACGAGGGGCAGCGTCGGACGAGTATTCAAGTGCAGGTGAACCCCAGCGGATGAGCCGTCGTGGATTAAACTGGAGTGTGTTGGTAAGACCGCCGCATCACGATTAACGATTCACGATTCACGGTTCGCATGGCAAAAGTGGCGCGAAAATTTTTGATAAGAGGAGACGTGCAAGGGGTCGGCTACAGGTTCTTTGCGCAACGCGCCGCTGCCCGGCACCAGGTGTTGGGTTATGTTCGCAATTGCCCGGATGGCACGGTTGAGGCTATGGCCGAGGGCTCAGCTGTGAATGTCGATGACTTTAGAAATGACCTGGTTACCGGGCCACAATGGTCCCGCGTCGAACATGTTGAAGAGATCAGCCTTGAACCTACGGGTCGGTATTCGAGTTTCCGGATTGAACGTTGAAGTATGATCTTAGTACTTTGTTCTTTGTACTTTGTCAGCGGCATCATCAAGTACAAAGATCTAAGTACAAGGTTCAAGCAGCAGCAAGGTTGTAGCGACCCAACATTCAGCTATGGACGATCTTAAGAAGCTAATTCGCGAGGTGCCGGATTTCCCTAAACCCGGCATTAATTTTTACGATATCACCACGCTGCTGAAGCATCCTGACGGCTTACGCAAAACCGTCGATGCGCTCGCGGCGGAGTATGAAGGTGAAAAAGTTGACACCGTGATTGGCGTTGAGGCTCGTGGCTTTATCTTTGCGCCGGCGCTTGCCTACCACCTCGGTGCCGGGTTCGTGCCCGTGCGAAAACCAAAAAAACTGCCCGCTGAATGCGCGTCTATTTCCTACGATCTTGAATACGGACAGGACACACTCGAGATTCATCGCGACGCGGTGGGCAATGGTCACAAAGTGATTATTGCAGATGACCTGCTGGCTACGGGCGGAACCGCAAAAGCGGTTTGCAATTTGGTGGAGCAACTTGGCGGAACAGTTGTCGGCCTCGTGTTTGTAGTTGAATTAGAGTTTCTGCCTGGCCGAAAGAAGCTTGAAGGGTACGACGTCAGGTCATTAATTAAGTATCAAAGTTAATTCGTCTGGCTTTACCATTCGCGATTTACCATTTACGATTCACTAGTTTTTGGCTCCCGTAGCTCAGTTGCATAGAGCGTCCGCCTCCTAAGCGGAAGGTCGCGCGTTGGAATCGCGCCGGGGGCACCATATTCTGGTCTTAACTCCGCTTTTATGTCCGCAATCAACACACGCTGACAAGCTTAGAACCGATAGAATTTCGGAGGATTCTCCGCTGACCAAAACGGATAGACTTCCCCGATGGCCCGCGCCTAGAAGCGGCCATTCAGGAGATGTGAAGATTATTTGCCAATACTAGGAAGAGCTATCGTCTCGGCTCCGAACTCGCCTTTTATACCACCAGAATGCGCTCACAAAGAGACCACAGCCTTTTAGGAAAGAAGAAGATAAAACTTGCCCGCTGTTGGCAGAGTTAGATATGGAATGTGCACTGCTTTAGCCCTCTCTTAAATAGTAATTCACAACTTAGCAGAGGAGCCGCAATGTCCGAGCTATTCACTCAGAAGGTCGATGTCCGAACGTTGTCTCGTGCCTACGTAGCCCTGGCTTTGGCCCAGGATGAGGCAAAGCGTTACATCTCGAAGAACGGCGTGCAAGCAAGTTTACTCCAATTGATCACCAGCCTTGATATTACGGCGGAGTTGCTCGAGGAAGTATTGGAGAACGCCCTGCCGGAGAAAAATCCATCGCTTTCTCCTTCATTACCGTGTTCAGGCATGCTGATGTAAGCAACGAACTGGAGAAAGCAGCAGGCAGTAATCCGGGGTTGATTAGGTGACGCTACCACTGGTCAGGTCATCTGCTGGTGACGATTCTTTATGACCATACAGGAAGTCGAACAAATTGAAGATCGCGCACGGCGTGGGCTGGCTATCGATCCTGAACTCATACTAGCGTTGACCGCTCACCTTCGCGACGTCTTACAGGCAAAATTAAATGCGGAAGCTATTGCTTCTGAGGCGCTCAAAAAAGCGGGCCTGAACTCCAGGTATCACGCCGCAATACGCGGCGCGTCTTAAAACCTGCCAACGTTCCTGCGTAAACGAAAACCTCGGTGTCTTTGGTCTTCTTGAAATCAGGTTGAGAACTACTGACATTCAGTTCTATCGGCTTTTGACTCAACGATTAGGTTAAATTGACGATACTTTTCAGGTTGACCTTTCATCTTGACCTTATTTGGATTCCTTAGCCTGGCTAGCGATCATGCTCATAAGCGTAATTTCATTTAAATTGTTCAGCAAATTTGCATTCCTAGCATCCCCTGCAAGAGTGGCATAAGGGGTGATAAGGCTACTTTAGCGGCGCGGCCTATTTAATAGACAGCGTCCCGGCAAAGGAGAACGACATGAGAATCATCTGCGACCATTGCGGCCAGCCCATATCTGGAACAGTCAAGAGAGTAGCTGGAAATCTCAATTTCCACCTTTTTTGCACGACTGAAGTCAGTAGAGAAGCAAAGCAAGAATCAACCACGATCTCAGGACGGTGCCAAGAGGCTTCAGTCAGCACGTTGATGGAATCACAGGGAGTCGTACCTGGGGTTTTTCGCGAGTTGGAATAAGGCCACGACCAGCGACTAATGAATTAGAGGCTAGTATGTTTGCCATCAGGATCTATCTTTCCGCGCTTACGCTAACATTTCTCGTCATCAGTCTTATGACCAGAGACATCGGTGTTTTGGATGCTACGGTCGTAGTTTGTTCCTTGCTTTATATAATTCTTGACATCAAGGAGGAGCTGCTAGCTTTAAGGTCACTTGAGGCGCGGGTCTTATCCCTCTCCCGCTCTTCCAATTCGTAACGCGCTAATTCAACAAATGACTGTCTCCCCAATCAACATAATACTCAGTTTTGTTTTGGCTCTGGTCGTGCACGAGCTGGGGCACTTGCTCGCAGCCCGCCTCTGTAAGATTTCTGTAATTGAGGCCGGACTAGGTTGGGGCCCGAGGCTCCTTAATGCTCGCGTTCATGGAATTGATTACTGTCTGCGATTACTGCCTTTAGGTGCATACGTCAGAATAGACATGGGCGGTTTGCAAAAACGCCCCCTAGTCCAGCAAGTCATCGTACTGCTGGCGGGTATTGCTGTGAACCTCATCCTCGCCGCAATCACTTGGGGCACCTTCTTTGGTACTCTCAATCTAGTGCTCGCCATTGGAAATCTTTTCCCCTTATACCAACAGGATGGTTGGAAGACCGGCATGGTAATCTTTCGTCGAGGATTTGGGCGACCCAGCCCACTGGTGGAATGGACTTTCACGATCTCGGGAGTGTTAATGGGTCTCGGTTTCATGTTGCGCGCCCTCGTGAGCTTCTGACGGAAACGAGGGGAATTAAGCGCGCAGTCTCTTTCTAGGTCTGCCCTAATATAGAACCAACAAAAAACCAGAAAACCCAGGAAGGCTTTATTCTAAGTGGCCAAGCACAAGACCGCTTTCTGAGACTCAAGACTGTGCCGGGGCGTCCCGTTTTGAATCGCTTCCTGGCGATGGTCCATCTCTAAGCGGCCCGAGTGTTTCGTCGAATGCCTGAAAGATACTGACGAGATGATCGTCGCTGAAAGAATCCGGCGGCCGGCGCGAAAGTGTCCCAGCTTGCCAGCTTTGACTCGCGCGCCAACTATCTTATAGAAATTTGTAATCAACGTGCCGTTTGCTCTCGAGTGAGCGTGAGAGTTGTCAGTGCCTCGGGGCTATTGAGTCCGTCACGTTGTGGTCGGATTTGTTGTGCCACCTTAAATAGCGGGCAATGGTAGATAGTTAAGGCTGATCACTTTGGTTTTAAACTCACTCACTGCCTTTCCTTGACACTCTGACTGACGGTTGTAATATCGACTCCTCAGATTCCTCGCACGCTTAAGTCCTCTTTCTAAAATTCCCTTTCAGAAAGTTAGGCCTTAAATCACCCTTGACAATACTCAACTGGACCAAGAGGAGGCCTCAATGAAGAATCTAAAGTACACATCATTCATCCTTGGTATCGCGTTCATCGCCTTGCACGTCTCTGCGTCGGGCCAGACGATGGAGGATAAAAACAAACTTGCCGCCATAAATGGAAATGGATCAAGCGTGAGGTGGGACGTCTCCGCTCCCAATGCCGGGCTGACCCTCATCGTCTCGGCGCCCGACGGCCGGGTATTCAGCAAAAACTTTAAAGGCGGCTCTTCGCCTAATTTTTCGATTGCCGATGCTCAAGGGGAAAGGCTGCCGGATGGTCAGTACGCTTATGAGCTGCGTCTAACGCCGGCGTCATCCGGCCGCAAAGATGCAACGTCGAATGGACGCGGCAAAGATGACGAATCGGAAGCAGTGCGCGCCGCGCGCAAAAGCTCCCCCCAATCCGCCGTCGAGTCAGGCAGTTTTTCAATTGTGAACGGTTCAGTTGTCGTCGCCGGCGCTAGCGAAGAGAATGGTGTAAGACCGGCGAGCAAAGCCTCCGAACAGCAGAAGCCTCCTGCCGGCTCTTTTGCCCCGCGATCAGCTTTCCGACTACACCACTTTGCTCCGCTGTTCATGCCTGACCAGGTAATCCCTGACGATTTGATCGTGCAGGGCAGCGCCTGCGTCGGACTCGATTGCGTCAACGGCGAAGTCTTTGGCTTTGACACCATTAGAACAAAGGAAAACAACGACCGCATTCAGTTTGACGACACCAGCACCTCAGCCGGGTTTCCAACCAATAACTGGCAGATAAGGGCAAACAGCTCAGCCAGTGGCGGCGCGAATTTTCTTGCGTTCGTAGATCAGGGAACAACCGGCAACTCTGAAACCGGTACGATTGTGTTTGAAGTCGACGCCGGCGCACCGGCCAACTCGTTAAAGGTAAGTAGCACAGGACGCGTCGGACTGAGGACGGCAACGCCTGTTTTAGACCTACAGATTACAACTGGCGATACACCCGCCCATCGCCTTGAACAAACCAGCGCTGGCGGTTTTACTGCACAGACCTGGGACATTGCCGGCAATGAAGCCAACTTCTTCGTGCGCGATGTGACTGGGGGCTCCCGGCTTCCCTTCCGCATCCGTCCCGGCGCACCCACCAGCAGTGTGGACATTTCCGCGAATGGCAGTGTTGGCGTCGGCACCGCCTCGCCGGGTTTTGCGCTCGATGCGCAACAAAACAGCAGCAACAATTCGACTGGTACGGTCTTGAGACTTAAAGGCAATACCGCCGGGACAAATGACAACACGCAAATTAGGTTTACCGGAAAAACCAACGGCGATCTCTTCACCATAGGAACGGACATTACTACCAACAACGGGACCAGGAACTTTCAATTTTTTGACTTAGTTGGTGGGGCTGCTCGAGTAACCATAGATGCTGCCGGCCAGGTCGGCATCGGGACAGCGGCGCCTACTGCCTTGTTGTCGGTCAACGGAACTGCGAACAAGCCGGGTGGTGGCTCGTGGGATATCTTCTCAGACGAGCGTTTGAAGAACATCAAGGGGTCCTTCAATAGCGGACTCAAAGCGGTCATGCAATTGCAACCGCTTCGCTATGAGTACAAGACGAACAATAGTCTGGGTATTAACTCGGCAGGAGAGCACGTCGGCTTCGGGGCCCAGGCAGTGCAGAAGATTATCCCCGAAGCAGTAACTCAAAATGCGCAGGGCTATCTGCTTATTAACAACGATCCGATTCTCTGGACCATGCTGAATGCCATTAAGGAGCAGCAGAAGGAGATCGAACAATTGAAAGGACAGGTTCGGCAGTTGCAGCGGATGCGGCAGCACCGCTAAAGAATTACAGCTCCTTGTCGGATGGGCCACGTGGTAAAACGCGTGGCCTTTTTCTACTCACCTAGGAATTTCGCGCGATGCTGTGGGTCCGGCAGCATGCAGGAATCATACTTGCCAAACACTCGATAGCGATTAGTTGCCACCTGTTTGTAAATCCCATCGCGCAGTGTCCGGGGCAAAACCTTCCCTAAAGCAGCCAACTTCCAAACCCCACCAAGCTGGTTGATCAGAAACAGGATTGCGTCTGAACGCGCTAACAGGCGCTCCGCTGGTTGGCCGTAATCAACCACCACGTAGACCGTATCCAGGTCGTGCGGATCGCGATCATGCCGTCGCAAGGTTGTGGCTGCCAGGTCGCTTTGCAGTGAGGCAAAACGAAAGTAATCGCGCTGGTCACGCTTTAATACGAACTGGACCAGTCGGTTGCACAGTCCGCAAACTCCGTCGTAAAGAATTATTGGGTTGGATTTACTTTCGGACAACTATTTGAATTTGAAAGATTTGAGGTACGCAGTGTAAGCCTGGTCCCAACGGCTGACAGTTTTTTGTGGTCCAGTCAATTTTACAAAGTAAGAACCCTTTGGGGTTTCGATAATCGCAGCTCGCATCCGATAGTCTGACATATCGGCCGGAGTCGCGCTGGGAGCGGCGCCCGGCGACGCCATACCGCCGTTGTATTTTCCTGTGACGTCCACCGTTGTGAGCGGCATGCCGTTGACGGTGATTGTTTCTATCTTTGCCTTCTCTTTTGCAGAACTGCCATCGGGTTGTTGCATTTGGTTGAGCCACCGGTCGATGTTGGCCTGCGCTGAACCACCCTGCCCCTGACCAAAATAATAAAGAACGAGTTCCGCATCAGCGCTGTCGCCTTCGGCCCGAGGCAATTTGTATTGCGCTGCACGCATGTTGGAACTTGGTTTTTCTGTTTGCCAACCCTCGGGCACGTTGTAGCGCAATTCGCCTGTCGCTTGAGCGGCATTGTTACCGGGCGCGATTGCAACAGAATTCTTTCCGCAGGCACAGCAAATGAGTGTAACCGCAATTAACAGAAGAATTGTTTTCATAATGCTGCCAATTTAAGCCCAACATTCAGAGGATGTAAATACACGGGCACTTTTATCGCACGCGCTGTTTCCCTTCCCGGACTTATTTAATTCTATTTATGGTTCCGGCGTGGAAAGCAGAAAGACTGCAAACGATGCCAGCCAATGTTCGCCGGCATAGTCGCCGCTGGCAACGTGGGCCAATGCATCCGCGGCATGCGCTTTCCCCGACTCAGCAAGAATGCGGCGCGCGGGATCGCTTTTCGGAAGGGCCGCCGCAATACTGCGCATGCACCAGGCACGACTTAAATTAAGACCGTCGAGATGGACCAGTTTTGGATCAGTTCGATCCGTAACCACCGCGGGTCGCAACAAGCTCTTGAAACGCAGCGTTGTTAGCTGCGGCAGAAAGCGCTGAAACCAGCGGCGAAACTCAGCCGGCTCCATTATGCGCCGCATCAGATCAGCCTCCATCAAAGCTGGTGAAAAGAAATCTTCGCCGCCTGGCTCCCAGTTAGCAGGATAGTTAGCGTCAGTTCCAAAATACGTGCGGCTGCGTTCGGCAATTAAGGTAGCAAGACTTTCGTTTCCGCTCGTCTTGGCATAATCGAATGCAAAGGCCAGCCCGAAAGCTGTATTTGGATGGACGCCAGTTCGAATCGGATAAGTTTGTTTCGGCAGGAACGCGAGATACCGATCAGTTAGAGCATCGACCAGCGGCTCAAGATTTCTTAACCACTCTTTGCCATCATTGTCGTTCCATAACGAAAGTTCTTCCGCAAGCTTTAACAGCCAGGCCCAGCCGTAGGTGCGCTCAAAAGACTGACGGTTGGGCTGCTTTAAATATGCAACCTCGCCAGAAATGTTTTCCGCTTTCAGATTGGCATCGATTGCTCTGCGAACCTGCGAAGCTTCGGGAAGGTTCGGAAAGGTTCGCAGCAGCCGCACCAGCATCCAGTGGCCATGAACCGAAGAATGCCAATCGAAACAACCGTAGAAGGCCGGGTGGAGCTTTTTGGGATTGTCGACGTCACGCCCGTCATTCATCACGTGTTCGGGTTTGTTTGGATATTCCCTGCTAATGCACTTCAAAGCGAGAGCCGCGAAATGTGACGCTTGCGCTTGCGTTAGCGAAAGGTCTGTCAGCTTCTGATGGATTTGCGCGGTTGTCGAGACTGCGCCAACCGCAAAGATCGCGATGGCGAAAACGGCTGCGAATATTTGTTTCGACACGACACCTCCTGATGTTGTTCGTCCCTTGAATCCGATTTAGACAGGATTTACAAGATTAACAAGATAGCCCACTTAACCGTTCTGTTCTCAATCTTATCAATAGTGTGAATCATGTCTGATTTAACTTTCAGTATCGATGCGACGGCCGGCCAATGTGAATATGCGGACCGGTGGCTGTTCCCGGTATTGCTTGGCGAAACGCCAGAAAAGGAATTCCGTTGGCTCGCAAAAAGTTCAGCACCGCTTGCCCTTCGGCGCCATCCGGATGCAGCGAAACATCCATCGCGTTGTGATGATCTAAGCGCCAACGATCGTGAATTGACCCCTGGCCGAAAACTGCGATCGGCAATGGCTTTTTGAAACTATCAAGGAAAAAACGTTGCACTTTCCAGGCATCGGATAGGACCCACGATGCGCCCCCGTTAAAACGAATGTAAGCAGCCGTTTGCAACAGCGAGCCTTTTGCCATTGGCTTGCTTTTGGCAAGAGACTTTGCCGCTTCTGCCTCGACCAGGGTGTCGGCAATCTGCGCGTCCGCACTGTTCATGCGCTGCCTGGTTTCCGCAACTTTGTCCTTGGCTTCCGCCAGCGTGCGTTCACTGACGGCAACATCATTTTTGGAAAGCAGTCCCAGTGCGAACAGTTCTCGTGATTGATTCAAACGCGTTTCGGCTTTGGCTACGCTCTTTTCGTAGCTGGCCAACAACTTTTCCAGACTCGCTTTGTAATCCTTGGTGGCCCTAATGAATTCGTCTCGCAGTCTTGCTAGTTCATCAACTGGTTTGGCCGGGGCGGGCTTCGGTTTAGTCGTTGCTTTCGTTTTCTGTGCGGCGACGGGTACGCAACCGAGCACCAGCAAAGCAGCAACGATCGGCGCGCAGTACGCTATGCGACCTGCCAAGTTCGATCGGATCTTACGAGCGCACGTTAACGGTGTGTTCATACAAGGCTACGAGCTTTGCTCCGACTCGGCAGTAAATCGACCTGAGCAGAATAGCCAATCCGAGAAGGTAGGACCACTTCATCAGAACGATCGGTGTGCGAGACACGTTCGTTACTGAAGGAACAGGGAAGTAAGTTGGAGGGGTCGCGACTTTTGAAGTCCGCAAGCATCGTTGCCGGTTATTTCACCATAGTACCGGTGCGGCTCCAGCGCGTGTTGTTAAAGAAGTCCAGAATAAAATTGCCGCTTGACGGCGCGCTCTCGTCATACGACCAATAAACAAACATCGCCCTGCCGATTACCAGTTCGCGCGGCACAAAACCCCAGTAGCGGCTATCTTCGCTGTTATTGCGGTTGTCTCCCATAACGAAATACTTGCCTGCCGGAATCACAATTTCCCGCCCGTCACCTTCAAGTCTGAAGATTGGGTAGTTCTCTTCCGTAAAATCGGGATTGTAGTAAACGTCATAAGCCTCGGACGGCTTGCGCGGCGTCGCGTTCTTGAGGTTCAGCGGCGCTTTGTCGTTGTTGTCTACCGCTTCAATTTGATGTTCAGGCAGATGCTTGCCGTTGATGATCAGATTTCTGCCTTCCATCGCGATGCGATCTCCGGGAAGACCGATCACTCGTTTTACATAGTTCGTCGTGATCGGTTTATTGTCAGGTCGATCATCGCGGCTTGGATCATAACGATTGCCGGGATACTTAAAGACAATGATGTCACCTCGCCGTATTTCGCGTTGCGGCAGAAACGGTAGGGACGTTCCCGGGGCAAGGATAAATTTATTGACGAGCAGATGATCGCCGATCGTGATCGTGTTTTGCATTGAGCCGGTAGGCACTTTCACCGCTTGCACAATGAAAGTCATGCCGAAGAGCGCCATGATCACGGTGACGACCGCTGACTCAAAGTATTCGCGCCAGACGGATTTCGCCGGACCTTTTGGTTTTATTTCAACCGGGGCCTCGCCGTGACCGTTGCGATGGAAAATCCTTGAGAAAGAAAACGGCTTTTCCGCTCTTGTTTCGACGCCGCTCTCTTTGGTGCGACTGCTGGAAGGGTTACGACTCATCTACAAATCATCCTAGATACGTTGACTGCTGTGGTCAAGTGGGCATTTGCTGAAGTTTTTCGTCAGGCCTAAAGAGAATTTTGGGTTCTCTTAAGCAAGCTGTTCTGAATTGCCTAACCTTCGTCGAAAACGCTTTGCATTGCGGCCAATGCTTCCTTCGCCGCAGCCGTTTCAGCCGCCTTGATTGAGCGGCCTTCAGCGCGAACGTTGCCACCATCCCAACTTACTTCAACATGAAAGGTGCGTTTGTGGGGCGGCCCCGCTGCTTCAACTACCGAATAACGTGGCGCCGTCCGCCGCTCAGCCTGAAGTTTCTCCTGTAACATTGTCTTGTAATCAGACTGCGCGGCTGCTTTTGGCGTCACCACCCGAAGCTCTTCACCGATTGCACGCTGCACAAAATCGGTGGCAGCCGGCAATCCGCCATCACGAAAGATTGCGCCCGCCAGTGCTTCCAGAACGTCAGCCAGCAAAGCATCTTTCCGGCGCCCGCCACTCTTTTCTTCGCCTCGGCCAAACTTAAGAAAGTCGCCGAGCTGCATACGGGCAGAAGCTGCGGCCAGCGTGGGTGCACTCACCAGACGGTGCTTCATTCGCGAGAGTTCGCCTTCGGTAACTTCCGGATAGGCAGTGCATAAATAATCAGCCACTATCAAGCCGAGCACCGAATCTCCCAGGAACTCCAACGACTCATTTTGCAGACGTCTTGCCTCATCTTCCGCACCCGGTGCTACCTGTTCATGGGCCCACGATCGATGCGTGACTGCTCGCTCGAGCAGCGCACGATTCTGAAACTTGTAAGACAAAATCGTTTCCAACAGATCCAGATCGGGAAGAGGCTGTGGCTGCTTAGCGGTAGGTCTCGCCATAATAGAAAGCCGGAAGCATCGTCGACGTCAGACAAGCTTCCGGCGCTTCGGAAAGTAAGCTAGCGAAAGTTCAGTGGCGGCTGCGCCTGTGGTTGTTGCGCGGTTTCGATTTAACCGTTGTCGTTGTGGTTGTAGCGGCCGCGGTAGTTTTCGTAGTCGTTGGTGTCGCCGCGGGACTTGCTGGTTTGGTGCCGGCAGGCAAGGCCGCTGAGCCGGGAGTTCCCGAGGTCGGAGTGGTCCCTGCTGGTGTCGTCGCGGGCAATGTTGTAATCGGCGTCGGCAACGGCGGCAACGGCTTAGACAGAACGCTGGCAATCATTTCGTTCAAACCAGCGTCCGATTGATTGTGCCTGTATTTGTACCAGGTACTTAAGGCTTCCATCCACTCATTCTTGAGGGTTTGGTACTTCACATCGGTGCCTGCCAGGGCGACGGCGCGTGCATAGGCATCAACCATGCGATCGACAACCTGGTTAATGTTTTCAAGCGCCAGCTTGCTCTCCGGAGTCTCGTCTTTACCTGCAAATCTGGTTTTGTAATCCGCCGACAGAGTAGCGTACGGACCGCTTTCATAAGAAGCGCCGATGAAATAATAGTTCCGGGGATCCTGCTTCAGCTCGGTTTCCATTTGGACCGATTTGATTAAGGCACTGAGTGCTTCAGTGGGATTAGTCTTGACGGCCTGACGGCCGACAACATTGTAGAGGTACGCCAGTGTTTCTTCGCGAGTCTTGAAAGGCTGCCACTTATCGGGTGATTTGTTGGCTTCAATGAGCTGGATGGCCTTCTTGGCATACATCACCGCGTCGTTATTGAGACTTTCATTTTTTAATGCCAGCGCGGCGAGGTAACTCCCCCAGCCCATATCGACTAACACTCTGACGTTCTCTGGGTCCTCCGCCAGAATCTCTTTTCCGAGCGCAAGTGCTTCCATGTATTTCTTGTCGTTATAAAGCAGTGGCTGGAACCTTCCACGGCGCGCTTCCTTGTCGTAGGCGGCAATCCACTTTTTCAAGTAAGTAGGAATCGGACCCTCTTCCGAGGGACACGCGGCCAAATACTTCTTACCGGCTTCAGCAGCTTTTATTGGGTCAGTAGTACGAAACTTTGTGAAGTCAGCGTACCAGACTCCCTTATTCTCATCGGTGCAGGGGCCCTGCGAAGCCGCGGCAGGCGCGGGCGTCTGGGCCTTGCTTACAGTATTGTTCGTTAATACCGTCGCCGCAATCACCATCAGGCTCAAGTGAGCGGCCATTAGTTTGATAATATTTTTCATCAGTTCGTCAGGACCTCCAAAGCTCTCTTACGTCTATCCAGCAAAGACAATTCGCATGCCGCGTTCGGGCTAACCTAAGATGCGGGCTTCTGAAAACCAGTTGCCGATCCGGTGTTTATCGGGAGAGAACCCCGGTGCCGTCGATCATTACAGTCTTAAAAATAACGTCCGCAATATTCCTGCAACTGTCGCAGAACTGTCAAGGCGGCAGATGCGTCCAAAAACATTCAGCGAATGTCCCGTAAAAGACCACTGCGCTGGTAAGTCGTTTGCCGACCTGCCAGCGCAGTTGAATTCAAGCGGTAGTGAAAGTCTACTATTACGGTCGCGGCGCTTGCGTTCTCCGAAGCCGATCATCAGGCTGCGTCGGAGTTTTGCCGCCGTCTCTGGTCGTGGTTGAAGCCTTCGTGGTTGCGCCATTTGAGTTCTGAACGTTACGAGATGGTATTGGCATCAATACCCTTCGGACGTTATCACCCTGCGCCGAATTATTCACAAGCGGCAGCGGAGATACGTAAGGGGCAGCCACTGTCCCGGAAGTGGTCGAGGTTTGCGCGCTATTGGTTGTTTGGGTCTGCGCTGCAGCCGCGTCCTCAGCGGCTTCATCGTTCTCTTCATCATCCGGAGTTGAAGCAATCTGCAAGTGTATGGGCGTACCAAAGCGACGACTCAGATCACGATAGATCCGCCCAGCGACTGCTGCAGGTACGTGGCGGTGGGCATCTGTTCCTCGAGTAATGACCACGACCGCCAGTTTCGGATTGACCAGCGGAGCATAGGAAGTAAACAAGCCCACCCAACTTCCTTCGCCGCCATTGCATGTGCCAGTCTTTCCGGCAACAGTTTGCGTCGGATCGTAAGCACGCCGACCGGAGCCGTAATTAACTGCACCCACCATGCCTGGAATCATGCGCTGCCAAACGGCACTGTCGATTTTGAGTTTGCGCCGAACTTTTCCTTTGAAGCGTATCGCCTCCTGTGCGTTGCGGGGAACCTGAGGCTCGTAGAGTTTGCCTCCATTGGCCATGGCGGAAACGAGATTTCCCAATTGCAGCGGGGTAACTTCAAATCCATCAGCGTACGAAAACATTCGTCGCACGGTAAAACCGGGTTTCATTTCCGGCAGCCGGCCAGGATATTCGAAAGGAACGTTGAGTCCGGTCTTCTCGCCCAATCCCAACTCGCGAGCATATTGGACCATCTTCTCAAAACCGAGACTGCTACCGACATGTTCAAAATATGAGTTGTTGGAGTGCGCCAGGGCTGAGGTGAGATCCATGCGCGGGCGATCAGAAGTGAGCACCGACTCTGACGGAGCAATGATGTTTTCCGAAAGACCGGCGACACCTGTCACCAGCTTTATTGTCGAGCACGGCTTGAAGCCGCGCCGCAGGGCCCACTCCTGATTAACTATCGAATAGACCTTGCCATTCATTGGATCCATTACGACGACTGTGCCCGCGGTACGGCCGAGGGCGTTCAATGCCGCGCGGCGGACTTCCGGGTCTTCGCCGACTACGTTGTCTCGCCCGATCATCGTTTGCACTTCGTTACGCAGGGCTTCATCTATCGCGCGCTGCCGAGCGATTGCTGCCTGCCGTGCTGCTTCCGCTCGTCTGCGGGCTTCGAGGATTTCGCGTCGGCGTTGAGCTTCAATACGGCGTAATTCTGCAACTCGTTCTCGCCTGCTCAGTGGCCGGCCTCGTTTGCGTTCAATCGCTTTGAGCGCCGCTGCCTGCTCGCGAGCTGACTGGCGGCGTAGTTCGCGTTTCGAGAGTTTCGCCTTAGCCCCGCGTCTCGAGTCACCGCGCCTCGAGCTTCGAGCCGACAAGCGTTCGTCACGCCTGGCCGCGCGGCGCTCTTTGGCCGAAAGCTTTTTGCCTCTATCTTTTCTGCTTCTCTCGACGCGGGCTACTTTGCGACGCGGAACATCAGCATGACGTTTCTTGGCAATTACCGAGGATTGGAAAGGGAGAAGAAAAAGGACGAATAAAATGAGGACAATATTAAAGGTCCGGGGGTGTCGGTTAATCAAAGTCATCGAGGGTAGTTCTCCTAGGGATATTGTTTTGCTCACCTTAGTGAGCCTCGCCGAAATTCGCGCCCGCCTGCTGCAGCCTAAGCCCAGCCTGAACCTTTAAACGTGAACGAAACGCGTCTGCTGAGTCTTAAGAGTTTCCAAAGCGCTCTCCTAAACTTCCGTTTCCAAGTGGACCTTCGGCCCTTTTACGTTGAGGCGGGAGAATTCCCTGAATTGGCGGTCCCTGGGGACATTGATTCGAGACCGGGCCAAATATAGCATCGCGGGGCCGCAGCGGCAATACAAAAGTAATCTTTTGTACACAATCATGATATGAACCTGCAGTTTAGGTACTTCTACTGTTCTTAGCTGTCTTTACAACGTATAAACTACGAACTCCGTCAAAACCCTATGAAGACACCCCAGATTCTAAACAGTTTTCGCGCCCGGCTGATTCTTCTCCTGGTCGCGTTGCTGGGGCTAACGCTTGGTGTCCAGTACTACGTCAACGTCCGTTCAGTGCGGCGTAACGCCCATATGCTGGTTGAACAGGAACAGGCGATTATGGCGGGAGTGGCGCTCGGAGTTAACAGCATTTCCAGCGGTGAGTACCTGGACAAGATGCAGAAAGAAGCAAAGCAGCCGTTACTTGATCAGCAGGCCGGACGCGTTAAGAACGTTTTGGTTGTCGATAGTGGGGGAAACATTCAGGACAGTTTGAACGGAGAATACTCTCCGACTACGAATCCCGACGGCTCAACGCATTATGTGCGGGTCAAAGACGTAAGCCTGCCGCCGTTGAGCAGCGCCGTTGAACTTGCCGAAAACATCCCTTTGCCTGAAGGGATGAGCGTTGCGACGCAGCTGATAGAGGGCGATCCCGGGGCGTTCTACTTTCCGGTGGAGACCACAAAAGGCCGTTGGTACATCATTGTCGTGCTGGGTTCTGCTAACACACTGACAAACATCCTCGAGCAGCAAGCATCCCGGTCGGCGTCCTACACTCTGATGCTCTTGCTTGCAACCACGCTGGTGACCGGCTTGTTCGTCTGGCGATTCACGCGGCCAATTAAGGATTTATCAATGGCGGCTCGCAGTGTTGCCAGTGGCGATTTTGATGTACGCGTGCCGGCCGCGCGCAGCGACGAGATGGGCGCGCTGGCCGCAGCTTTTAACGATATGACCGCCAGGCTCGGCCGCGCTCGCGAACTTGAATTGCAACTTCATCAAGTTGAAAAGGCGGCCGTGGTTGGCAGGCTAGCGGCGGCAATCGCCCACGAAATTCGCAATCCGCTCAACTACATAAATTTGACGTTGGACCATCTGCGTTCGTCCTTCGCGCCGGCGGATCCCAAACAACGAGAAACTTTTGAACGGCTGGCGTTGCAACTCAAGGCCGAAGTGGGTCGCATCAATCGCCACATCACGGATTTTCTGAAGTATTCGCGGCCCTCGGCGCTCGAGCTTCAACCTCTCGATCTTCGCGCGGAAGTTGATGATGCGCTGCGTGTGATTTTGGGACAGGCAGCAGAAAGCGGCATAGAGACAATTGTGACCCAACAAGGTGAGGTTCCCAGGATCAACGCGGACCGGGATTCTTTGCGTTCCGCTTTTACGAACCTATTAATTAATAGTCTCGAAGCGATTGATGGGGCTGGTGGCAGGATCGAGATCAAGTTGTCGGCTGAAGCCGCGAATCGCGCTCGCATCGCCATCATTGATACCGGCAAAGGAATCGCTCCTGAAGATATTGCCAAGATATTTGAGCCTTATTATTCGACGAAGGACACGGGTACCGGGCTCGGACTTGCTATTGTCAAAAAAGCAATTGATGATCACGGCGGTTCAATAAGCGTAACTTCAAAACAAAACAGCGGTACGACGTTTACAATTATTCTGCCGGCAAAAGCCGCGGATGGAGGAGGAACGGAGAAAAGGCAGAAGGATGAGGGATGAAGGCGGAAGCTTTGAAAGAAAAATCTTTCGGCATGGCTTCGTGTTCATCATTCATCCTTCATCCTTCATCCTTTAGAGACTATGGCGCGCAAAAGCATACTGGTAGTTGACGACGAAAAATCGCAACGCGAAATACTTGAGATGATTCTGTCGGGTGAGGGCTACGACGTCACCACCGCTTCTTCAGGCGAGGCGGCAATCAAATTTGCCAAAGAGAAGCGATTCGACCTCGCGTTAACCGATCTCAAGATGACGGGCATGGACGGCATCGAGTTGTTGCAGCATTTGCTGGTACTCGACTCGTCGATAATCGTCATTCTTTTGACCGCGCACGGTTCTATCGACTCCGCAAAAGAAGCTTTGCGACGCGGTGCCTTCGACTATCTGGAAAAGCCATATGACAAGACTGCTTTGCTGGAAACGATCAATCGCGCACTGCAGCGGCTGGATGAGCTGGACACTGAGATTGTCTCCGCCTCGCCCAAGATGGAATCAGTGAAGCGCATGATCTTGAAAGTGGCGCGCTCGAATTCCACCGTTCTGATTCGTGGTGAATCGGGCACCGGCAAAGAGTTGATTGCACGCGCCATTCACAACCAATCGCCGCGCGCGCAGGACATGTTTCAGGCGGTTAACTGCGCCGCCATTAACGAGAACCTGCTCGAATCGGAATTGTTTGGCCACGAAAAAGGCTCGTTCACCGGCGCTCATGCCGAAAAGAAAGGCTTGTTTGAGATCGCAGATCGCGGCACGCTTTTTCTGGACGAGATTGCAGAACTCGACGTCGCCATGCAGGCAAAATTGCTGCGGGCTTTGCAAGAGCGGAAGATCAGGCGTGTCGGTGGCACGCATGAAATCAACGTTGATGTGCGCGTGATTGCGGCCACCAATCGTGACTTGCGGGCGATGGTAGCGGACGGCCGCTTCCGCGACGACCTTTATTACCGCATCAATGTTTTGTCAGTTGATGTGCCGCCGCTCCGCGAACGTCGCGAAGATATTCCGGTGCTCATCGACTATTTCGTCAAAAAGCATACTCGAAATACCTCAAGACTCGTCCGTGGGCTGACCGCCGAAACACGCAAGTTGATGATTGATTACAGCTGGCCCGGCAACGTGCGCCAGCTGGAATCCGCAATCGAACGCGCGATACTCCTTTGCGAGGGCGATCAAATCACTATCGATGATCTTCCCCTCGAGGTGCGCCAGGAATCCCGGCCCGTTGCGGAAGGGGCGTTCAAGTTGCCGCCTGAAGGAATTAGTTTTGAGGACGTCGAACGGGATTTGATCATGCAGGCGATGGAGCAGACGGATTACAACATAACCAAGTCAGCTAAGCTTTTGGGTCTGACGTTTCGCACTCTGCAGTATCGGCTGGAAAAGTTTGGCATCAAGCGTCCCGAAGGAAAGAAAGAGGCGGCTGGCTAAGTCGGGGATCAAGCAGTTAAGAGTTCCACCTTTAGGTTGTTCTCTGGTAACTCGCAAGCTGAAGGTTGTACTCTGAACTGCTTGATTCTTAGGTCCGCATTCTAAAGTCTGAGACACACAATGAATCATTCCGCTAGCATTCGTATTGGTTGTCTTCTGTTTTTGTTAATTGCTTCCGCGTGTTCTAAACCAGCCCAGAATCAGCAGGCGAGTAATACTCCATCTTCAGCCCTACAAAGGATTAGATCTGAATCCGTTGTCAACGTATCAGCGCAGCCGGTCGCTATCACCAGAGGCGAGTCAGGTGATGCAGTTGTTCTACTAACTATCCAGGCCGGCTATCACACCAACGCAAATCCGCCAACGTTTCCTTATCTAATAGCTACGCAGTTGGACATAACTGCAGGCGACGGGATTTCAGTTGCGTTTGTTTCCTATCCGAATGCGCTCACAAAGAAGTTTGCGTTTGCTGATGAGCCCCTTGCGGTTTATGAAGGGAAGACCGAATTAAGGGCGAAACTAAAGGCGGACACTAGCGCCCCTAAAGGTGAGCATTCAGTTGCCGCCCAACTGCGTGTGCAAGCGTGCGACGATCAAGTTTGCTATCCACCGGGCCAGATTGAGCTGCGAATTCCAGTGACAGTGAAATGAATCCAGGTGAGGGATGAAACTTTTTTGGATGATTGTGGCCGGAATCTGCATCGTAGTAGCTGGCGTGTACATGCTGCGACGAGATTTCAATACCGCATTTGTGATCGCCGCACTCGGCATGATTTTTTGGTTTCTAAATTACCGCGCACAAATGAAAGAGGTAATCGCGGCCGCTGATTTGGAAGACAACAAGGGGAAAGATCCAGATGAGAACTAATTTCAACCGCCTGTGCAGGCCGTTTTTCATGATGATGCTGTTGACTGCGTCAACGGCAATCGTCGCGCAATCGTCGGAGGAATCCGCGGTGCGCTCCATAGTCCAACAGGTATTTTCACAGTTGCAAAAGCACGATTACGGTTCGGTCTACGATTCCCTGCCCTCGTCCACGCAAACTCGTATGCCGAAATCGCGCTTCATCACCGCGCTTCAGCGAGCGCAGGATCGCTATGTTCTTGATCGCATTGATATCGGTAAAGTTCGGCTGTCAGGTAATCTCGCGGTCGTTGATACGGAACTGCTCGGCAGGATTTCTCAGCCCTTCGCCACCGAAGGCAAGATTGTCGTGCAACAGTATCTGGTGCGTGAAGACGGTAAATGGCGGGTTGCGACCGGCGATAACGGCACGATTCAAAGATTTCTCAAAAGCAATCCCAGCTTCGCTCGCAAGTTTCCCATTCGCCAGCCGCGAATCTATATGAAACAGGGTGATAAGTGGGTGGAGTTTAACGGAGTCCGGTGAAGAAGTGTGCGGTAGTTAGTTGGCGGGCCTGTTACAAAACCAGACCCTAACCTCCCGCGCCTTGCGCCATCCCGCCTAAGGTCAAGTCGTCAAACGACAACTGCGCATCGTCGACTGGTTCATCATATTCGCCGTGCCGGATTCGCGAGCGGGGCACATCCAGGGCCTCACGCACCGCATCAAGATGGAAACGGATGATGTGCGGCGTCACGCGCACCGAGGGAATGCGGCGCTTGCGGGCCAAACGCCGGACAGTTGACTCGCTAACCTGCAAAATCTTCGCAAGCTGACGAGCAGTCAGAAACTCTTCACGTTCTTCCATGACGCAGTTGCCGCAATCCTATAGCAACTTCAAAGGCTGAACCAAATATAAAACACTCGGTGAATCGTAAATCGTGAATCGTAAATGGAAAAAGCCCAAACAGGTCCACAATCTGCCTGGGATTATCAACAACTATTTACGATTACGATTCACGATTTACGATTAGTTCTTGAGGGACAGGGCTACCCGATAAACCGCGGCGCCATCAACTTCAACGTCTTTGCTCACGGATTCTGAATCCTTCGCTTTAGCTGTGATCCGATACTTCGCGAGGTCGGGCGTGAGGCGAAAGACGAAGGAGCCAGTCTCGTTGGTAATGCGGCCATCTATCTTCTTCAAACCGCCGTCAGCTTCAATTCTGGCAAGTTCAACGCGCACATTAGGAGCGCTGCGCCCGGCTGGATCGAAAACGCTGCCACGGATGAAGGCAATGGAGCCTTCGTCGATGGTTAATATCAGCCGATCGCCTAAAGAACGCGTCTTCCCCGCTTTGATCTCAATGTTTTCTATTGTTCCCACGCTTAATCCTGGTTTGCGCAGGGTGACGCCGTACAGCCCTGGCTGGAGCCGTTTGACAGAAAATTCGCCGTTCTTGTCAGTAACCACGCGCCCAATTTCACGCTCCCCTTGCCTGATAACGACGGTAACGCCCGCCGCGCTGCCTATTTCAACCCGAACTTTTCCTTTGAATCCGCCGGTCGATTTGTCCTGAGCGACAACTTGCGCGAGGGCGAAAACCAGAATGCCAAGCAGGATGAGTAATGAACGCCTTTGCTCCATGTCTTGATATTAACCGATATTGACAATGTCCGGCGCCGCCGGCGGACCGTCGAGACGTATTGTTGATGCTTGTCCTTTGTGACCTTGTTGCCCGAACCTACGCGCTTCACATCGTTTTGACTGGCACAGACTGAAGTCTATGCCACTCGGTCTGCTGTTCAAGCTAACGCGCTTGGCGCGTTTTAGCCGCCCACGTATAATCCGTTTACAGTCCGCGCCAGTAAGGCCACGCATGTTTCAGTTTTACCAATCCCATAAATCGATCCGCATTCTGTTGCTGCTCCTGCTTGCGATTGTCGCTGTCATAGTTCCATGTCTTGCGCAGCAATCAGATCCAAAAGCCGTTCGACCGCGCCGAGTTTATACCAATAATGACCCAACGCCGGACGACATTCTGAAGATTGACACTGACCTCGTTTCAGTTGACGTAAGGGCAAATGATGCTGAAGGTCGCACGCTGCGCAACCTGCGCCAGGAAGACTTCAAACTCTATCTGGACGGAACTGAGCAGCCGGTGGCTTTCTTTCAGGTGGAACATCGCAGCGGAGAGCCACGTCCGCTGGCGATGGTATTTGCACTCGATATTTCCGGCAGCATGACCGCTGAAGAAATGAATCGTCTGCGGCGCGCCTTGAATGCGTTTTCCGAGAAGTTGTCGGATCATCCCGCTCTCTATGCGGTCATGGCGTTTGGCATGAACGTTAAGACGGTGCAGAAGTTTACTTCTGAAGCGGACAAACTTGATCGCGCATTCGAGCGCCTGTCGCGAGAACCAAACGGGCTATCCACCCACACTTACGATGCGGTTGACGACGCTATACGCATGCTGGTGCGTCATGCGCCGCGGAGCCGTGAAGGCCGTTTGATAAAACGCGCGGTGTTGGTTGTGACCGATGGCTTTCCGGTTGGCGACACGGTATCGGCCCCAACGGTCATCGAACGCGCCAATGCTGCCGATGCCAGCATTTACGTGGTAACGCTGCCCTCTTATTCACGCGTGTTGCCGGTGGCTGCGCAAAATCCGCTACCGACACCGCTGGACGTTAGTGGCCTGGCGGAGTTGACTGGGGGAAGAAGTGTTTACGCTGAAGAGAATAATTACGAAGCGTTGTTTCGCGCCCTCGCAGAGGAAGTAACATCAGCTTACGTGCTCGGATTTTATCCCCCTGAAGGAAAACGGCGCGATGGCCGGTTTCATACGATCAAAATCGAAGGTCCGCAGGGCGTGACGCTAAGCCAAAGCAGGCCGGGGTTCCATACGCAAGCAAAATAAGAAGGCAGTAGACAAAAGGCAGAAAGCAGAAAGCGAACCGTTCACGCCGCGGGTTGCTTGCTGCCTTCTGCCTACTGCTTACTGCCTACTGTTCTTTAGAACTCGTCTTCATCTTCATCGTCGTCCGAATCTTCTTCTTCGACGATGTCCAGCTCTACTGGATCCAACCCCACTACTTCCAGATCAGTACCGCATTCCTCACAAGAAACGAGTTCTCCTTTATCTGTGTCCGTGTCCACATGGACATCCGCATCACATTCGGGACATGTTCCAATCGGCACTTCGTTACCTCCGCAAAAATCTTTTTTGCCAACGACAGGCCGTACATCTTTTCCTGCGACCGTGTCTTGACTTATATGATTGGCCCCGACAATCTAACTGCGCTGGCAGCTTTTTGCAATACTCTTTTCTACTATTTGAGATTGAGAAAGACAAGCAATATGCGGCGTCCAGGCGGCGGAGCGCGCAAGGTATATTCTTCGCTTTCGCCGTGTCCGGTCTCGCACAAACTGTGGATTTCCACAGCGGCGGAATCAGTGGCCAGCGCCGCCGCCGGACGTGATAACATGGCGCCCGACTGATTAGCTCCGCCTCGTTGACGTTCACTGCAGAATCGATAATTCCCCCATGCTCGCGTTCCTGAAACGTCGACAAATTGCTTTCGCATTAGTGCTTTCGTTCGCACTGGTTCTTTTAGTTTCCTACTTCGTACTTGGCAGGAACCGGCGAAACGAAACTCTTTCCAAATCGACGCATCCATCAACATATTCCTCGAAAATTTCGCCTCCGGCTCTAACAGCCTATTCGGTTTCGCCGGATTCAGACAAAGACGGCCTTCCCGACACAGCAGAACTGCAAAGTTTCATGGACCGCGAAAACTTCCGGCAGTGGTTCACCCTGATTGCTGAGGGCCAGTTTTACCATCTCAGTGACCAGTGGAACGCCGAACAGCGCGACTGCGCCGGCCTGGTGCGATTCGCCTGGCGTGAAGCGCTGCGCCGGCATGACCGGCCGTGGTTTCAAAAAATGGGGCCGGGCTATTCCGCCGTCGCGCCGGATGTAAGCAGGTACAGTCTCGAACAAGGCCCACTCGGCGAAAAACTGTTTCGCACCAGCTTCGGCGTCTACAAAAACGATGATTTATCCAGTGGCGCATTTTCAGACTTTGCCGACGCGCGCACCCTCAAGAATTTCAATGTCAAATTTATCAGTCGTGATCGCCTCAATGCCGAGGCCGGTGATCTGCTTTTCTTTTATCAACCATGGGTACAAAAGTTTCCTTACCACGTCATGATTTTTCTTGGTAGCTCAAAGCAAAGCAGTGAACAGTCAACCGATTGGGTCGTTTATCACACCGGTGCATCGCCGACAGACAAAGGGACCGTAAAAAAGGTCGAGCTTTCAGTGCTTGATCAGCACCCGAATAAACGCTGGCGTCCGGGGGAAACAAACCCCAACTTCCTCGGCTTCTATCGTCTTAAGATTCTCGACTAGCCCAAAGGAGGCTAAGCCGTGTCAGACACCAACTCTCGTTTTTATCGCATAGCGATCACTTCGCTGGTCTACCTCGTCGCCATTGCCGGTGCGCTTACAATTGCAACTTTACGATCGCGTGCAAAAGCAGGCGCCAGCGAAAGCGCCACCGTCGAGGAACTCGAGCGACCCGTTTCCAACAAGCCTTTCTTTTCACTTTCCACTCACCGCACCTATGGAACGAACGATAACGCGCGCCTGTGGGTTGATTATCAGGCCGTGGACCATCTCGACTTTCGCGTCTATCAGGTAAAGGATCCGCGCAAATTTTTTACTGAACTCAAAAACCCGCACCAGGTCGGAGAAAACGAGCAGGAACAGGTGGCTAGTTCAGTGCCGCATCGCAAATCGTTCCTCGAACGAGTCCGTGGTTTCAAGCGCTGGGCTTTTTCGGGCATCAGGGGGTTCGTGCGCGGCCAACTGCATCACGATTCGCGGCAGGCTTTTAATCAAAAGTTTCGCGCGGAGAAGGATGTGGTGCGTACACCTTTGAATGTTTCTGACTATGCGCGCGTGCCGCTATTAAATCCGGATTTGCTGGTCAGCAGTTGGCGTGAGCCGCTGCCGCCACTCGAAAATGAATACGACCAGCGCATGATTCCGCTCGGCAAACGCGGACCTGGCGTCTACCTGGTTGAAGCTGTCGCCAACGATTTGCGCGCGTACACGGTGGTGGTAGTCACCGATTTGACGATGATTGACAAGACTGCGCGCGATGGCGAGATGCTTATATACACGGTCGATCGCAAGTCTGGTGAGCCACGGCCCGGCGCCCAAGTTGAGATCATCAAAGAGAAAAAGGTGGTGGCCACTGGAACCACTGACAGCAATGGCGTTCTGCGTACCACGGTCGAGAAGCCCAAATCAAAAGAGGGTGATGAAGGCGCAGACGTGCCCGCGGACGGCGAGGACACTGAGTCCAAATCCTATCTAATACTGGCCAAACAAAGCGGAAACTTTGCGATTTCGGATCTCGGCTCTTTGTTTTTCGGTGATTACGATGAAGGTTCGGAAAACGTCAAAGGTTACATCTACACCGACCGGCCGGTTTATAGACCGGCTCATAAAGTCTCGTTCAAAGGAATCGTGCGCGCGATCGATCCGTCGGGCGCTTACAAGTCAGTGGGCGCCAACACGATCAACGTCACCGTTGCAGATCCAAACGGAGCCCATGTCTTCACGAAGGAACTGCCGCTCTCTGCGCGCGGCACTTTCAACGGCGACATGGACATCTCTGAATCTGCCCCACTCGGCAGCTATCAGATTGCGGCTGAAATTGGAAGTGGAAGCGCAAACGGGAGTTTCGAGGTCGCCGAATATAAAAAGCCGGAATACAAAATCACGGTTTCCGCGCCCGGCAAATTCATTCAAGCCGGGCAGAAAGCAAATTTCTCGATCGATGCCAAATACTTCTTTGGCGCTCCGGTAGCGAATGCAGATGTTCACTACTACATCTATCGCTCGCGCTACTACCCCTGGAATTTTGGTGAAGACGACAGTGAAGAGTCGACGGATTCTGCCGACGAAGAGGATCAATACTCATCTTATTACGGCGGCGGCGACGATATGGTCCAGGAGAACGACGCAAAGCTGGACGCGCGCGGTCATTTGAATGTTGATTTTGAAATACCGGCAAGCGACGAGAACGAGACCAACGACTACAGCTACCGGCTAGAAGCCCAGGTAACCGATTCCGCACGGCGCACTATTGACGGCAGCGCTAGTTTCGTCGCCACCCGCGGCACCGTTGTCGCAAACGCCGACCCTGATCGTTACGTCTACAATAAAGGCGACGTAGCTAAGATCCGAGTTAGCACCAGCGATTACGAAGGCCGTCCCGTTTCCGCCAAACTACAACTCAAGTTTGTCGAACGCACCTGGATCAAAAAAGAAAAGAAAGAGGGCGAGGAGTATTCATATCCTGAATATGAGATGCACGAACGCGAGATCGCCTCGGCTGACGTGCAAACCGATTCGCAGGGCCAGGCCAGTTATGACTACACAACAACCGAAGACGGAAACCTCTCGATCAAAACCATTGTCGATGAGTCAGGGAAGAAAGTAGCGTCCATCGGCGGCTATCTTTGGGTTACTGATCAGCAGTATCCCTGGACCGACTCGTCTTATTACAGCGAAGACTACAATTCCATCAAACTCGTTCCGGATAAGAAATCGTATCGCGCCGGCGAAACTGCGCACGTGCTCGCGATTCTGCCTACAGACAATGCTCACCTGCTTGTGAGCACGGAACTGAATACGGTCATGGCCCTGCAGCACGTTAATTCGCCGGGCCGGTCCATGATGCTCGACATTCCCATTCAGGCTAACTTCGCGCCCAACGTCTTCCTCAACGTGTCGTATGTGAAGAATGGCGATATGTTCACCAGCGACCAGCGTTTGGTGGTGCCGGCGCGCGACAAGATGCTGAACCTGGAGATCATTTCAAACAAGAAAGAATACAAGCCGCGTGAATCAGCGTCCTATACGATTCTGGCGCGCAACGCTGATGGCGCCCCTGTTTCCGGCGCTGAAGTGAGTCTCGGCGTTGTAGATGAAGCCATCTATAGCGTTTCTCCCGACTTTGCCGGCAACATCAAGAGTGAGTTCTACGGCAGGCGCTACAACTCGGTCCAAACGCATCTCTCAATCGCCTATTCGTTCACTGGGTTCGCGGGTGATAAGCCGTTGTATCTAGCGCGCAACAAGCCGGCCTACCAGCTCGCCGACTTTAAGAACGAAGGTGAGATGGTCCAACCCACAATCAGAAGGAATTTCAAGGACACTGCTTTTTGGCAGCCCGATGTGATCACTGGCGCTGACGGCAAGGCGACGGTGAAGGTCACATTACCTGACAACCTCACCACCTGGCGCGCCACGGCGCGTGGTGTGACTGCGGATACGAAAGTTGGCGCGACGAAGTACAAAGTCGTTGCCCGCAAAGATGTGATCATGCGGCTCGAGACCCCACGCTTTGTTACTCAGGGCGATACGGTCACCTTGTCCGGCATCGTCCACAATTATTTGAACGCCGATAAGTCAACCCAAATCTCGCTCGAGGTGAGCGGCGCGCAACTGCAAAATGCGTCCACGAAAACTGTAACCGTTACCAAACAGGGCGAGCAACGTATTGACTGGCAGATCACCGCACCCAACGTCGGTGAAATCAAACTGCTGGCAAAAGCGCTAACCGACACCGAGTCGGATGCGGTCGAACTGCCGCTTCCCGTCGTGCCTCGCGGTCTGCATCAAGTAAAGAACGCCAGCGAAAGTTTTTCCGACGAGACTGCCGACAAAACTTTTTCGTTGGCTATGCCCGCTGATGCTGATTCACGCGCCCGTAGTTTGCGCATTGAAGTGGCGCCGTCGGTGGCCGGCACATTGTTTGGTGCGCTCGATTACCTGACGAGCTATCCCTACGGCTGCACTGAACAAACGATGTCGAGTTTTCTTCCGAACGTGATCGTGACGAAAGCACTGAAGGAGGTAAACACGTCATCGATTCGCGGGGGGAATGATCTGGAAAAGAAAGTCCAGAAGGGTGCGGATCGTCTTTACGCTTACCAGCACGATGACGGCGGTTGGGGCTGGTGGAAAGATGACCAGAGCGATCCGTTCATGACGGCCTACGTCGTTGATGGTCTGACCCTGGCGAAGAACGCTGGTTACGAAGTGAATGATGATCGGCTTGCCAGCGGGCGCCAAAAGCTGAAAGAAATGGTCGAGGCTGGAAAAACTGAAGCGGGGACGACCATTGATCTGGAAACGCGTTCCTTCATGGTCTATGCACTGGAGGAAAGCGGGGGCGCCGACAACCAGCAGGTTGAAAAAATCTTCGGCGAACGCGGCAACCTGCGACCTTATGGTCGCGCCTTGTTGGCCCTGACGCTCAAACTTAAGAAAGACGACAAGCGCGCGAAAGACATTGCCGCGGAGATCGAAAGGAGCGTCATCGCGGACAATTATTCGGCGCACTGGGAGTCGCGGCGGCGCGCGATGCTGGACTTTGCAGAAGAGAACGACACCGAAGCAACCGCACTTTCACTGAAAGCGCTGGCTCGACTCAAACCCGACAGTCAGCTTTTGCCGCGCGTCGCCCGCTGGCTTGTTTCGGATCGCCGCCACAGCTACTACTGGGAATCCACCAAGGACACTGCGTTCGCAATCTTTGGGCTAATCGATTATCTGAAAGTCAGTCGTGAGCTCTCGCCTGATTACGATGTTGAGGTTTACCTGAACGGAGAGAACGTACTGACTCAGCATATTTCCTCAGCAGCGGCCTCACAGACCGTTTCAATCAGTCGTAAAGCGGGGGGGGTCGGCGCCACCAACGACCTGCGCATCGTGAAGCGCGGGAAGGGCGTGCTTTATTTTTCTTCATCGCTTGATTACTACACTGGCGAGGAAGACGTGCCGGCGCGGGGCTCTGCCGATCTGAATGTGACTCGGGAATATTTTCGCCTGCGCGTGCTTGAAGACGATAACAAACTGAAATGGAAACTCGATCCGCTGAGCGGCGACATTCGTTCCGGCGATGTGCTGGTGGTGCGTCTGAAACTTAACGGCAACAAAGCGCGGCACTTGATGCTGGAAGATCCTATTCCCGCCGGTGCTGAACAAGTGGAAAGTGTGGGTAACCTGAACCTCGATTACAGCTCGGGCTACGACTGGTCCGACTGGTATAGCTCGCGCGAGTTCCGCGATAACCGCACCGTGTTTTTCATGGACTACTTTGATGGCAGTACAACTTTCCAGTACGCCATGCGAGTTCAGGTGCCGGGACAATTTCGCATCGCGCCGGCGCGCGCCGAATTAATGTATCGGCCTGCGGTGCAATCAAACACGGCGTCGGGACGCCTTTTGTTCATTGAGCGAAAATGAAATGCGGAACCGCGGGCGGTACTGCAATTGATGCGAAGTTGAGCTTAGCATCCGGTCGCTACCCGCGACGCGTCGGGGTTCTGCAAATGAGGACACAATGCTGACAAAGACATTTTCATCGATAGCGGCGGCCATCCGAAAAGTTTTCGCAAACTGGTCCGCGCTTTTGCTCATCGCGATTGTTTACGTAGCGCTGCTGGTCACGCTCTACTTCTTCGTGGCCGTCAGAGAAGCAAGCATTGCGCAGGTAACCTTGACGTTCGCACTTGCTTTCATAGCGCCCATTCTCTTCTTCGTGCTTCAGGCAATGATTGCGTGTGGTTTTTCTGAAGACACCGAACCAGTAAGCACCAAGGCCCTGGCAAAGAGTTCGCTGACGAGCTTTTGGAAATTCCTCGTGGTCACGCTGCCACTCATTGCCCTGGCGATTCTCGTTATCTACCTGTTGGCAAAATATCAGTCTCACCTGGCCGCGACTTCCGACAGCGCCACGCAACTTCATCCAATGGCCTCGTCGCGTGCGCGGGGTACGGCGCGCGCTCCGATTAACTGGAAAAGCGCCGCGCTCTCTACCGTCAGGTATTTGGCGCTCGGTTTAGTATTGCCGCTGGCTGCGATCCATCTTTGGCTGGCCACCGCGCGCGATGGGCTGGTTGCGGCCATCAAGAAAACTGGAAAGCTGCTGGCGCGTGCCTTCGCGCCTCAGTCGGTACTCGTCTACGTCGTTGGCTTTCTGATCTTTGCCGTCATCCCTTATTTTCTTTTGTTTCGCGCTACGCCTAACAAGCACGCCTGGCTGGAGATCGTGCTGCTCGCGATACGCCTTGCCGCAGTCTTTGCGCTTACGCTCCTGGGCTGGGTCATAACCGTTAAAGCTATCGCTCTGCTCACTTTCAAATCGGACGAATTGCCAGGCCCGGCCGCAAACGAGGCTGTCTAATGTTCGTATTCGCGAAGCGTGCATTTACTGAAAGCGCTTTCAACGAAAGATTTCGCGGAGAGTCCCGGCGCGCTTTAGTCCTCACCGCCGTGTGTTTTGCGTTGGCTGTTTCGGCATGGTCCATAGTTCGGGTCCGCTCTTTACCGAATCCTGCAACGGTCAAATCGAATGATGAGCAGTTGGACCAACGCCTGCAGCAGGCGGCGACGCTGGCGCTCGGTGATCGACGTGGCGCGATTATCGTTATGGATCCGCAAACCGGGCGAGTGCGGGCCGTGGTTAATTCCGAGCTCGCTTTTAGGCAAAGTTTTCCGCCTGGTTCAACCCTCAAGCCGTTCACTGCTCTGGCCGCTCTGCGTGCAGGATTGATTGACGAAAACGAGCGCACGCTCTGCCACGAAAAATATTTTCATGGCCAGTTTCATACTACTTGCTCACACCCGCTCGACCTGCCGCCGTTGAATCCGACTGAGGCGATTGCCTATTCATGCAATTACTATTTTGGAAAACTCGGCGAGCGGCTTCCCGAAACGGAGCTAAATGCCACGCTGAACAGTTTCGGTTTCGGGCAAAGAACCGGGGTTGAGACCAGTCAGGAATCACAAGGCAAGCTGCAACGCGTCGCCTGGCGACCGCAATCAGCAATGGGCGAGGGTGAGTATCTGCAGACGACCCCGCTTCAGTTAATTACTGCCTACGCCGCGCTAGTGAATGGTGGTCGTGTCTTCACGCCTTATCTTTCTGCGGCGCAGAGCGCGACTCCCATCCAGCACAGCATCACGTTCAACAATGAGCAGCGCGAGATAATCGTTAAGGGAATGCGCGGAGCGGTTCGTTATGGCACCGCCGAGTCTGCAAATCTTTATTCGCTGCCGCTCTATGTTTTTGGAAAGACCGGCTCGGCAACTGAAATCAATGGTTATCACACCCACGGCTGGTTCGTGGGTTTTGCGGCGCGTCCGAGCGTGGATAGCAACGACGCGAGTGTGCCGGCTGCGGAAAAGGTGGGGCTCGCAGTGCTGGTTTTTCTCGCAAGAGCTCACGGCGTCGAGGCTGCCGCTTTGGCGCGACCCATCTTCGCTGAGTTTGCCGGAACGGAGCAGTCAAATGGCGAATCGACCAACAAGGCTCAACCGTTGATCGCTGCTGCACCGACCGCAAACGAAGATCGGTCGCCTTCTTCAGTTCGAGTTTTTGTAGCCCGCGAAAATGTGGTGCGCACCATGCCAGTCGAGGACTACGTGCGCGGTGTTGTTGCCGCGGAAGGCAGCACTGAACTGGAACCGGAAGCATTGAAAGCATTGGCCATCGCCAGCCGGACCTTTATTTACAAAAACATTGGCCGCCATCAGCCGGATGGCTATGACTTTTGCTCTTCAACTCACTGTCAAAGATACCAGCCGCCGAACGAGGATCGGTCTGATGTGCCGGCGCGCGTGAAGCAGGCAGTGGAACAGACCAGCGGTGAAGTTTTGCGCGACGCAGATAATCACATCGTCGATTCTTATTTCAGCGCTTCATGCGGCGGCGAAACCGCTAACATTGCAACCTTATGGGGCGGCAACGCGCCTTCGTACCTCCGGGGTGTCGGTGATGAGTACTGCGAAAGTCAGGCGCATCACAGTTGGACTGACAAAATTCCGGAAGCCAAGCTGTTGCAGGCATTGCAAAGCGATCCGCGCACGAATGTTGGCGCTCGACTAACGAACATTGTCATTTCCCGGCGTGATGAAACGGGACGAGCTCAATGGCTAAGCATCCAGGGGGAGCGGCAGGTAATAGTAAGTGGTTGGGACTTCAAAATCATCGTCGGCCGAGCGCTGGGCTGGAGCCTGCTAAAGAGTTCTCGCTTTGAAGTTTCTCGTTCGGGGATGGACTACATGTTCCGTGGCGGCGGCTTTGGCCACGGTCTCGGTCTATGCCAGGAAGGCGCGCATGTGATGGCTGCGCGCGGCGCAAACTATCGTCAGATTCTGCAGAAGTATTTTCCTACGACACACGTCGCGACGGAACACAGGTTAGAAGCGGATTTGCTGTGGGGCGCGCCGGAAATCGGGATGACCGCGGAGCGTGGGAACATTGCTCGACTGACGATTTTCGGCGAGGGCTTTCGCATCAACTATCCCAACATAGTGAGCCGGCGTGAAGCTGAAGAGCTGCTGACCTTCCTACAGTCGGCACGGCAAGCATTAACCACTCGTATTAGCGCCGCGGGGTTGAGTTTGCAGTTCCCAGCCCTGGAAATTTTTGTTAACGACACCACCGGCAACTTTGTGGGACGCACGGGCCAACCACCATGGGCGGCGGCTGCCACCCGCGACAGGCGTATCGAGTTGCAACCGCTGGCTACGCTAAAAAGAAAGCGAATACTGGACACTACCTTACGACACGAATTGGCCCATGCCGCCATCGATGTAGTCGGTAGGGGTCGCGCGCCACGTTGGCTGGCCGAAGGCCTCGCAATTTACCTGGCGGGTGAAGGCAAATTCGTCGAGCGCTACGCACCTCGTGCCCCGGTGAACACCGACGAGCTTGAACATAAACTTGCGACCGCAAAATCATCGCAAGAGATGCGTGTCGCCTACGCAGCCGCCTATCTGGAAGTAAGGCGTCTGATTCAAAAAGACGGTGAGGCAAAGGTTTGGCGCCGCGTGGCCCAGTAAAAGCCGGGTGCGTGCGAAAGGTCTTGATTTTGTCATGCCTCAGGGTTAACGATGCTAATGTCTGTCTTCTCCCGCGGCCACTACTGTGTTGAATTATCGCCAATGAAGAAACTAACCACAGCTATTCGCCTCACAGCGTTCTTAGTCGTCTTGTTACTGTCAGCTTCGCCCCTGGCCGCGCAGAAAAAACGTGGCGCAGCTCCACGAAAGCCCTTGCCGGCCCAAACCCCAACGCCGCCCGCACCAGCGCCGCCCACTTTTGACACGCTGCTCGCCGACGACAGCTACAAGGTTTACTCCGAAGTCCGGGGAGTGGGCCAGTTGATTCGTTCACCAGCTGTGAACGACTTACTCGACCCACTATTGAAAGTCGGCGGACCGGCAAAAGAGATCAAGACGGTTTTGAAATGGCTCGACGCTCACGCTGATGTTCTCGCCGGCTCCCGCATGTTGTTGGCGAGTTGGCCCACGAAAACAGATTTGCCTGCGGTGCTAATGGCGATCGAATTCTCTTCCCCGGAAGAAGCGCAGAAGTTTGAACCTGAGTTGCGCCGGTTCATGCCAATTATTGCGCCGACGCCCGCGCCGACTCCGACATCATCCTCGGGTCAGCCTGCAACCATTTCAAGTCCGTCGCCCGGGCCTGCGAACACGTCTGACAGCCCCTCGATTCCTTATCACATCACGCATGTTGGGTCGCTGGTGCTTCTTAGTGACAAAGCTTTTGCTTTCCGCGACCTGAAACCTCGGCGCGCAAAACTGCTGGCAGAAAATCCTAATTTCGCTACCGCGCGCAATCGCTTCTCCGCCGAGTCGATTTTTGTTTATGTCGACGTAAAAGCGATTGAAAAAGAGGACCTGGAGCGTCGCAAGAAAATGGAGGAGGAAGAACAACGGAGAGTTGAAGAAGAAGCGAAACAGCCGAAGCCGGAAGCACCGTCCGAAGTCGACGAATTTACGATTACTCAAGTGCCCAAGTTCACAACGGCTGTTGAACCTCCGCCGCCTCCAGCAAATGAGGATGCAATTCTGACGACAACTGAACCAACGTCTACGGCGGTAGTCAGTCCTCAGGATGCGACTGTAGGTTCCGGTCAGGATTCACAGTTAGTCAATACGCTGATGTTTTCGCTGTACGGCGCCTTTTTTGCCGGGCAGGCGAAATGGCCCGAAGGTGTCGCGGCTGGAGTGGCCTTTGAAGGAGATGCGTACGTTGCCCGCGTTTTAATTCTAAGTGGCCCTGAAAACAGCGCTGTCCCGGTGCCCTTCTTCCCCCAGTTCATTTCGGGTCCGCCTGTGGCTCCCCACGGGCCCAGTGTTTTACCGTCAGACAGTGATCTGTTTATTTCCGCCTCGCTCGATTATTCGCAAATGTATGCCCAGCTGTTGAAGACCATCAACAACTTGAATGAGCGCTCGCGCGAACCTTCCTCGCAGACAGTAAGCTCTGCTCCGCCGGTTTCTCCTTTTGCAGAATACGAGAAAAA
Organism: bacterium; assembly: GCA_040003675.1. Lineage (GTDB taxonomy): Bacteria > Acidobacteriota > Blastocatellia > Pyrinomonadales > Pyrinomonadaceae > PSRF01. The sequence goes on along the minus strand of JBDUCC010000002.1, from coordinate 3,645 downwards.
ATTAGGACTGAAGATCAAAGACGACATACTGCCGCTGTTGGGAAATGAAATCTCGCTCGCGCTGCTCCCGAAGATTACTGACGACAACCCTTCAAAAGAATCAGCAAGCTCCGCCGACAAAGATCCACCAAAGACGGCTTCGTCCGAACCTGACCCGGTCATCGCCATCGCACTAAAAGATAAAGACGCGGTTAGTCGCTTGCTACCAAAGATCATTGAATCGTTGGCAGGCAAGAGCGCTAACCTGCTTTCCCAAACCGAACGAAAGGACGACACAGAAATCACAACCTACGGGAATCTCTTGTCGTACGCTTTTGTCGGTAACTTTCTAATCATTTCGCCAACCCCCGGTGCAACAAAACGGGCGGTTGCCTCTTACTTAAACGGCGAGACGCTTTCCGCTAATAGTTACTTCCGAAATGCCAGTCGCTGGCAGTCGCGCGAAACGCTGGCGCAGGTTTACATGGCGCCGGCGCTGATAGCTGGATATGGGTTAGCCGGGAATCCAGCAAATCTAAAGAATGAAAAGATGGCGGAACTCCTTTCGCGATTAAATCCCGAGGTCGAACCACTTACTTACTCGATTTCAAATGAAGGTTCCGGTCCGCTTCACGAGTTGCACGTCCCCAGAAACCTGCTGCTCCTGATGATTGCAAGCATGGCAAACGATGCAAGCGCAGCGCCGTTGAACGCCAACGAGGCAATCACTAAAAGCAACTTGCGGACTTTGGTAAGTGCCGAGGAGACATTTAAAGCTACTACCGGCGACGGTCGTTATGGCACGCTCGATGAACTGCTAACAGCGGGAATGATCAACAAGGAGATGTTGGACCTGTATGGTTATAAGATCGAGTTGTCGGTCTCGGCGAACAGGTTTGAGGTCACGGCAGTACCGCTTGAATATGGGAAGACGGGGAAACTTTCGTACTTCGTCGATGAAAGTTCGGTGCTGCGCGGCGGCGATCATGGCGGCGGCCCCGCGACGATTTCCGATCCACCAGTTCAATAGATCGCTTATTTGTCTGGCGGAGCGCTTGCGGCCGCCAGGTTCTGAATTTCCACCGGTTCCAGTTCCTCTGCTGTTTCGAACCCAAAAACCCTGGAATAAAAATAGAATTCCCCGTCGAGCGCACGCTTAATGTTTTGGGCTTGCCGGAATCCGTGCTGCTCGCCTGCAAATGCAATGTAGGCGACGGGAATTGTTTTGGCTTGCAGCGCAGCAACCATCATCTCCGCCTGGCTTGGCGGGACTACCTTATCTTCCAGACCCTGGAAGAAAATTACCGGACAAGACAAGCGCTCGGTAAAGTTGATCGGAGATCTTTCATAGTAGATTTCACGCTCTTCGGGATATGGGCCAAAGAGCTGGTCCAAATAACGCGACTCGAATTTGTGCGTGTCTTTCGCCAGTGCTTCGGCGTCGCTGACACCAAAGTGGCTGGCGCCCGCTTTGAACGCGTCGCGAAAAGTCAACGCGCATAACGTGGTATAACCGCCGGCGCTGGCGCCGCTGATCATCAAACGATCCGGGTCGGCATCGCCTCGCGTAACCAGGTAGCGGGCGCCGTTAACGCAATCATCAACGTCGACTATTCCCCACCGGCCCTTCAGCCTGTCGCGATAAGCGCGACCAAAGCCGGTACTGCCACCATAGTTGACATCCAATATCCCAACGCCGCGGCTGGTCCAGTATTGAATAATCAAACTCTTTACAGTCGTGCTGGCGGCGGTTGGTCCGCCATGACTCAAGACTAAAAGCGGCGGCTGTTCGTTACCGGATGCCTGATAATTCGCGTTCGTCGGTCGATAGAAAAAGCCGTGGGCCGTCAGCCCGTTTTCGGTCGGGAACTCGATCGTTTCCGGTTGTGAAATATTCCCGGCGGCTATCTCAATGTTGTTGGATCGTCGGAGCACTTTGAAGCGGCGCGTGTTCAAGTCAAGCTTAACGAGCGAGAGCGGTTCGCTTGGCGAGCCGGCGCGCATTACGGCGAAACCTGGCGCAGCTCGCACAAAGCTAATATCGGTGTAGGAACTCTCAATACGCTCAAGCTCGCGTGTTCGAGTGTCGATAATAGCGACACGCCAAATGCCTTTTTCGACGTAGCTGCAAACAATTCGCTCCGCCGATTCGAAACCGTAGGTCGACATGCCAAAAACCCATTGAGGCATCCCAAAATCCGCCTCCATCTCGACCACCGCCTCGACAAAGCTCGCCTCGTTATAGCGATAAAGGTTCCACCAACCGTTTTGGTCGGAAACAAAGTACAACTCGCCAGCGGGAGACCATTGGGGGTGAAAGATCGATTCCTGATTGCGGCCAGCGACTTTCTCCAATCGCTCCAGTAATCCATGGTCGTTAACTCTTGCCGCCCAGAGCTCGGTCCCGTCCCAGGGCATGTTTGGATGGTTCCAGGTGAGCCATGCCAGGCGAGAGCCATCAGGGCTAAGCCTCGGCGACGAATAAAAGTCGTTACCGGAAGCCAGGATTTCGCCGGCGCGGTCTGCGCCTGCCAAGTCGATGCTCACTAAGCTGTTTACTGCTTCGCGCCCTTCGAGTGTGTGGTCTTCCCGCACGCAGATCAGCCGTTGCCGCCGCTTATCCACAATGGCGTCCGCATAACGCATTTTTGCAATCGCGGTAAGAGGTTCAGGCGCTCCCCACTTTCGTTGCACATAAATCTGCTGGTCGGAGAAATTGGAGAAGTAAACATCACCATCGCACACGGTGTAATCGCCGCCGCCGTACTCGTGAACGCGGGTTCTGGCGTTAAAGCCGGGCGGTGTTACATCTACTAGGCAGCCCGTGGAATCGCGTTTGACGATGACGCTGCGTCCGCCTTCGCTGGGCCGCATCTCGATCCAGTAAAGATCAGCGCCATCAATTAGCGGCTGGCCCAGGCTAACTGAACCCGCGACGATTAAGTTGGAAGTTATTGGCGATTCCCAAGAACCATAAGGCGCAACCCGCCGCTCGCTCATTTCCTGTACCCCTTTGCTGTGGTTTACCGGTTGAATTTCACCCTAAATCAACTCTCTGAAGCCTCAAAGCAGAAAATCTTTGGAAAGTTTTTGTTACGACCTTGTGAGGAGTTTGCAAGGTTACTGCAACCATCATTGAAATGGCTCGAGCTACCATCCGTCATCGTTAATTCTCCATGGGAGAACTGAGATAAAGGCAAGGGCGCCGGTCTTGGGGGAGGTCGGCGCCCGTCGTCTTTTTTGGTCATAGCCCTACTTACGAACCTCAACTCTTTTCACACCTGTACTTCTTTTCTAACGCTAATCTCGGTCTTTAGGTCTAATAACGCAGTCCTGCCGGCGCATTCCGCTGCCATGCATTCTTAACCCGGCCGCAGAAACCAAGTCAACAGCATCACTCTTAGTGCCTTCCTTAAAGAAGTTCTTTTCGAGGCTATTGCTCTCCCCTTGGGATTTGAAGTACAAGGTCACTGATTCCAAATCTGGTCTCTCACGACTCTGACTAGCTAAGGAAAGCGCATGAACAATTTGGTAAGCTAATCAATCGTTAAACTGCATCTAGCGCGTGCTGCACAGCCCGGCGAGTCGAAAGGAGTAACATGGCCGACAGACTGTTTCGAGTGATTTTACAAGTGGCGGATCTGGACGAGGCTGCTGCGTTTTATT
>JBDUCC010000061.1:0-13658 GCA_040003675.1 bacterium | reverse complement strand
AAGCTGACCCCGCTGGAATTGCGGGAGCGGCTCACTATGGTTGGCCTGGCCATCGACGCGGTTGCCGAAAGCAATGGGGATTCGTTGCTGGATGTTGAAGTTCCTTCAAACAGGCCCGACTGCCTCTCGCATGTCGGTATCGCGCGCGAAGTGGCGGTAATCGAGAAGTCCAAAGTCCAAAGTCCAAAGTCCAAAGTCGCGAAAACGGACGGAAAAGCAAACGATTTCGCGACGGTTGAAATTGGGGATGCCGACCTTTGTCCGCGGTATGCCGCCCGCGTTGTGCGTGGCGTAAAGATTGGCCCGTCGCCCGACTGGCTTGCAAAACGTCTCAACGAAATCGGACAACGGCCTATCAATAATGTTGCAGACATTACGAATTATGTGCTCCATGAGTTGGGCCAACCGCTACACGCTTTCGATCTTAAGAAACTCAGCGGTCAGAAAATCATTGTGCGGCGCGCGACGGAACGAGAAAAACTGCAAACACTCGATGGCGTTATGCGTTCGCTTAGTTCCGACATGCTCGTCATAGCAGATGCGGAGCGACCTGTAGCGCTTGCCGGAATCATGGGCGGTTTAGACTCAGAGATTTCAGCAGCCACTGTCGATGTGTTGATTGAAAGCGCTTATTTCAATCCGGACTCTGTCAGGCGAACTGCGCGAAAACTGGGAATGGACACCGAAGCATCCAAGCGTTTTGAACGTGGCGCCGATTGCGAGAACGTCGTAAAAGCGCAAGCGAGATGCATCGATCTTATTTGTGATATCGCCGGCGGGGTAGCCACTGAAGACGTTATTGACGTGTATCCAAGCCCCCAGGCTCCGCGGTCGATAAGATTTCGTCCTGAGAGGGTTGAGAGTCTGACATCACTTCGAGTTAACGTCACTGAGATGGATCGCATTCTGCTAGCGCTGGGTTTCGAGAGCGCTTTTCCAGCGAACGGCCAGTCGAAGACATTCGTTGTCCCCAGTTGGCGTGTCGACGTCAGTCTCGAAGAAGACTTGGTCGAAGAAGTGGCGCGGCACGTCGGCTACGAGCACATAGGTTCAGAGTTGCCGCCCTCTGCCATGGCCGGTGAGTATCAACCGGCAGAGTTAAAGCGCCGCAGTCTAAGGCGCGTCTTGGCTGGTTTGGGTTTTGATGAAGCAATCAACCTTAGTTTCATTGATGCTGCGAACGATAATGTTTTCGCCTTCGCACCGTCGAATGAGACGGCAAAAAAATCATCTTTCGTGACGCTCCGCAATCCGATCCTCGAAGACGCCGTTCGCATGCGTCCGAGCTTATTGCCGGGGCTGCTGCAGTCGCTTCGCCACAACCTCAACCAGGGCACGAGAGACGTGCGTTTGTTCGAAATCGGGCGTATTTTTGCGGGTTCCGTGGCCGGCGAGCTTCCTCATGAGTTTGAATCGGTTGGCCTGATCGCTGTCGGCGGAGCGAGCGAACAGGATCGCGCGCAGGCGACACGTGAACTTGATTTCTATGATCTCAAGGGCGCACTGGAAGCGGCAATTGCCGCCATTAATTTGCCGCCATTGGTTTTCACCGAAGCAGAGGTCAAACATCTGCGAGCGGGCCAGTCGGCGCGCATAGCTCTTGCGGACGGAACGAACATTGGCAGCATTGGCACACTGTCAGAAACAATTTCCGCGACCTATAAGTTTCGTCAGCGAGTCTACGTGGCTGAACTGAACCTGACTCCCGTTTTTGAAATCTCAGAAACCGAAATCAAGTACAAAGCACTGCCTCGTTATCCCTCAGTTGTGCGCGATGTGACGCTACTCGTTAATCGCGACATCAGTTTCGGCGGATTAGTAGCCGGCATTGAGTCGGAAAGAGTCGACGACTATCAAGGCGTAAAACTGGTTGGAACCTACGAGGGGCAAAACATTCCCGACGACAAACGATCGATAACTTTGCGAATCGAATACCGGTCGGACCAGCGGACACTTCGCGACGAAGAAGTGGAAGAGCGTCACCGGCGTTTGTTGGACTCATTGCTGAAGAAGTTCAGTGCTGAGCTTCACTAAAAATAAATCACGCTTATCGACGCGCACAGTCTTGCGCTTAACAGCGCGAAGTCGCATAATCGCCTCGCCAGCGCGGACAGCACAAAACGTAGAAAGAATAGTTAGATGATCGCATTGTCAGGACTGGAAAAGTTTTCACATCTGGAAGACAAGATCTACCGGACGATCGAACTCACCAAGACGCTGCGTCTCGAGAAGGAGAGCCTGGAAAAAGAGCTTTCCAACATGCGTCGCAATCGCGGCAGCGTCCCTCGCGAACAGGAACGCCTCGAAAAGCAGGTGGAAGCATTACTGGCGGAACGCGACATCATTCGCATGAAGGTTGAAGCGATGCTTGATGCTGTGGCGGCGCTCGATCCTGTGCTGGCGGAGGAACTCAGATGACGACAGGAATTGCTGAAATGCCAGGCAAGAAAACTGTAGAAACTTCCGCGCCGCCTATTATTCGGGTTGAGATTTACAACCAGACGTATAACATTCGCTCAGACGGCGACTCAGCATACCTCACCAAACTTGCGGATTTCGTCGATAGCCGCATGCGCGAGATTTCCTCCGGGACCTTGACCGTCGATTCCTTAAAGGTCGCCATTCTGGCTGCTCTGCACATTGCCGACGAACTTCACCGCTTGCAGGAAACCCACGAACAGGCCGATGCCCAACTGGCCACTCGCAGTACCGAATGCGCCGAAATGCTCGACCGCCTTTTGAAGGTCCGCAGCACTATCCAGCAGGAAAAGGGCGCTGCGGAAAATATCTCGCTGGGTTGAGTCTCAAACCATATTTCCAATTTCCGATTGCCGATTGGCTTCCTAGCCAGGCGTGCAATCAAAAATCGGCAATCGGCTACCCGCGAAATTGGTAATTACCTCAGTTTCGCTCGTCTGTGTTAGTATCCCCGCGGCGGAGGGAAATATTCTGCGGGGCCCGTCACCGAGTTACGATGATTGAGCCAACGCCGTTAAAATGGGAGACCGACGCCGCTTGCCAGTGCACTTCTTCAGCGTTAAGAATTGCCAGAGGCTGCGGCTTTTAAAGGTCACCCACCTGTACATGCAGGTTCAATTACGGCTCCGGAACGACCAACGCGGATTTCCCTCTTGCCAACAAAGTCGTAAATCGTAAATCGTGAATCGTAAATAGTGGTTTCCCTCCTATCTCGATTGACGAGTTGCAATTTACGGCTTTTGTCTATTTACGATTTACGATTTACGATTCACGGTATTTATGAATGTACTAATGATCGGTGACGTGGTTGCGAAGCCTGGCCGCATTGCTGTGCTGGAGCGTATTCAGGATCTTCGGGAACAGCACGCTATAGATCTGGCAATAATGAATGCTGAGAACCTCGCGGGCGGGTTTTCCGTCACCCCATCTCTTTGCGAGCAGTTGTTCGCCTCCGGCATCGACGTAATGACCTCCGGTAACCACATTTTCGATAAGAAGGAGGCGGCTCCGTACATCGTCAAACAACCGCGGTTGTTGCGGCCGGCAAACTATCCGCCTGATACGCCCGGAAGCGGCATTTGGACCGGGGTGATTGACGGCGTCAACGTAGCGGTAATGAATCTGATGGGCCGGGTTTTCATGCCGCCATCGGACGATCCGTTTCGCGCTGCCGATGGATTGCTGGAGGACTTGCCCGATGAGACTAAGGTTCGCATTGTTGACATGCACGCGGAGGCTACCTCGGAGAAAGTTGCGATGGGCTGGTATCTGGATGGGCGCGTATCGGCAGTTCTGGGCACGCACACTCACGTGCAAACTGCTGACGAGCGTGTCTTTCCCAACGGAACCGGTTATTTAACGGACCTGGGGATGACGGGCAGTTATTCCGGCGTCATCGGGATGGATAAAAAGGATGTAATTGCACGGTTTACTTCGGCGATGGGAAGAAGGGCCGAGCATTCGACTGGCGCTGTCAGGATTTGCGGGGCGGTTTTGGATATTGACGAAACGACCGGTCGAACGCGTGGAATTGTCAGGCTTAACCTGGCCCACGATTAGAAGCACTTCGGGCCTCAATTTGATCAGGAGAGCTATGCTGGGCCGGTTTCGGTGGGCACAATTTCTCCGCCCGCGGGTTTCAATATCGGCGGAGCCAGCAGCCGTTGGGCATAGCCTTCAGGAAACGAGCGAACGCGTCCGGTTGAGTCAGTAATCACGTGGCCGGTTTCGCCTTCAGCAATAACCTGGCCATCTGATGCGCGCACGATTTCGTAGCCGAATCTCAGCGAGCGGCGGCGCAATTCCGTGATGTGAGTGCGAATGAGCAATTCGTCGTCGTAGTACGCGGGCGCTTTATAACGGCAATAGCATTCAGCGACGACCAAAAACGCGTCGTCGTTTTCTTCCATGTCCCGGTAGTTAAAACCGCGAGCGCGGCAAAAGTCGGTGCGGCCAATCTCGAACCAGACAAGGTAATTGGCGTAATAGACAATGCCCATCTTGTCAGTCTCGGCATAACGCACGCGCACGAGAGACTCATGCCATTCGCCGAATACATTTTCTGGTGCGGGACTTGTCATCTGAGCGTTAAACCCTCAAACTTTGGTTTTGAAGCTTGGTCGAACTGTCGAACGTGATTGTCCTTATGATTAGGCGGACTATAAGAGCGAAAGCCTGAAGATGTCAAAGAATATTAGCAGATTACTGGCCGTTAGCGCCGCAATGGCAGCTCTCACAGCCGGCGCATTGATCAATTCGCCAAGGGCTACCGGCCAGGCGCAGCAACGGGCCGCAATTTCCAGTCGAGCGGCGCGCGAGGCCGCAATTGTTACTACCACTGCTGCCGTGCTGGAGGACACCAGCAAAATACGCGAGCTGCCAATTCTGCGTCCGGTAAAAAGTGGCGCCCAATCGCGCACTGAGATCGAACGCATGCTTGTGAAAAATCTTTACGAGCAGATGACCACGAACGAAATGCATGCGACAGAGGTCGCATACCGGAAGTTTGGTTTGGCGCCGGCAGAATTCGAGTACCGGCCTCTGATCATCAAGGTATTACTTGAGCAAGTCGCTGGATACTACGATCCGGTAGCGAGCGAGTTTTATCTGGCAGACTGGCTGGAGGTTGAGACTCAAAAACCGGTAATGGCGCACGAGTTGACCCATGCGCTTCAGGATCAGCACTTTAACCTGCGCCGGTTTCAGAAATGGCCGCACGGAGATTCCGATGCCGAGCTTGCCGCGCACGCGCTGATTGAAGGTGATGCCACGCTCGCCATGATGGTTTACATGGCGAAGAATCCTCTGGTCGCCTTGGCGTTCACGCGTTCGCTTAGTGGCGGAGTAAATACGGAACAATTTAACAAGGCGCCGCGAGCTTTGCGCGAGTCGTTGATTTTTCCCTATCTACAGGGAAGCGAATGGGCCACCGTCGTTTACAGGCGCGACGGCTTCGCCGGCTTGTCTGCCGCCTTTTCAAAGCTGCCATTGTCTACGGAGCAAATCCTGCACCCGGAAAAGTATCTTGCGTATGAACGGCCGTTGAGAATCACGCTTCCCGACGTTAGCGGGTTGCTCAACGCCGCTGAGAAAAGTCCGGCTTCAGAACTGCCCACCGCCGGCCGCACGCTGCCGGCTGCTTCATGGCATCGCATCGACGCTGATGTAAATGGCGAGTGGGGCTACTACCTGCTTCTGGATCAATTTCTAAATGCGCCCGCCGAATCACGCCGCGCTTCGGCTGGTTGGGCTGGAGATCGCTACGACGTTTACGAAGGCGCAAATCCAGGCCAAGTGATGATCGCCCACGTCTCAGCCTGGGACACCGAAGCCGACGCGCGCGAGTTTTTCGATGCCTACGTGAAGCGAATGAGGCTTCGGTACGCTGGCGCGAAGGCCGTGGAGCAATCCAACGAAGATCAAACTCGAAACTCGAAACGCGAAACTCGAAACCTCTACGCCTGGCAGACGAGCGAAGGTCGAGTGGTGATGGAACTGCGAGGGGTGCGTGTCACAATTATTGAAGGCATTCCGTCACAGGTGGGCACCAACGATTTGTTGAAGACTCTTCAATCCTAGACCTAGGTTAGTTGCCGGCGCCGATCTCTCGCTATCAATGAGAATTACTGAATCCAAGCCGAAACAAAAGTCTTCCCGCTTGAGGGAACTTACCGCAGAACTGCGTCAGCTTGAGGCAAACTTGCGCTTTGGTGGCGGGCCGGAAAAAATTGAGAAACAGCATAAGCAAGGCAAACTCACTGCGCGCGAACGGATAGATTTGCTGCTCGATAAGGGCACCTATTCGCAGGAGATTGGGCTATTGGTCGCTTACGATCAATACAAAGAGAATAGAGGTCAGAAATCAGAGGTCAGAAGTCAGGAGCCGGAGAGTGGCGCTCAGTACTCAGTACTCAGCACTCAGAACTCCGACGAAGTCGGCGGCGCGCCGGCGGCTGGAGTCGTGACTGTAGTTGGCCGCGTGGCGGGCAGGGAAGTGATGGTGGTTGCCAATGACGCGACGGTCAAGGCGGGTTCGTGGTGGCCGGAGACGATCAAAAAAATTCTGCGTGCGCAGGAAATTGCGATGCGCTGTCACGTGCCAATCATTTACCTCGTCGATTCCGCGGGCGTTAACCTTCCTTATCAGGGCGGCGTTTTTCCCGGACAGTATGGCGCGTCGCGCATCTTCTATTACAACTCAATCATGCGGCGTTATCTAAAGGTGCCGCAGATTTCGGCAGTAATGGGGCCGTGCATCGCTGGTGGCGCGTACCTTCCGGCGCTTTCCGACGTGATCATCATGGTGGAGGGCACGTCTTTCATGGGACTGGGCGGTGCGAATCTGGTGAAAGGCGCGACCGGACAAACGATCGATAACGAAACGCTTGGTGGCGCGCGTGCGCACAACGAATTATCCGGAGTGGCCCATTATCGCGTAAAGAATGATGAAGCCTGCATTGAGAAAATTCGCGTGTTCGTTTCCGAGTTGCCGCTTAATAGTGACCCGGTAAACGCACACTCAAAAAATGTTGGACAAGCCAAAACACCGGCTGAAAAAATTTACGAAATCATTCCTGAAGATCATCGCCAGCCTTACGACATGCGCGAGTTGCTGGACTGTTTGCTGGACGATGGAGAGCTTGATGAATTCCAGGCTGACTATGCGAAAGAAATCATCACTGGCCATGCGCGTATTCGCGGCATTCAGGTTGGCGTCATAGCTAATCATCGCGGGATGGTGAAGCCGGCTGCCGGTGGTCCGCCGCGCTTTGGCGGCATCATCTACACGGAATCTGCCGAGAAGGTGGCGTATTTCATCGAGACCTGTAGCCGCCATCAAACTCCGCTGATTTTTGTTCAGGATGTATCGGGTTTCATGGTCGGACCTGAGGCGGAACACTCCGGAATCATTCGCGCTGGCGCACAATTCGTCGAAGCAATGGCAACGGCTTTGGTTCCCAAAATTGTTTTGACGGTAAATCACGCGTCGGGCGCCGGTTACTATGCGATGGCCGGGCAGGGTTTCGATCCGGATTTCATTTTCAGTTGGCCCACTGGCCGCATGGGCGTGATGGAAGGCGACTCAGCCGTGCAAGCTGTGTTCGGTAGCCAACTGGAAAAGCTGAGGGCAAAGGGAGAAGAGCCAGGAGCTGACCTCGAACAGCAGATGAATGGTGTGCGGGAAACCTACGAGCGAGATCTCGATGCAAAGTATGCGGCGGCGCGTGGCTTTGTTGATGCGGTCATAACACCCGAAGATACGCGTGACGCGATTGAGCTAAGCCTGCGCACCAGTCTGAACTATGATGGGCCACACATTGGCCAGTTTGTGCTACCGCCCTCGCTGGTATAATTTTGCTTCTACAATTCATGCACCGCTTTGGAGTTCGACTTTAGAATTGTTGCCGCAAGCAACGACTTTAAGGATTGAACTCTTAACTTTTCAACAAATGAAACAAAAGATTCGCATTGCGGCTGGTCAGGGTTTTTGGGGTGACTTACCAGACGCGCCCGTGCGTCAGGTGGAAGGTGGTCCAATCGACTACCTGATGCTCGATTACCTGGCTGAAGTAACGATGTCGATCATGCAGAAGCAGCGTTCGCGTGACCCGTCTGCCGGTTACGCGAAAGATTTTGTGCCGCTGATGAAGCAGATACTTCCCGCCTGCGTCGAGCGCGACATTCGGGTTACTGCCAACGCAGGCGGCGTGAATGTAGAGGGCTGTGCCGGCGCTATTAAGGAAGTTGCCCGTGAACTAGGTCTCAGCGGCAAACTTAAGATCGGTATTGTGACTGGTGATGACATCATGCCGCGCATCGATGAATTGCTGGCTCGCGGAGTTGAAATGCGCAACATGGATACCGGCGCAACGCTGGACACGGTTCGTGATCGAATCCAAAGCGCGAACGTTTATCTGGGAGCAGCGCCGATGGTCGAGGCATTGAATCGCGGCGCGCGCATCGTAATCACGGGCCGCGCAACGGACACGGGACTTACACTGGCTCCCCTGATTCACGAGTTCGGCTGGGACAAAGACGACTGGAACAAGTTAGCTGCCGGCACAATCGCGGGACACATAATTGAGTGTGGCGCGCAATGCTCGGGAGGGAACTGCCAGTACGAGTGGCGCAGCATTCCCAACCTCGCCGATGTAGGGTTCCCGATTGTTGAGGCGGCGCCCGATGGCAGCTTCGTGATTACGAAACATGAACGCACCGGGGGCTGGGTAGTTATACCTTCTATTAAAGAGCAACTGGTTTATGAGATGGGCGATCCCCACGAGTACATTACGCCGGATTGCGTGGCGGATTTCACGACCGTGCAGCTCGAATACGAAGGCCGCGACCGCGTTCGCGTTTTTGGAATCGAAGGACGACCGGCCACCGATACTTTCAAAGTTTCAATCAGCTATTCTGCCGGATACAAAGCTGTTGGAACCCTCGTCTACTCATGGCCCGACGCGTACGACAAGGCAAAAGCAGCCGACCGAATTCTGCGCGCGCGTCTCGAACGCCTCGGCCTAAAGTTTGACGAAGTGCTCACCGAATTCGTTGGTGCCAACGCCACGCATGGCCCACTTGTCGGGATGCCTTCGGCCGATTTAGCCGAGGTGCAATTGCGAGTTGGAGTGCGCAGTGAAAACCGCTCCGCAGTGGAAAGATTCACCAAAGAGATTGCACCGTTGGTGCTGACTGGACCACCGGGCGTGACTGGGTTTGCAGGTGGCCGCCCTAAGGTTGAAGAGATTGTCGCGTATTGGCCGGCGCTTCTGCCCAAGGCCGAGATTAACGCAAGCGTAAACATAATTGACGTCTAAAGAAGCTGATGCAGAACCGCGAGCGGTAGCGACCGGATGCAATGCTCGACTTACCAATTCAACGTGCTTCGGATTTCCTTTTCTTTCAAGGCAGTGGCAGCATCCGGTCGCTACCGCTCGCGGTTCTGCATCGAGCGCGTTGCTGAAATTGCTCGCATCAGCCTTAATGACAAATGATCAATGTCAAATGATCAGTGACAAATGGCTTTGTTCTGATTTCTGTTAATGAAGATCCAACTCGTAAAACTTGCGCACGCTCGCTCTGGCGATAAAGGCGACACAGCTAACGTGGGCTTGATCGCCTTGAATGGTGAAGTCTATCCAATACTTGTACGTGAAGTGACAGCGGCCCGAGTTAAGGAGCACTTCAAAGGGATTTGCAAAGGCGACGTAGAAAGATTTGAGCTGCCAAACCTGGGCGCGCTTAATTTTCTTCTCCATCACAGTCTGGGCGGCGGCGGCACGCTGTCTCTCATGACCGACGCGCAGGGCAAAACATTTTCGACCGCACTATTGCGAATGACCATCGACGTTCCTGACGAAGAAGCCCAGGCTCTCAAGCTGCTATTTTAAGAATCATCCTTTCCCGATGACCAACGAAACTCAATTCGTCCTATACTCCGTCGAAGGCTCAATTGCGACGCTAATCCTTAACCGTCCCGAAAAACGTAACGCCCTCAACGCCGCAATGATCGAACAGTTGAAGAGTTCATTAAGGAAGGCAAACGATGATGCAGCTATTAAAGCGATCATCATCACCGGCGCCGGTAACGACTTTTGTTCAGGAGCGGACCTTTCGGCTTTGCAAAAGATTGCGGACAGCTCGGTGAGCGAAAAAGCTGATGATGCGCGTTCGTTACTGGATTTGTTTACTTTGATTAGAGCGGTAACAGTTCCGGTGATTGCAGCGGTCCGGGGAAGAGCACTTGCCGGTGGTTGTGGACTGGCCAGCGCCTGCGATCTCGTGCTTGCTTCCGCGAATGCGCGGTTCGGATATCCCGAGGTGAAAATTGGCTTTGTCCCGGCGATGGTAACGGCCATCCTACGCAGAAACGTTTCCGAGAAACGCGCTTTTGAGTTGCTTACGCGCGGGCTGGAAATTGATGCGCAAACGGCCAGGGAATTCGGTCTTGTTAATCAAGTCTTTGCCGAGGAAACCTTTGCTGCGGACGTTGACGCATACGGTGGCCAGTTTGAAAAAATAAGCCGGTCCGCGGTGGCCCTCACTAAATCTCTGCTTTATCAAATCGACGGCCTGGCATTTCCAGACGCGCTGGCCGCCGGTGCCGATGCGAACGTCATCGCCCGGACAACTGAAGATTGTCGTAAGGGAATCGAAGGATTTCTTGGAAAAGCGAAGGGTTAGAACCACACGCGCTTCAAAAAAAGAGATACTCATCCATAATTTTGAGTTTCCTGCGCATAGGGCGATCAATTTCCCTTAGCTTTTATGTCATAAATGATTGACACAAAGGCATCTCGGGTTGAGAATGTGCCTTGCAATCGAAAATTCGGCCACGTCCAGTAACTTGGGGCTTACCCGGCCACTTAGAAGAAACTCACTAGCTCGTAAAGGAGAGGCACATGAGAAAGCAATTCCAGTTTGCGGTTCAAGGAGTCGTAGTGGTGTTTGCGCTATTTGTCTTGCTCGCGGTTCCCACTTACGCACAGGCAATCAGAGGGGACATCGAAGGCAAGGTGGTCGACGAGCAAGGTCGCGTAGTGCCTGGGGCGACAGTCACCGCCACCCACAAAGGTACGGGTGCCACCCGCACGGCAACCACGAACGACTCGGGTGAATATGCGCTTACAAATCTGGAGCCGGGCAAGTATGACCTTACTGTGGAGTCTGCAAATTTCAGTAAGGCCCTTGCTAAAGATTTTGAATTGAATGTCGGCGCGAAGGTTACCCAAAACTTCGAGCTCAAGCCTGGTGAAGTGACAGCGACAGTGGAAGTGACCTCCGAAGGAAACCCGATCGAGACAACCACTTCAGAACTCGGCCGGAACATCACGCCGACTGAAGTTCAGAATCTTCCTTTGCTTAATCGGACTTTCGCCAGTCTCTCGCTCATCGCCCCGGAGGGGCGTCCGGTTGGCACTTTCGACCCGACCAAGACGCACGTCGGCAACGTTGCCTTCAGCGGTGGCGATGGCCGACAAGTCGATGTTAACGTGGATGGTGGCGACAATAAGGACAACGTGGTCGGCAGTCTGCTCCAGAATTTTGCCTATGAGTCAATCCAAGAATTCCAGGTGCTGCAGCACCGCTGGACGGCGGAGAGTGGTCGCTCCGTTGGCGGTGTGGTCAACGTCATCAGCAAGTCTGGAACAAACGCCTTGCATGGCTCAGGCTTCCTTAATTTCCGCAACCAATCCTTGCGCGCCAAGGATTTCTTTGAAAAGCAGACGACAGATCCAAAGCCCAAGTACGATCGCGAAGAGTTTGGCGGATCCATAGGCGGTCGCATAATCAAAGACAAGCTTTTCTTCTTTGGTGCAATCGAAAAGTTTCGCGAGCGGCAGAACCTGCTGGTGAACCCAGCGCTGCTGCCGCAGATTGCCGCGATTCCAGGGGTGACCGCATCGCCGACGATTCCGCTCCCCTACAACGACATTCTACTTACTGTGAAAATTGATCACCACCTCAGTGATAAGCAGACGATGTTTTATCGCTACGCGTTCCAGAAGAACGACTCGCCGAACGATCAGTTCGATGGTGGTCAGCCAGCCGATCTCCTCGGCGGGAACACGAATAACAACAAGCTGACTAGCTTTGTCGTCAATCATACGTACACTTTAAGTCCGCGAGTGGTGAATCAGTTTTCGTTTCAGTTTCAGGACTTCACGAACGAGATATTGGGTGTAACCGACCAGCCGAACATTGTGTTTCCGCAAGTGCAGAGCGGTGCAAACGTCAACGTGCCGCAACAGACGAAAGAAAGAAAGTTTCAGTTTCGCGACGACATCTCGGTGTTGCGAGGCAAACACGCCATGAAGTTTGGTGTGAATTACATTCACACGCTACTCACAGGCTTCTTCTTCTTTGGCGCCAACGGTCATCAGGTCTTCTTTTTCGATGATCCGCTCGTGATAAAAAATAACGTCCCATCGCCTAACTGCCCGGGTTCAACTAGCACAACCTTGGTCTCTTGTTATCCGCAGGGCTTTGCCACTCCCGGTGCCGTTAAGGAAATAACTTTTAGTACCGGTGCTGGTGACACCAGTCAACCGCCTTTCCATCAGTTGGCCCTGTATTTCCAGGACGACTACAAAGTGACTCCGAGGTTAACGCTCAATCTTGGGCTTCGCTGGGACGCGAACATCAAGATTCTGGTGGATCAGACCAATAACCGCACGATGCGGTTACTTGGCAAACTGAACAATGCGCGGGCCCAGGCAATCACTGGCGCGGATTTGACCAAGACGACCACGAGCTACAAGGAGTTTCAGCCACGATTGGGATTCGCCTGGGACGTCAACGGCACGGGCCGGACAGTGATTCGTGGCGGCTATGGGATTTTCTATGATCAGATCTTTCAGAACCTGACGTTGTTCGCAAAACAGCAATCGAATCCCACCATTTACCAGACAGTGCTTGATCTAAACGCGTTAAGCACAGTCGGTTCTGGTCAGACAGCGGCTTTCCGCTTTGGAGTCGATCCGCTGCCGGTTCCGGCGGTAGTCAACAATACGGAGTTGGAGTTCGGGGGATTCGGCCGGATTAACGATCCTCTTCTGAAAGATCCTTATGTTCAGAAATGGTCCCTGGGTGTCGAGACCAAGCTTGGCCAGAGCTATGTTCTCTCCAGCGATTACGTTCACACGCTTGGCACCCATGAGAATCGAGTGGCGAACATCAATCCGCGCATCCGGAACATCTGTGACGCGGGCTTCCCGGGTTCTAACCCAGCATCACCGCTGTGTGTCAGGGGGACGAGCACACGCTTTTTTGACAAGGCCTTTGTCGATGCTGGACTTGGCGCGGGACGGCTCGAGCAGATCAACATGTTCACCGCCACCAATCGTTCACTCTATGACAGTTGGGTCACGACACTTCGCCGTCGCACTCGTCATACTCAGTTTTCAGCAAGCTACGTGCTCTCCAGTTCGAGATCCTGGGGTGGACAGCCCACGGCCTCTTACAGTGGCAACGGTATCGCGATAGCTTTGGAGAACCAGTTTAAGGCAGGAGAGTTTGGGCCCACGCGGATTGACGAGCGTCACAGGATCGTGGCTGGTGGTGTATTTGATTTCCCGCACGGCTTTCAGCTTGCGCCGATCGTCCAGTTCGCAACGGCGCGGCCATATCAAGTCAATACCGGGTCCGACATTGATGGCGATGGCCGGTCAACGGTTGAT
>JBDUCC010000222.1:0-4098 GCA_040003675.1 bacterium | reverse complement strand
CCAGCGAAAGGGTCCCATGGAGCGTCG
Source organism: bacterium (assembly GCA_040003675.1). GTDB lineage: Bacteria > Acidobacteriota > Blastocatellia > Pyrinomonadales > Pyrinomonadaceae > PSRF01. The sequence continues at coordinate 4,071 of JBDUCC010000222.1, read as the reverse complement.
CATAACAGGCTGGTTTAGTCAGAACTTGAGCGCGGAAATGCCGCTGGTCGCATACGGACACGCGGGCCAACCGTTGCTAATGTTTCCCACCGCGGCGGCGGACTACCTCGAGTATGAACGTTTTCACTTAGTGGATGCGATAAAACCGCTGATAGAAGCCGGCCGGTTGCGCGCTTATTCGATTAACAGCGTCAACCGTTACAGTCTGCTAAACGAGCAGATGCCGCCGAACATGAAAGCAGAGTTGTTAACACGTTTCGATCGTTACATTACTGAAGAAGTCTTGCCCCTAATTCGAAAAGACTCAGGCGATGAAAATGCGCGACCTCTGACAACCGGCGCCAGCCTCGGCGCCTTTCTGGCGGCGAACGCTTACTTAAAACATCCGGATCTTTTCCGTGGTGTGATTGCGATGAGCGGCAGTTACGACGTTCGCTCTTATTTGAAAGGTTTCTACGACGACAACGTTTATTTCAATAACCCAGCCGACTACCTGCCTAACCTGAACGACGATTATTACCTGCCGCTGCTGCAAAAAGCAGACGCGATTTATATTCTTTCCGGCAAAGGCTCATACGAAGCGCCCGAGCGCAGTCAACATCTCGCTGACATTCTGCAAGCGAAAGGAATTCCGTACACACTCGATCTTTGGGGAGAAGACGTCGATCACGATTGGCCGTGGTGGCGAAGGATGCTGCCTTACGCGCTGGAAAAGATTCTAAAAGGATAAAGGATGAAGGATGAAGGATGAAGGCGGAAGAAAAGTCAGGTTGTTACGGGGACTTTTCGCTTCTTCAACTTTTCTTTACTTTTTACGCGTTTGGCAACGGTAACTAAAATTGCAAGTAATTCTTGGGTTTCTTGTTGCAAAGACTTGAGGCGAGTCTTTGCCACAAGTCCGGAGTCCGCTAAAAGCTCAAGCCAATAAGCAGTCTCGTCGAGTTCCTGAAGCGCGCCTTCGATTTTGCTAATAAAATCAGCGTTGGATTTAGCACGTTGAGCCTCGCGATAATGCGCCCCAACCGACGTTCCCGACTTAAGTATTTGACCACCGAGAACCCTTGTTGCACTGCGTTCCGGTATCGATAGATAGAGCCGAATGATCCTTAACGCGAATTGTTTCGTTCTCTCCCGTAAGTTCCTTTCCACTGTGTGACCTCCTCACCGTTAAGAACGGCATAAGGGAAGCCGTCGAGTGAAGCGGCTAAGTTTCATCCTTCATCCTTCCGCCTTCATCCTTTTACCCAGGCGGTTCGTCACCACCCTTCTTACCCTTCTTCTTCGTTGGATCAACCTCGCGCGGACGAGTTGTCGACGGTGGTGCTGCATCAACGTGCGGGGTCACTGGTTCAGCTTTTGGCTGCGGGTTTGCCGGGCCTTCTTCCGCCTTAGGCGGTGGCGGCAACGTCATTTGCTCCAGCTTAGGTTCGCCGGTCGTGGTTGGCGTGGTAGTTGTTTCATCTTCATCTGTCTTTGACGCGTCCTCATTAAACTGAGCACGCTCGGCCTGGAGTTCTCGCTGCCGCTGTCGGTAGAGTTCCTTCATGTCCTCCGGCATGGCGCTGGGTTTCGCAAAATCTTCTTTAGGTTTGTCCTTCAAGAAGTCCTTCATGAAATCTATGAAGTAGGGAAGCGCGCCGACACCGCCGGTCATTTCATTTCCCAGTGGTCTCTTCCTGCCCGGGTAACCCATCCAAACACCAGTCACGTACGTCGGCGTGTAACCGATAAACCAGACGTCCGTGTGATCGTTAACGGTGCCGGTCTTGCCTGCCAGCGGCACACCAACCGAGCGCGCAGCGGTAGCAGTGCCAAAATCAACTACACCACGCATCATCGAGACCATTGTTAAAGCAACGTATTCGTTGACGACTTTGTAAGTCGTCTTTTCCCATTCTTCGAGCACTGCACCATCGCGATCGAGCACGCGCCGAATCATGTGTGGGTCGACGCGAATCCCTTTATTCGGAAAGGCGGAATAGGCCGACACCATCTGGTCGAGAGGCACCTCGGTCGCGCCCAGCGCCGATGGCAAGTAGGGCGCCATCGGCACTTTGATACCAAAACGACGGACCATCTGCGCGCCCGTTTGAATACCAACGGTTTGCAGCAAATGGACCGCGGGTACGTTCATCGATTTCGCTAGGGCCATCTTTAACGGCAGATCGCCATTGCCTAATGAGCCGTCGTAGTTATGCGGTTGCCAGTTCCCGATGCTGATAGGGGCGCCGCTGACGGTAGTGTCCGGCGTCATGCCCCATTCGACCGCTGCGGTGTAGATGAAAGGCTTGAACGCCGAACCGGTTTGGCGATAAGCCTGCGTGGCATTATTGAATTTACTGGTGGCGTAAAAATCATAGCCGCCAACCATCGTTACAATCTCGCCGGTCTTGGAATTTAAGGTCATCATTGCCCCGGCGACTGCTGGAACTTGCGAAAGCTCGACCTTCAAGTGACGGCTCTTCTTATCGACGTCCTTGATTTGAAACTCGGCGAGATATCCAACCTTCAACTCATCCTTCGGTTGCCGATTGGACCAACCCATATCACCTGGCCCAACTGTCGCCGTATAGTTGCCAAACCTAATCGTCGCCTCATTTTTAGCGCGATCTATTTTCGTGATCAGGCCGGTAAGGTAACGGCCCTCTTGATATTCGTTACCATACCAATCCGGATCTTTGTAGCTAGCGATCTCCTGCGCCGACGGTTGGCCATTGGCCGCGGCTGGAATCAGCCGGTAGCTCGAGCGCCACCCGCCATGTGATTTGTCGTAACGGCGCAAGCCGGCGCGCACGACTTCATAAGCTTTCTTTTGCGCGGCCACGTTGATGGTTGTGTAGACGGAAAGGCCACCCTGGGCGACCCGCGTGGTGTACTTATCTTCAAGCTCCTGCCGCACGGCTTCCACCGGATAATCGAATGGACTCGATTTTGGCTGCGACCCGTAATACGCGGTGTCGGCCAGTTGAATTGGTTTTGCTTTGGCTGCTTCGACTTCTGCTTGAGTTGCGAAACCATTCTTCGCCATCAAATCCAACACGAGATCACGACGTTCTTTCGCTCTCGTCGGATTGGAAGTAGGAGAGTATTCACTCGGCGCCTTGGGTACCCCCGCCAGCAATGCCGCTTCGCCAATCGTCAGGTCTTTCGCCGGCTTACCGAAATATGTCTCAGAACCCGCCTCAACACCATACGCATTCGCGCCAAGAAAAATATGGTTGGCATAGAGCTCCATGATCTGGTTCTTGGTGTAATAGCGCTCGATTTGAAGAGCCAGCGCCCACTCGTTCATTTTTCGTTTGAGCGTCTGCTCTTTTGATAGGAAGAGGTTCTTCGCGAGTTGCTGTGTCAAGGTTGAACCGCCTTCGACTCGATCGCTGGTCAGGTTTTTCCAGGTGGCGCCGATGATGCGAATCGGATCGATGCCGACGTGATCATAAAAGCGTGCATCTTCGACGGCGAGAATTGCATTCTTCATCATCGCCGGAATCTCTTCGTATTTGAGCGGGATGCGTTTTTCCAGGGCGAACTCGCCGATAACAGTTTCGCCATCATCGGCATAGACGCGCGTTACCACGCTTGGGCGGTAAGTGGCCAGTGCTGCGACTTCGTTCGCCGCCTTGGAGTAGTTGAGCTGATAAGCGGCAATGATGCCCGTCAAGCCACCGGCCGCCAGCGCCAGGATTAGAACTGCCGGCAACCAAAACCGGCGAAGGATATGCTTTCTCTGCTCCGGCGGCGCGGTGACGATTGCTTTTGGGGAGTATGCTTTCAGCTTAGAGCCGGGTAGTTTTGCAGCCATATAATCACACCTCTTCCAAAACAGAAGTTGCTTCACACGGCCTTAAGACGACAACGTGGGAAGCCACAGCGCGGCAATTAAAGCGAGATGCACTGGTTTTGGATTATAGCTCAGGAGGCTGGGGACTTCGATCCGGCCCGCGCGTGCTGGCCATTAAGTTTTTTACAATTCGCGAGCTTTTCCCATTCCCAGTTCAAAGCCTTATAATCACACATGCAAACGGGGGCGACAGGCTTCGACAGGAGTTTCTGGCGACCGACGGATGCCAT